>JBIICE010000098.1:0-14872 GCA_044239025.1 Verrucomicrobiales bacterium
TCGCCGACGGTCGGGGAGGCATGTCGCTGGAAGAAATTGAAGTCGGAGATCCTGCGCCCGGCGAAGTGCTGGTGGCCATGCGGGCCAGCGGGATCTGTCATACCGATCATGCCTCGCTGCGGTGGGGACGCCCCCTGATCATGGGGCATGAAGGCGCGGGAGTGGTCCAGTCGGTGGGTGCCGGCGTGCCGTCCGTGGAGCCAGGCGACCGGGTTGTGCTCAACTGGGCGATTCCCTGCGGATGCTGTTTTCAGTGCCGTGATGGTCATCCGGTACTCTGTGAAGCAAGCAGACCGGCCTACGTCATGGAGCGCTCCGCGGGGCATGCGCGGCCGGAGGGAACCCTCTGGAATGGTCAGCCGATTGACCGTTCCTTCAATCTCGGCACGCTCTCCGGGCTGGCGCTGGTGCGGGAGGCGGCGGTGACGCGGCTGCCGGAGGCTATTCCCTTTGCGAGTGCCTGCATCATGGGCTGTGGAGTGATGACCGGCTATGGATCCGTGATGAATGTGGCGAAGGTTCCTGCCGGGGCGGTGGTGGCGGTCGTGGGCTGCGGCGGGGTGGGGCTGAATGTGATTCAGGCTGCCCGGCTCGCCGGTGCGAGGGTCATTGCGGCCATCGATTCCCGGGAGACCGCCCTTGAGAATGCAGAGAAATTCGGGGCGACGCACGTTTTCGCGATGCCTCCAGGAGATCCGGATGGTGCCGCCGCGGTGCCGTGGCTGAAGTCGCTCAGTGATGGCCGGGGAGCGGACTTTGCCTTCGAAGCGACGAGTGCGGCCGCGCTCGTCTTTCTGCCGCTCCAGCTCGTGCGCAATGGCGGGATGGCGCTCCAGGTGAGTGGCTGCAACGAAACCGTCGCTGTGCCGATGCCTCAGTTCATGTGGAACAAATTCTACGTGACGCCGCTTTATGGCGACTGCCTGCCGTCGCGCGATTTTCCGAGGATGTTCCAGCATTACGAAAACGGGGGCCTGCGGCTCGATGAACTGGTGACCCGGCAGTATCCCCTGGAGGAAGTGGGGGCCGCTGTCGATGACATGATGAGCGGGCGCAATGCGAAGGGCGTGATTGTCTTTCCCGGCGCATGAGGCACCGCATGAGGAGCAACCCCCAGAGCACCCAGATGAGCACCCGGCAGGCATTCCGCACGATCGAAGTTTCCGACCCGGCCCTTGAGTCGGATGGGTTGCGCTGGGTCACCGTGAAGAGTGCGGCGCTGCGGCGGCGTGCCGATCTTTCCCTGTGGATACCGGAGGAAGGCAAGGATCGGGCGATGCCGCTCGTGATTCTGCTGCATGGAGTGTACGGAAGTCACTGGGCGTGGGCCCTCAAAGGGGCCGCGCACCGCACGGCGGCGGAACTGATCCGCGCGGGCGAGATTCCCCCGATGGTGCTGGCGATGCCGTCGGATGGCCTGTGGGGAGACGGTTCGGGGTATGCCCGGCATAGTTCCGGAGAGGATTATGCGGCGTGGATCATGCGGGAGGTGCCGGAGGCGGCGCGTGCTGCCGTCCCGGAATTGCCGCTGGAGCAGTCCGTTTTTCTGAGCGGGCTCAGCATGGGTGGCTATGGCGCGCTGCGGCTGGCGGCACTGCATGGCGGTGCGGTGCGGGCCGCGTCGGCACATTCCGCCGTGACCTCATTTCAGGGACTGGCCTCCTTCGCGGAGGAGGATCTTTCCCGCTGTGGCATTCCGGCGGAGGAGGACAGCCTCGCCGAAATCATGCGGGCGCGGCGCGGACAGTTGCCGCCGTTCCGTTTCGACTGCGGTACGGACGACGCCCTGCTGGGAGACAACCGCGAGCTTGCCGCCACCTTGTCCGCGGCAGGCATTCCGCATCAGTACGAGGAATTCCCCGGAGGCCATGAATGGCCGTACTGGCGACGCCACTTCGCCGACTCACTGCGCTTCTTCGCGCGCTACGCCTGATGGTTCCGCGCGGAGCGCCAGGATGTGGTCGATGGCCTTGACCATCATATCGAATTCCAGGTTCACCAATCGTCCCGCGGAAAAACTGTGGAGCGCAGTGACCCCGTGGGTATGCGGAATGATCCAGCAGGTGAAGGCATCGGGCCGGAGCGAGGCGATCGTGAGCGAAACCCCATCGACCGTGATGGATCCACGCGGAATGAGGAGTCCGGCGCGGCCCGGCGGTATGCGGACCGTCAGCACGTGGTCGCTGCCCGATGGCTCATAGCGCAGGACTTCCGCAGTCTCGTCGATGTGTCCCTGCACAAAGTGACCACTCAGGCGTGCTCCCGCCGCGAGCGCGCGTTCCAGATTGACCAACTGACCGGAAGTCACGGCCCCAAGATTGGTGACGTCGAGGGTCTGACGCAGGAGGTCGAACGAGGCGCTCTGCGGACCGGTGGAGACAACGGTCAGGCAGCAGCCATTCACCGCGACGCTTTCCCCGATGGCGAGTTCCGCGGCGAAGGCGACGCCCTCCAGCACAAGCCGTGCACCACCATCGGTGGGAGCAAGCGAAGCGACCGTGGCGGTGGTTTCAACGATTCCAGTGAACATGAGGAGACGTTGCCGGGGTTCGGGGATCAGTCCGGATGGAGCCGGCGCTGATCCGGTTCTCCGGGTCCGTCCGGGCCTGCCGAGTCAGCGCGTTCGCTGCCGGGAGTCGAGTCGCCGCTGGATGGGGTCTCCGGTTCCGGGGGGACAGCCTGTTCCGCAGGCTGACCGTCGGCGATTCCGGGGGATTTGTCCGACTCATGGGACGGGCTCCCGGTTTCCGGGTTGGGATCCGCGGGAGAATCCTCGAGCCGGTCCTCGGCCGGGGTGTTCTCCGGATGTGTATGGTGATGGTCGTAGAGGTGCGCGTGTTCGCGGAGGTACTGTTCGTATTCCGCGTCCGGGCTCTGGGTTTCCGGGTCCGGATGATGCGGATGCCATGGCGTGTGCCCTGCCTCCCCAGTGCCGTGCCCGTGGTGGCTGTCGTGGTGGCTGTCGTGGTGATCCGAATGATACGAGGCGTACGGGTCGGAAGCGGAATCGTTTTCGGTCCGAGCCGGGACGGGAGAAGCCGGGACGAAGCTCGCGCGGCGGGCCATGTCGGCGGCGCGTTCGGCTTCTTCGAGCTTCCGTTCCTTGCGTTCGTGCAGGACCGCCAGCCAGATGCAGGCCTCGTACATGACGATCATGGGTAGGGCCAGCATGGACATGGTGAGCATGTCACCCGTGGGAGTGAGGACGGCCGAGGCCCCGAGGATGATGATGACCGCCCACGAGCGGGTGCGCCGCATGGTGGTGGACTCGAGCAGGCCAAGCTTGACCATGGCCATGACCACGACGGGCAACTCGAAGGCGAGTCCGAAGATCAGGCAGAACGTGGTCACGAAAGAGATGTACTGTCCGATGCGCCAGCGGTCGCGGATGCCGATGCTGGCGGAGTATTCATGGAAGAATTCGAGAGCGCGCGGCGTCACGAAATAAAATGCGAAGAGCACCCCGGTGAGGAAGAGACCGAACCCGACCGCAAGGGACGGCCAGAGAAGTTTCCGTTCCCGGTCGGTCAGCCCCGGCAGAATGAATTCGAGCAGGAAGTACAGCAGGAAAGGGAAGGAAACGATGATGCCTGCGAAGAGGGAAAGCTTCATGGAGAGCATGAAGCTTTCCGCCGGTGCGAACGCCTCCGTTTCCACCATGTCCAAGGGAACGTTGAGGTCCGGGTTGGTGCCCGCCTTGATGAGTTGGCGCGTGTAGCCAAGCACCGTGGCTCCGTCGGCCGCCGGAAGCAGAGCCGAGTATCTGACGAGGTAGTCTTCGCGGACTTTCTCCGGGACCATGGAAGCGGCGTGGTGCAGCAGCACGGCTTCCGCAAACTGGCGCGTGAGCGGATCGGGAGCGGCCATTTCCATGAAGAGATTCCGCTGCTCCCCTTCAAGGGCCGACGCGCCACGCGCAGCATTGTGGATCCGCCACCATGTGCGCTGCTGATCCGACTCCGGCAGAACCGTGATGGCCTCGGGAAGCTTCCGTTCCTTCGGTTCCTCCAGTCCGGCCCGGCGGAGTGGATCGCGCACGAGGTCAAAAAACCATTCATTGAACACAAAGCAGCCGACCACGGCAAAGATGAGGGTCAGGACAATGCGGGTGAGGGTCTTGCGGAGGTCCTCGAGGTGGGAAAGGAAGGGTTTCTCTTCGTCGACTGTGAGGGCGTGGCGTTTCCGGGTGAGCTGGTCACGGAGCTTCAGCAGAGGGGCGAAGAACATGGCGGGTGAGTCCTTGGAGGGGGGATGCGGGTAGAATCAGCGTGCTTTCGTGGACCGTTGACCTGACGATGCTTTGCCGAGTCGGCGTTTCCACTGGGAGATTTCTCTGCGGACATTCGCGGGCGATGGCGCCCCGGTGGCCATGCGTGCCTTGAGGGCCTGTTCCAGCTGGAGGACACGGTAGACGCTGTCGTCGAAAACCGGACTGAACTGACGGTAGTCCCCGAGCGGGAGGTCCGGAAAGGCAATGCCCGTGGCAAGGCTGTGAGCCGTGAGTCGGCCGATGATCTCGTGCGCCTGGCGGAAGGGAACTCCCTTGAGGACAAGCCAGTCCGCCAGGTCGGTCGCCAGCAGGAAGGGATCGGACGCCGCCGCCCGCACGCGCTCGGCATTGACCTTCATGCCGGCGATCATTTCCGTGAACACTGCGAGCGTCAGCTGCATCGTGTCGATGGAATCGAAGAGCGGTTCCTTGTCCTCCTGCATGTCCCGGTTGTACGTCAGAGGCAGTCCCTTGAGGAGCGTGAGGATGCTCAGGAGATTGCCGTAGAGCCGGCCTGTCTTGCCACGGGTGAGTTCGGCGACATCCGGATTCTTCTTCTGCGGCATCAGGCTCGAGCCCGTCGTGTGGGCATCGCTCAATGTGACGAAACCGAATTCAGCAGTGACCCAGAGAATGATGTCCTCGCTCATGCGGGAAAGATGCGTGCCGCAGAGGGCGAGGGCGAAGAGCACTTCCGCGAGGTAATCGCGGTCGGCCACTGCGTCCATGCTGTTGCGGGAAACACGCTCGAATCCCAGTTGCTGCGCCACGAATTCGCGGTCGAGCACGATGGTGGAACCGGCGAGGGCTCCGGAACCAAGAGGCATCACATTGATGCGGCGGAGTGCATCGGAGAGGCGCTCGGCATCGCGTTCCAGCATTTCCGTCCATGCGAGCAGGTGATGGGCGAAAAGTACCGGCTGCCCGCGCTGGAGGTGCGTGTAGCCGGGCATGATGACATCCCGGTTGGCGTCCGCGCAGGTGACAAGAGCCTGCTGAAGCCCGCGCAGCAGGCCGATGATGGTTGTGACTTCGCTGCGGGCGTAGAGGCGCACGTCGAGGGCCACCTGATCATTGCGGCTGCGGGCCGTGTGGAGCTTGGCTCCGGCCGGGCCGATGCGCTGGGTGAGAGCGCTTTCAATGTTCATGTGCACATCCTCAAGGGCGGTGCGCCATTCGAATTTCCCGGCGTCGATGTCCTCCCTGATGCCCTTGAGGCCCTTCGTGATCTCCTGGAGTTCCTTCCTGCTGAGGATACCCGCCCTGTGCAGCGCTGCAGCATGAGCCAGCGACCCGGCGATGTCGTGCGGGTAGAGCCGCCAGTCAAAGGAGATGCTCTCTCCAAAGCGCTGCACGAGCCCGGAGGTTTCCTGCTGAAATCGGCCTTTCCACATGGTTTGATGACAGTTGGCTGGGGGGTTGAACGGGAATGCGGGGAAAGCCGGAGCAAACGCTGCACAGGGGGCAGCGGCAAGTGCTTTTCCCCCGGCCCGCGGACAGCGTGGATGCGTGGCGGGAAATCGTTGTCCTGACGGCTGAACTGCTGGCAGTATCGGCATCATGAATCTGATCACTGTCCGCAAGTCGCTCTCCTGCCGTCGGGAATTTCTGCGCCGCATGGCGACTGCCGCGCCGTTCTGGGCCGTGCCCGGTGCCTTCGCCGAGGCCCTCCTGCAGACGCCGAAGCAGACCGAAGGACCTTTCTACCCGGACAAACTCCCGCTCGATACCGATAACGATCTCCTCGTGATCAATGACGGCACCACCCCCGCCATCGGCGACGTCACATGGCTGAGCGGCCGGATTCTCGGCCCGGACGGGCAACCGATCCGCAATGCGCTCGTGGAAATCTGGCAGTGCGACAGCACGGGCGTCTACCGTCACACCGGATCCGGCGGAGATCAGGAAAAGCGCGACCGGAACTTCCAGAGCTTCGGTCGCTTTCTGACCGGAAGCACCGGCGAGTATGTCTTCCGGACCATCAAGCCAGTGTCATATCCCGGACGGGCCCCGCACATTCACTTCGCGGTCAAAATGAAGGGTCGGGAGAAGTGGACGACCCAGTGCTACGTGAAGGACCACCCGCAGAATGCCGCAGATGGCATCTGGAAGAATCTCGGCAGCCCCGAGAAGCAGGCCGCAGTCACGGTCCCCTTCGCTGCCCTCGAAGGCAGCCGCACCGGCGAATTGTCCGCCCGATTTGAAATTGTGATGGGCTATACGCCCGAAGGCTGAGCCGGACCGTTCCGGTCGAGTTGCCCATAGACTCCGAAGTCGTTGAAGAAATACTTCTTCGCGATCCGGTACATCCAGTGCTTTTCGGGGATTTCCTCCCCCGGACGGTACTGACTCGTGCGCGGGGTCATGGCATCCAGTTCCGCAACAGCCGTGCGGCGCTGCGTGGTGTCCGCGGCGGAATGACGCGCCGCGAGCGCTTTGACGAGATCCGGACGCTCAAGGACAAGGCAGCCCCGGGTGTGGCGCGCCGCCGTCTCCCGGAAATCGCGCAGAAAAGCCGACTCCGTGAGCACGCGGTAGATTCCCCGGTCGTCGCGCACGTTTTCCTTCGCAAACTGGATGATCGGACAGGGTTCGACAGCTCCGGAAGGACTGATGTGATGGCTCACCCCCGTGGCCATCGGACAAAGCGCCTCGCCACGGTGGTCGTAGTAGGCATCGATGATGGCGATGGGAATGGTGGCGCGTTTTTCCACCACAAAACGCCGCACTGCCGTGATCTGCTCCGGGCGCAGGGCCAGTTCCGGCGAAATCTTGGGCCCGACCGGACGGTAGGTATGGTACCAGGTGTAGTGCACGCCCCACGTGATGAGCTTGCGGAGCCATGCCTCCGTGAGGAGGTCATCGATGTTCGTCTGGCACAGGCTCGTGGCCACTCCCGTGAGGAGCCGCTCCTCAAGGCAGTGGCGCAGACCGCGCAGCGTACGGTCGAGGACATCGCGGTTGCCGCGGCGCAGATCGGAAACCTTGTCCGTACCCTCAATGCTCACCAGCGGTGTGGCATTGCCCAGCTGACGAAGCCGGCGGGCCGCCTTCTGCGTGATCATTTGCCCATTCGTGAACACCTGGAAGTAGCAGTCCGGGTGCTGCGCAAGGAAGTCGAACAGCTCCGGATGAAGGAATGGCTCGCCGCCAAGAATGCCAAAGAAGGAATTTCCGTGCTCCCGCGCGTCGTTCACAAGGCGGTTCAACTCATCGAGCGGAATCATCTCGCGCGGCGACGCCACATCGACCCAGCAACCCTGACAGCGCAGGTTGCAGCTGTTGAGAATGCTCACGTACAGAAACGGCGGAAAAACAATCCCTTCCCGCAGCCGTTTCCGGAACAGCATGACCGAACGCGCTCCGCGGAACCCGAAGTTCCATGCCAGCCTCCCAAGACAGCGCGCATCAACAGTTGTTAGAATCCGGGACGAAAGAGACAGCAGCATGGCAATCCGTAGCCCCGTCCGCGGCACTGCGGAAGCGCTAAATCCGCGCGTTTCCGGACAGGATCTCCGCCGCATCAGCACCATGCCTGACCACGCTCCCCTACGAGGGATCAGGAGGCCGATGCTCACTCGATAGGGGAACCCCTGACGCCGGGATGCCCGAGAATGCTTGTGCCGCCACCCTCTGGCGATTCATAATTTGTTCATAAATCACGGCAGAACCGATCCCTCCGGGATTGGCTGCCGTGCTGAGGCAACATACCAAGAAGTACCGCGCCATGCTGATGAATCGAACTCCCAGACCCCCGTCCATCCTGAGGATCCGACGACTGTCCCTTCTACTGACAATGATGCTTGCGCCCATGGCGGAAGCAGTGCCGCTGCCCACGGGGGCGGCCCTCCCGGCCGGTTCTTCGACCGTCCGCGGATTCACGGTACGCGTGGCTCAGGCACCCGACACGGAGGATGTGCCCAACAGTTTTCTGCGGGCACTCCAGCAGATCAATGGAACCCTGACCGATGCGGTCGGTTCACCCATCCCCAACGAGGCGATTCCAGGCCTTGCGCCAGGCGGCAGTCACGAGGTGACTGCGGTGAACTTCGAGCGGGATGGCATCCCCTTCGATCTCCTCGCCGACGGAAACTACCTCACGAGCTTCACCCCGGAAATGTTCCCGGGGATCCCAGGAAGCAATTTCCACACCAATAAATTCGTGGTCGAAGTGGTCGGCTACCTCGACCTTCCCGTGGGTACACATAAATTCGGCGTCTGCGTCGGCGCGGACCGGACGGACGTGAACGACGACGACAACTACGCTGTCTTCGTGGCCCGCAACCCAAGGGACTATTTCGGCCTCAAAGTCGGCGAATACGCCCGCACCGTGACCTCGGCATTCGGGGGAAATCAGAAGAATGAAAACCAGTGGACTGTGGAAGTCAGCGCGGCCGGCCTCTACCCCTTCCGCGTACTCTACTGGCAAACCGGCCGCGGCGCGAACCTGCAGTGGTACACCATCAAGAGCGATGGTCTCGGTGGCGAGGAACGCATTCTGGTCAATGACACCACGAATCCGGCGGCCATCCGGAGTTATGCGCAGACCACGGTGGCCAACGCCAGGGGACCATACGTAGCCGAAGTGAAGCCCGTGCCGGGATCCGCCGGCAACAATGCCGCGGCACCCATCGAGGCGATCATCCGCGACGGAGAATCCGTCACCGTGCCCGCCGCCAGCGTTCAGATGAAGCTCAATGGCACCACGGTCGCTCCCACCGTGACGCGGACCGCTCCGCTCGTGAAAGTGACCTTCAATCCCAATCCCAACCGCACGACTCCCGATAACCTCGTGCAGCTCAACTACGGCGACTCCGGCGGCGCTGCCTGGCAGAACAGCTGGAACTTCGGCATCAATGTCAGCGGAGGTTCTGCCACGACCGTAACAGGGCAGTGGGATTTCGAAGGCGGCAACCTCTCGGCTACCATCGGTCAGGCCCTGCAGTACTTTGATCCGCTCACGCAGTCGGGTACGAAGTTCGGAACGACGTCGGCCCTCGGCATCGCCCCCATTGGCGGCCAGGATGCCAGGATCATGGAAGTGCCTGGCGATGTCGTCCGGCAGATCGGCTACGTCATGACCCACGGCATTGCCCCGAACGGCGGCGGCACCCGGGTCAATCAGTACACCCTCATCATGGATGTCTTCGTGGACACCAGTGGCCCCGGAGCCGCCTCGCTGCTGCAGATCAATTCTCTCAACAACACGGACGACGGCGACCTCTTCTGGCAGGGCAATAACTTCGGTCAGGGCAATCAGGGATACGTGGGCACCGGGAAATTCACGGCTGGCGAATGGCACCGCGTCATCGCCGCCTACGACCTCGCCGCTTCCCCGCCGGTCGTCACCAAGTACGTCGATGGCGTCAAGCAGGACGACTGGACGTTCGGTCAGGCGCTCGATGGCGACCGCCGCGCCCTCAAGCCGACCGCGATCCTCTTCGCCGATGGCGACCAGGACGAACGCCGCCGCATGTGGGTCAATTCCATACAGATCCGCTCGGGTAAGCTCAAGGATGCGGAAATGGCCGCGCTCGGCGGGCCAACCGCCGCGGGTATCCCGCTGCAGATCCCCGCATCCACCGTGACCGGTCAGTGGGACTTCGATCAGAAAAACCTCAACGCCAATGTAGGCAAGGCGCTCACCTATTTCGACGGCCCGGGTGGTCTGACCCAATCCGGCACCCAGTTCGGAAAAATCAGTGAGTTTGGCGACCTTCCCCTCATCGGAGGCAAGGATGCCACGGTCATGCGCGTTCCCGGCGACGTCGTCCGGCAGATCGGTTATGTCATGGACCATGGCATCAAGCCGAATGGCGGTGGCACCAGGGTCAATCAGTACACCCTCATCATGGATGTCTATGTGGCTCCCACCGGACCAGGCGCCGCCTCGCTCATTCAGATCAATTCACCCGAGAACACGGACGACGGCGACCTCTTCTGGCAGGGCAACAACTTCGGGCAGGGCAATCAGGGCTACGTGGGCACGGGGCAATTCACCGCGGGAGCATGGCACCGCATGGCCGTGGCCTACGACCTCGCGGCCAATCCACCCGTTGTCACGAAGTTCGTCGACGGCATCAAACAGGACGACTGGACGTTCGGTCAGGCGCTCGATGGCGACCGCCGCGCTCTCAAGCCGACCGCGATCCTCTTCGCCGATGGCGACCAGGACGAGCGCCGCGAAATGTTCGTCAATTCCATTCAGATCCGCGAGGGCAAGCTCACCGATGCCGAAATGTATCTGCTCGGTGAACCGAAAGCGGAAGGAATTCCGGTCGTGATTCCCAAATCCAGTGTGACGGGCCAGTGGGACTTTGAACGCGGTAACCTGGCGGCTTCGATCGGGAAACCGCTCGCGTACTTCGATGGCCCCGGCGGACTGACGGAAGCCGGAACTGAGTTCGGGATCTGCTCGGCACTCGGTGTCCCGCCCATCAATGGCCGCGATGCCCGCATCATGAAGGTTCCAGGCGATGTCATCCGCCAGATCGGCTACGTCATGGACCACGGCATCAAGCCAAATGGCGGCGGCACCCGGGTCAATCAGTACACGCTCATCATGGATGTCTACGTCGGCACTACCGGCCCCGGCGCTGCGTCGCTCATTCAGATCAATTCGCTCGCCAATACGGATGATGGAGACCTCTTCTGGCAGGGCAATAACTTCGGTCAGGGAAATCTCGGCTACGTGGGCACCGGCCAGTTCACGGCCGGAGCATGGCACCGTATGGTGGTTTCCTATGATCTCGCGGCCAGTCCGCCCGTCGTCACGAAGTTCGTCGACGGCATCAAGCAGGACGACTGGACCTTCGGCCAGGCCCTCGATGGCGACCGCCGTGCCCTCAAGCCGACCGCGATCCTCTTCGCGGATGGCGACCAGGACGAACGCCGCGAAATGTGGGTCGATTCCATTCAGATCCGCGCCGGCCGCCTCACGGATGACGAAATGATCGCCCTCGGTGGACCCAAGGGAACGGCCATTCCGGTCGGTGTGCCGCAGCCGGAACCACCACCGGTCACCGAGAGTGCCATCAATCCGCTCGTGGTCACGTCAGTCAGTGGAAATCAGATCACACTGAGCTGGCCGGACGTCAGCCCGAACGGAACGCCGTACACCCTCGAAGCCAGCGAAAGCATGTCAGCCGGCTCATGGAGTACGCTCCCCACCGTCGGAAACAGCGCGGTCATCACCGCCGGCCCGGGCCGCATGTTCTTCCGTCTCCGCTACTGATCGATTTGGGGACCCGAAAAAGGAACGGCCGCTTCCCTGCGAACGGGGGGGCGGCCGTTCCGCTTTCCGCGGGCATCAATTCCGGAGGTGCGGGCTGGCGGGCGGGCGGAATCGCGGGAAAGGGCGACCATGAGAAAACGATTCGCGACCCTTGTCCTTGCGCTGGTGACGGCCGCCGCGGTCCATGCTGCGGACCCGCCGGCGGAAGCCGAACCAGTCCGGGTCTTCATCTTCGCCGGTCAGTCGAATATGGCAGGGTCGGATTCAAAGGCGCCCGACATCCGGAAATTCCCGCCCTTCGCCGGATTGGATCGACCTCAGGAAGAGGTGCTCTTTTCGTACGTTCTCGGACGGGAAGAGAAGAAGGAATCAGGCGGATGGGTGGCCCTGCAGCCTGTGGACGAAGTCGTGGGACCGGAACTGAGTTTCGCGCGGCGCGTCACCCGGGAAACTGGTGCCAGGGTCGCCATCATCAAGTGCGCAGCCGGAGGCACGACTCTTGGTGCCGACTGGAATCCGGACGAACCAGGTGGATTCAAACTCTACCCGCTGGCCCTGCAGCTGGTGCGGTCGTCGCTGGCGGAACTCGACCGGCGCAGGCTGCCGTACCGGATCGAGGGTTTCATGTGGCATCAGGGCGAGAACGACATGTTCGATGAGAAATTCCGCGGCGCGTACGGCGCGAATCTGCAGCGCTTCCTTGCCTGCTGGCGGCGCGATCTGGGAGTCCCGGGACTGCGCTGCTACCTCGGGGAACTCTGCACGAAGACGATCTGGGGCATGGACAACCGGGAGAACATGTACGCCATCCGCAAAGGACAGATGTCAGTCGTGGCATCGGATCCGCTCTCCACATATGTGCCCACCTCACACGATGCCGTCGAAATCGGCGGCGGCGCGGGCCTGCATTACCATTATGGAACGCTGGGGCAACTCGAGCACGGCGTGAACCATGCCGACGCCTACCTGCAGTCGATCGGAAAGCCGGTGACAACCTCCCGCCCACTCAAGTCATGGCCCTACGATGCAGGCAGCAAGGTGAAGCTCTTCGTGCTTTCCGGATTCCGCAACATGGAGGGCGAACGTGCCTTCCGCGAGGACCTCAGGGCCCTGCCCGGTGGCGCGGAACTGCTGCGCGAGAATCACACGATCGCCTACCGCTACAGCATCGGGGCAGGCCACCGCGTCTCGCATGGCTGGGAACCGCTCGCGCCGGCCGGTTGCTACGATACCTTCGGCCCGGAACTCAGCTTCGGTGCCGCCCTCCGCAGCAGAGTCGCCGGAAATATCGCGATCGCCAAGTTCACCGA
The DNA here is from genome assembly GCA_044239025.1 of Verrucomicrobiales bacterium. GTDB lineage: Bacteria > Verrucomicrobiota > Verrucomicrobiia > Verrucomicrobiales > V1-33 > V1-33. Next base: position 12,815 of record JBIICE010000098.1, read on the forward strand.
CAGCGGTTCGCAGATGAATGACTGGACCCCCGAGGGAACCACGGCTGCGGAACGCCACGTCTATCCGAAGTTCATCGCCTTCATCCGCACGGCCATCGACGATCTCAAAGCGAAGGGGCACGCGGTGGAACTGGCGGGCATCTTCCACCACGCCGGCGAAAATGACATGTCTTTCGGCCCATACCGACGCAAGGCCGCGGCATGGCTGCGCCAGACCGTGCAGAAAAGCCGCGCGGACCTCGGTCTGCCGAACCTGCCCTGGATCGTGAGCCAGCAACCCCCCGCGGAATCCGATGGCCTCGACCGCATCGATGTCACGGCAGACATCGCTGCTCTCGCGGCCGCCGATCCCGCGTTCATCCACGTTCGCGCCTTCTCCCTCCCGCCTCAGGATGAGAAACTGGTGATCACGGCGGCAGGCATCCGTGAACTGGGTGCGCTGCTGGCGCACAGCTTCCCCGGCCGCTGAACGAGGCTGGCGACGCTCCGGGAAATTTCATTGAGCGCGAAGATGTTTCCAGTCAGAAGCGTAACTGCTGAGGCGCAAAAACCCGCCGACCGTCTTCCCTTTTCAATCATGAGCCTGAGATTCTCGATTCTGCTGGGGCCGCTGGTGACCTCGCTGGCTGGCGCCGACACGGTGTCGTTCAACGAACAGGTGCGGCCCCTGCTCGCCAACAACTGCTTCCATTGCCACGGACCCGACGAGGCCGAGCGGAAGGGCGGACCCAAGGGCAGCGGCGGCCTGCGCCTCGATACGGCCGAAGGCGCCTTCATGGACCTCGGCGGAACCCGCGCCGTCGTACCCGGAAAACCAGAGGAAAGCGAAATCCTCCTCCGCATGAAATCGCACGACCCGGACGATCTCATGCCGCCTCCACAGTCGGGCAAAAAACTCAGCGCCGCGGAAATCAAGGTGGTCAGCGACTGGGTTTCCCAGGGTGCTTCCTATGCGAAGCACTGGTCCTACGAACGTCCGGTGCAGCGCGAGCTTCCGCGTCCCGGAACTCACCCGGTCGATGCCTTCATCAATGACCGGCTCGCGAAGGAAAGTCTGGAGCCGCAGCCCGAGGCGGACCGCGCCACGCTGATCCGGCGGGCCACTCTCGACCTCACCGGTTTGCCTCCGTCGCCGGAGGATGTCGATTACTTTGTCCACGACCCGCGTCCCGATGCATGGGAACGTCTCCTTGACCGGCTGCTGGCGTCTCCCGCCTATGGGGAGCACTGGGCGCGTCAATGGCTGGATCTGGCGCGCTACGCGGATTCCGCCGGCTATGCGGACGACCCTCCGCGGACCATCTGGGCGTACCGCGACTGGGTCGTCAGGGCGTTCCATGCCAACCAGCCGTTCGATCAGTTCACCATCGAACAACTCGCCGGGGATCTCCTGCCGGCTGCCCGCGAGGACCAGCTGGTGGCCACCGCCTTCCACCGGAATACCATGACCAACAGCGAGGGCGGCACGAATGACGAGGAATTCCGCAATGCCGCCATCGTGGACCGGGTCAACACGACCTTTTCCGTGTGGATGGGAACGTCCATGGCCTGCGCGCAGTGCCATACGCACAAGTACGATCCCATCACGCAGCATGAATACTTCCAGTTGTTCGCCTTCTTCAATAACTCGGCGGACAACGACCAGCGGGACGAAGCTCCGCTGCTTTCCGTCCTCACCGCGGATCAGCGCAAACAGAAGGAAGCTCTGGAACGGAAACTGAAGGAGCTGGAGGCGAGCCTCGAGAATCCCGCCGATGCCGTGGTGCAGGCCGCGGCAGCATGGGCCGCCTCACTCCGGAATCCAGTGTCATGGCAGCCATCCATTCCCGCATCCGTGCAGTCCGCAGCCGGCCTCGCCGCGGAGACGGCAGGCGATGGTACGGTGACCATTCCAAAATCCACCGCTAAGGACACGGTTACGTTGTCTTTCCCCGCTCCGGAATCGCTCGCCGCTCTGCGCCTCGAAACTCTCCCCCATGAGAGCCTCCCCGGTGGCGGACCCGGTCACGCCGGAGGGAACTTCGTGATCACAGGCATCCGCGTGGCGGTGAAGCCACA
>JBIICE010000310.1:0-3715 GCA_044239025.1 Verrucomicrobiales bacterium
GGACGAAATACGCCGGAATCAGCGCAATCAGACCTGCCAGCGCACACACCACCGCCCAGCGGTCCCACGCAAAAGTGGCGCGGCGGACAGCAGGCACAGTGGAATCGGAAACAGTCATGATCCTGACCTGTGACGCAGTTCCTCCCCGATGTCCAGCACAGGCCCATATCCGACCCACGGAACAGAAAGAGGCCCCGGAGCGCAGACTCCGGGGCCTCCTGGGAATTCCTGAGGTGCTGCCCAGTTCAGTTGGCCGCGGCCGGTTCGATGGCGAGCAGCTCAACCTCGAAAATGAGCGTGGCATTCGGCCCAATCTTGCCACCCGCGCCCTGCGCTCCATAAGCCAGATCCGACGGAATCACAAATTTGTACTTGGATCCCACCGGCATGAGCTGAACTCCTTCGGTCCAGCCTTTGATGACGCGGTTCAGCGGAAACGAAATCGGTTCTCCACGCTCCACGGAACTGTCGAAGACGGTGCCGTCGATCAGGGTGCCATGATAATGCACCTTGACTGTGTCCGTGGCAGCCGGCTTGGCGCCTTCCCCTGCCTTGAGAACTTCATACTGGAGCCCGCTCGCGGTCGTCTTCACGCCCTCGCGCTTCGCGTTCTTGTCGAGAAATGCTTTGCCCGCCTCGGTATTCTTCGGTCCAGCTGCCGCCGCAGCGGCCATCTGGTGCTTCTGGATCGTCTCCTGCAGCTGCTGGTCGCTCAGCGTCGGCTTCTTGCCTTCCATGGTCTCCTTGAGACCCTTGACGAGAGCTTCGAAGTCGGGCTTGAGACCCTGCGATGAAATGTTCTTGCCGATGAGGCAGCCGAGGGCATAGCCGACATCGGAAGCGGTCGGCTCGGCCGGAACGGCCGCGGCACCTTTGCCATCCTGGGCTTGCATCATGCCAGCCGAGGCCAGCGACAACAGTGCTGTAAGAATAGTCTTGCGCATCGGCCTGCCTTCCATGCCCCGCATTCCCCCGTCAATCGCACACTGCAGACGGTTGAACGGACCGGGCTTCCCCACGGCAACCCAGCCGCTGCTCGGCGGGTCCAGCACCCGCGGCAGCAGCACGGCACTAGGCCAGAATGCCGCGGATGACGTGACCATGCACATCGGTCAGCCGTCGGTCCACCCCCGCGGTCCGGAAGGCGAGCCGTTCATGATCAATCCCCATCAGGTGCAGCACCGTCGCGTGCAGATCATAACACCAGGTCACGCCTTCCACCGCCTTGCCTCCCAGTTCGTCGCTGCTGCCATGCGCAGCACCCGCACGGATACCCGCACCGGCCAGCCACGTCACGAAGCTGCCGCCGTTGTGATCGCGTCCGGCACTCCCCTGCGTAAACGGGGTCCGCCCGAATTCCGTGGTCCAGATCACGAGGGTGTCATCCAGCAGTCCCCGCTGCGCCAGATCCTCCAGCAGGGCCGCAATCGGCTGGTCCACACTCCCCGCAATCGCCGGCAACTCAGTCTGAATGTTGCCGTGATTATCCCAATTGTCCGCCGCTCCCTGCGGCCCGCTCCACACCTGCACCATCCGCGTGCCCCGCTCGATGAGCCGCCGCGCCAGCAGACAGCGCCGCCCGAAATCTTCCGTCTCCTTGCGCTCCATCCCGTAATTCTTCCGCGTCTGCCCGGATTCCCGTGAAAGGTCAAAGGCTTCCGGCGCGCTCAGCTGCATCTGCGCTGCCAGTTCATAGCTCGCCAACCGCGCCTCCAACCGGGTGTCCTCCGGCCGCTCCTCCGCGTGACGGCGGTTCATGACCCGCAGCACCTCCATCGCTTCCCGGTCAGCGTCACCGCCCGCAAACGCGCGCTTCCGCAGCGGAAACAGATCGGGCACGGGCTGCTCCGCCCCGGCCTGGATCACGGTCCCCTGATGCCGCGCCGGAAGGAAACCCGCACTGAAATTGGCCCGCTGGTTGTACGGCAGACCCCGTGCGTCCGGCAGCACCACAAACTCCGGGAGGTTCCGGCTGAGGCTTCCCAGCGCATAAGAAATCCATGCGCCCATGCAGGGGAAGCCGGGCAGCACAAAGCCGGTGTTCATCATGTAGCTGGCCGGACCATGCACGCTCGTCTTCGACGTCATCGCCATCAGAAAGGCCATCCGGTCCACGTGCTTCGCCTGCTCCGGGAAGACACTCGATACCCAGCGCCCGGACTGACCATGCTGCTGAAAGGCAAAGGGACTCTTCATGACGGCTCCGCAGTCGCCCGTCTGCCCCTCGGGCCGCGCCTTGGGCCCCAGCATCTGCCCATGATGCTTCTCCAGCGCCGGCTTGTAGTCAAAGGTGTCCATGGGACTCGCCCCGCCATTCATGAACAACTGGATCACCCGCTTCACCTTCGCCGGATGATGCAAACCCCCATTCCATTCGGCTGGCCCCGCCAAAGCCTCCCGCGTCAGCATCTGCGAAAATGCCAGCCCTGCCAAACCGCCACCCGCCTGCCACAGGAATTCCCGCCGGCCGGACCGGCCACCAGCATCGGCAGCTTCCATTTTTTTCATCTCTCCTTTCCCCATACGTTCCGCACGGGCGGCTTTTGCACCCGCATCCACCCCGTCAGGAAACGCCACCGCCCGCAGCATGGTAAACTTTCGTATCACATCACGGACCTTGCCCGCCTCCAGTCCGCCGCCACAGTGCCGCCATGAAACTCGCTCGTCTCCTCCCAGCCCTCACGGCCTTACTCCTCCCAGTCATCGCCCCCGCCGAGGAAAATCCCCTGCCTTCATGGAACGATGGCACCTCCCGCAAGGCCATCCTCTCCTTCGTCTCACGCGTCACCACCGAAGGCTCCCCGGACTTTGTCCCCCAGTCCCAGCGCATCGCCACCTTCGATAACGACGGCACCCTCTGGAGCGAGCAACCCATGTACTTTCAGGCGTTTTTCGCCTTCGACCGCGTCCGCGCCCTCGCCCCCGATCACCCGGAATGGAAGGAAAAGGAACCCTTTGCCTCCGTCCTCCGCGGCGAACCCGCCAAGGCCCTCGCCGGCGGCGAACACGCCCTCGTCGAAATGATCATGGCCACCCATACCGGCATGACCACCGAACAGTTCGAGAGAACGGTTGCCGACTGGATCACCACGGCACGCCACCCCAAAACCGGTCGCCCGTTCACCGAAATGGTCTACCAGCCCATGCTCGAACTGCTCGGGTTCCTCCGCTCCAATGGCTTCAAAACCTTCATCGTGTCCGGCGGGGGCATCGAATTCATGCGCCCATGGTCGGAACGCGTCTACGGCATCCCACCGGAACAGGTCATCGGCTCCAGCATTCGCACCAGATACGAGGTGACCGACGGCAAGCCTTCCCTCGCCCGACTCCCCGAAGTCAACTTCATCGACGACAAGGCCGGCAAGCCCGTCGGCATCCATCAGCACATCGGCCGGAGACCCCTCATGGCCTTCGGCAATTCGGACGGCGACTTCCAGATGCTCGAATGGACCACCTCCGGCCCAGGCCCGCGCTTCGGTCTCCTCGTCCACCACGATGACGCCGCACGCGAATTCGCCTACGACCGCTCGTCTGCGGTGGGCCGCCTCGACAAAGGCCTCGACGAAGCGCCAAAACGCAATTGGACCATTGTCAGCATGAAAGACGACTGGAAGACGGTGTTTCCTCAGCCAGTAAACTGATTCACCACCGTCTCCGCCCGTAATAAAATTCCTTTGTCCCAACCCTGATTCCCTCGAACCCCGTGAAACCATCC
>JBIICE010000099.1:0-14810 GCA_044239025.1 Verrucomicrobiales bacterium
CGGCCCCGGACCACCGCAGCGGCCTGCTCCGCGAAGTCATCACCAACCTCCTCGCTTCCCAGCACACGTCGGCCGAAAACTTTGCCCTCCCCGATGCCGAGGGCCGCCGCGAACACTACACGGCCGGGGCCTTCCGCTACGGCATGTTCGAATCCGGTGAATGGCTCACGGAAGGCAAAGGCTGGTTCAGCCGCCCGGAATTCCGCGACTTCGCCCACGGCGGCGTCTTCAACGGCCGCGCCGTCTGGGCCCTCGGCGAAATGCTCCACGCCAATCCGCACGACGCCCTCGCCCCAGCCATCCAGCAGGCCATCGCTCTCGCCCTCCGCTTCTGCCTGCACGACGGCCTGTCCCACGGCTACACCATCCGCACGGACTCGGGTCTGCCTCTCTGGAAACATCCGGGCGAACATGCCTACCTCACCCTCGGCCTGATCCCGGCCGCCCTCACCTTCCCGGATTTCCCCATCACGCTCGACCCCGCCGCCGCTCCGCAGCGACTCGCCGCCCTCGCCGCCAAGGCCCTCGACGCCCTCGCCGAAACGTCGGCCCCGGACGGCACATGGACGGACTACGCCAACGTCAATGCCATCAACATCGCCGCCCTCGCCGAGGGCTGCCTCTCGTTCCCCGAACACCCGCATCGGCCCTCGTGGCTCGCCGCCGCCCGCAAGGCTGCCGACCTGTGGCTCGGCCTCACCGCCTCGGAACCGGACGCCGCGGCCTTCCCGGCGCTCTTCGGCGACCGCAGGGGCTCCCACATGACCTACCAGCACGGGCCGGGACCAGCCCACGCCAACCTCTACGCCAGCGGCCACTGGCTCCATGCCCTCGCTCTCCTCAGCCGCGCCACCCACCACCCCGCCGCCCGGCAGCGCGCCCTCGCCATCACCGCCACTTTCCTCGGCCACAATGCCCTCCAGACCCGGTTGCTGAGCGAAATCGGCTCCAGCAACAACCGCATCACTGCTCCCGCTCAGCCGGACCGCCCGCCGCGACTCGCATGGGACGCCTATCCGGAATCCACCGCTTTCTTCCAGATCGGCCTGCTCCACCTCCTCCACCCGCCCGCTCCCCCCAGCCACTGAATGTCAGGACACCCCATCATCATCAATTGGCAAACCCGCCGGACGTGCTTTGATGCGCCCCCATGGACGATGGGCCTCTCCTGATTTCCGCCGGCGCTGCAATTCTCGCAGTGGCCGCCCTGTTCGCTGGCCACCGCGCCAATAAACGGCGCCGCCTGCTCACGGCCCTGCCGACTTCCAGCGTCCAGGGGGTCTTCATCGGCCTCGTCGAACTCAAGGGGTCGGCCGAATCGGAACGCCCCTTCATCTCCTACCTCGCGGGCCACCACTGCGTCCACTACCAGTGGCGCGTCGATGAACACTGGCGGCGCATCGTCCAGGAAACCTACCGCGACAACCAGGGACAACTCCGCACCAGAACGCGCGTCGAAACCGGCGTCGTCACCATCGACCACGGCGGCGAAACCTCCCCGTTCTACCTCAAGGACGACTCGGGCGTCATCAGCATCAACCCGGAAGGAGCGGAAGTGCGTCCCCTCAGCTTCGTCCAGGTCACCTGCGGTCCCTCCCACCCGATGTACTATGGCCGCGGTCCCCGCAGAGCGATCGCCAATACCACGATGACGCGCACGTTCGTGGAATCCGGAATCCCCCTCCACACCCAGCTCTACGTGGTCGGCGAAGCCCGCGAACGCTCGGACATGGTCGCCCCGGAAATCATCGCCGCGCCCCATGCGCCGCTCTACCTGCTCACCACGGAAACCGAGGAGGAAGTCCTCAGCCGCTACGGATTCTCCCGATCGGGCTGGGGCCTCGCGGGTCTTGTCGCCGCAGGAATTGCCGGCTGGGCGCCGTTCATCGAACGCGACCAGGAACAGGGAATCTTCTGGGGCCTCGCCGCCGCCGCCATCTACGCAGCTCTCTGGCTCCTCAGCTGGAAGGTTCTCATCTACAATAGCCTCGTCGATACCAGAAACCGCGTCCGCCAGGGCTGGTCTCTCCTCGAAGTCCAGCTGAAACGCCGCGCCGATCTCATCCCGCCGCTCGTCAGCATCGTCGATGGCATGCACTCGCACGAACGGTCGGTCCAGGAAACCCTCGCAGAACTCCGCGCCCAGTCGGAAGCCACCCCGCCTGGCCATCCGGGTACCAATTACCACGGCCTCGCCTCCCACATCGTTCACCTCGCCGAAAACTACCCGAATCTCCGCGCGCACGATTCCTTCAATCAGCTCCAGGCCCAGCTCATCGAAACCGAACAGCGCATCGCCCTCGCCCGGGCCTACTTCAACGACGCCGCCTCGGCCTACAACACGGCCATCGAGGTCTTCCCGGACAGCCTCTTCGCCAAACTCGGTGGCTTCCGCCGCATGGCGCTGCTCGAAGCGTACGACTTCGAACGCGCCGAAGTACGCGTCCAGCTCGCTTCCTGACACTTCCTGGTGATGCCCTCCGCGCCTTCCGGACACCGACCGGCGCGGCCCATTCACGGATGAAATGGCAGCACCACGGACAGCAGCTTGGTGGCCACCAGACCAATCACCGACAGCACCGTCAGCAGCAGGGTCCACGTCCGCAGGGTCTCCCGCTCGGTGAAGCCACTCAGCCGCGACACCACCCAGAAGCCGCTGTCATTCATCCACGAGCAGCCAAACGCCCCGAAACCGATCGCCAGAAACACGTACACCGGAGAATACCCGGGCGGAGCCGCCGCCAGCAACGGGTAAATCATCGCGGACGTCGTCTGCATGGCCACGGTCGCACTGCCCTGCGCAATCCGCAGCACCAGGGCCACCACCCACGACAGCACAATCAGATCCACGCTGCGCCCGGCCACCAGATGCCGGATGGCGTCGCCCACCCCGGCATTGCGCAGCATCAACCCGAAGGCTCCTCCGGCCGCCGTAATCAGAATGATCACCCCGGCAGTCTCGAGGGGCGGCCCCATGAGATCACTGACTTTCTCCATGCCGAGCCGCTTCTGCCGCACGAGCAGCAGGATGCTCAGCAACCCGCCGATCATCAGCGCAATGTTCTTGTTCCCGATGAACTCGAACAGATGAAACCCCTGACGGAACCAGGCAGATTCTTCCCCGCCGGACCCCGCAAACTGCGCCCATTCCTTGCCCTGCCCGAAGGCATGACGCGCGATCTCGAAGAAGGACGCCCCGCTGATCAGCAGAATCGGCAGCACCACGGGCGCAATCGAGGCCAGAAAGGATGGCAACTCATGCTCGGGCCGGTCCACGAGGGCGCGCAGACTCGAGAGCGGGGCATTCGGCGTCTCCCGCAGGGGCACATGGTTGGCGGCCGCAATCCGCTTCATCGCAAACCACCCGAGCCCCACCGGGATCAGCCCCACCAGAATCCCCGCAAACAGCGAGATCCCCGTATCCAGCTTCAGATTCTCCACCACCATGAGCGGCCCCGGATGCGGCACGGTCATGGAATGCGTCGTCACCCCTGCCCCGCAGATCGCCAGCACGTACAGCGAAAAATTCCCGCCCGTCCGCATCGCCAGCGCCATCGCGATCGGTACCATCAGCATGAACATCGTGTCGAAGAAAATCGGGATCGACAGAAAGTAGGTGGCCGCCAGCAGCGCCAGCCCGGCCCGCGCCTCTCCCGTGATCGCCAGAAACCGCCGCACCACTTTGTCGGCTGCCCCGCTCTGCATCATGCACATCCCGATCAGCGTCGCCATCCCCACCACGATCGAGAGCTTACCCGCGGTCGTCCCGAATTCCTCGGTGCACAACTCGACGGCGCGCAGCAGTTTCCCCTTCCCGGGATTCTTCGGGTCGGCGGGCAGCGACGACGCCATCACCCCAGCGAGCAGCGCCGCAAGGATCAATGCCAGAAACGGATGCAGCCGCAGCCTGGAAATCGCAAGGATCACGAAACCGACACAGACCACCAGCACCACAAAGGGCCAAAGGGGAGACGCAACATTCGCCAGCAGAATCATCCCGCGGTCATAGAAAGCCGAAGCGCCGGCGGCAATCTGTTTTCCCGCCGCTTCCACGTCCCGCATTTCCGCAGCATGCAGCGGCTTGGCAGATCCACCGGTCCCGGCTACAGCCATTCCCATGCTCCGCTCTGCCTTTTTTCTGCAGACTACCCTTGCCCTTGCCGCGGCCGCTCCGGAAGCGGTCCGCTTCAACCGCGATGTCCGCCCGATCCTCGCGGAACAATGCCTTTCCTGCCACGGATTCGATGCCAAGCACCGCAAGGCTGACCTCCGGCTCGATACCCGGGACGGTGCCACGGCACCGCATGACGCATCCCTCCCGGCCATCACTCCGGGAAAACCGGAACTCTCGGCGGCATGGCTCCGCATCGTCTCGGACGACCCGGACGAGGTCATGCCGCCCCCGGAGGCCCACCGCACGCCCCTTTCCGCGCAGCAGAAGGAAACCCTCCGCTTGTGGATCGCTCAGGGTGCCCCCTACGAACCGCATTGGGCCTTCACGCCACCGCAAGCCCCGGCGGTTCCACCGGACGCCAGCCACCCCATCGATCACTTCCTCGCCCCGGTCATCGCGACCACGGGCCTCTCGCCGGCCCCGCAGGCACCGCCAGCCACGCTGATCCGGCGGCTCTCTCTCGATCTTACTGGTCTCCCGCCGTCGCCGGACCAAGTGAAGGACTTCACCGCCGCCTACGCCGCCAATCCGGAAACCGCATGGCTCCATCTCACGGAGCGTCTGCTCGCAAGCCCGCATTTCGGCGAACGCTGGGCCCGCTGGTGGCTCGATCAGGCCCGCTACGCGGACAGTCATGGCTATTCCATCGACGCGCCACGCCAGATCTGGCCGTACCGCGACTGGGTCGTCAATGCCTTCAACACGGACCTTCCCTTCGACCAGTTCACCATCGCACAACTCGCAGGCGACCTCCTCCCCGACGCCACGGAAAGCCAGCGCATCGCCACCGGCTTCCACCGCAATACCCAGATCAATCAGGAAGGGGGCATCGACCCGGAACAGTTCCGCATCGACAGTGTCTTCGACCGTGTGGCCACCACGGGCACGGTCTGGCTCGGTCTCTCGGTCGGCTGCGCCCAGTGCCACGATCACAAGTTCGATCCCATCCCGCAGCAGGAATTCTATCAGCTCTTCGCCTTCTTCAATCAGCAGGACGAACCCACCCTCAAGGTCCACGGCGGCAAATCCCTGATCCCGGCCCTCGAAAAGGAACTGGCCACCCTCCCACCAAAGAATCAGCGGCCTGCACCAGCGGAAATCGCCGCCATCACCACCTGGGAATCCGCCCTCGGCGAGGCCGCGCGCCGCGGGTTCCCGGATCCGGTCCGCAAGGCCCTCCAGGCTGCCGCGGGCAAACGCTCGCCCCAGCAATGGCAAACCCTCGCCGCCACTGCGGTCCCGGACGGTCCCACTGCCACGAGCCTGCGCCGCCGCGCGGAAATCGAAGCGGAACTGAACCGCGTGCCCTCCACGCTCGTCCTCGCAGAACGTGACCAGCCCCGCCCCACCCACATCTTCATCAAAGGCGATTTCACCAGACCCGGTCCCGCCGTCTCCCCGGGCACCCCGGCCATCCTCCCGCCGCTCCAACCCAGAGGCACTTCGCCGGACCGGCTCGACCTCGCCCGCTGGATCGTCAGCCCGGCCAACCCGCTCACCGCCCGCGTCATCGCCAACCGACTCTGGATTCCGTTCTTCGGCCGCGGACTCGTCGAGTCGGAAAATGACTTCGGCACTCAGGGCACTCCTCCATCCCACCCGGAACTGCTCGACTTCCTCGCCACGCAGTTCTCCGGAAACGGATGGAGCATCCGCCATCTCATCCGCCTCATCGTCTCGTCACACGCCTACCGCCAGTCGTCGCACACTTCCCCGGAGCAAAGGGAACGCGACCCACTCAATGCGGCCTTTGCCCGCCAGCTGCGCCTCCGCCTCGATGCGGAACTGATCCGCGACACGGCCCTCGCGGCCAGCGGTCTCCTCCACCCGGCCATCGGCGGCCCCCCGGTCTACCCGCCCATCCCCGATGGCGTCATGGACCTCGGCCAATCCCGCCACCCATGGCCCCTCAGCAAGGGAGCGGACCGCTACCGCCGCGGCCTCTACACATTTCTCTTCCGCGCCACCCCGCCGCCGTCGCTCGCGGTCTTCGATGCCCCGGAGGGCTTCACTTCCTGCACCCGCCGCCTCCGCAGCAATACCCCGCTCCAGGCGCTCACCCTCATGAACGATGCCGCTTTCGTCGAATGCGCCCAGGCGCTCGCCAGCATCATCCGCAGGGACGGCCTCACCTCGGCCTTTCTCCGCTGCACGGCCCGCCCGCCGCGCGACGCAGAAATCGCCATCCTCGCGCGCCTCGACGCCTTCACCGCAGCGCGCACCCTGCTCAACCTCGACGAAACCATCACCCGCGAATGAATTCCCTCCCCATGACTGCGGACCCGCTCCAGATCACCAGACGCCACCTCTTCCGGAAATGCGCGGTCGGTCTCGGCTCCATCGCACTCTCCCAGATCGACGCGGCCGCCACCACGGCACGCCACAGCACGATCCCGCACCACCAACCCCGCGCCAAAAACGTCATCTTCCTCTTCATGGCCGGTGGTCCCTCGCAGCTGGAAACCTTCGACCACAAACCGGAACTCGTCCGGCGCAACGGCCAGCCCATCCCCGCCAGCTTCACGGAAGGCAAACGCTTTGCCTTCATGAACTCAAGTCACCGCACCGACCTCCTCGCCCCCATCCCGTCGTTTCAGCAGCATGGCCAGTCGGGAACATGGGTCAGCAACTACCTCCCGCACACGGCCAGCATCGTCGACCACCTCACCGTCGTCCGCACCTGCCAGACCGACCTCTTCAATCACGCCCCGGCCAAACTCTTCATGAATACGGGCAGCGGCCTCTTCGGCCGACCCAGCATGGGCGCATGGATCACCTACGGTCTCGGTAGCGAATCCCGCGACCTCCCGGGCTTCGTCGTCCTCCAGAGCGGCCCCCGCGGCCCGCGCGGCGGAGCCTCGCTCTGGACCAGCGGTGTTCTCCCCTCGTCCTTCCAGGGCGTCCCCCTGCGCAGCAAAGGCGACCCCATCGTCAGCCTCTCCACCCCGGAGGGCATCTCCCCGCAGGAACAGCAGCAACTGGTCCATTCCGTCCGCGAACTCAACACTCTCCACCTCGCGGAAACCGGCGACGACGAAATCTCCACCCGCATCAAGGCCCTCGAAATGGCCTACCGCATGCAGACAAGTGCCCCGGAACTGATGGACCTCGCGCCGGAATCCCAGGCCACCCTCGACCTCTACGGCATCCGCGACCGCCGCGAAAATTCCTTCGCCCGCAATTGCCTCCTCGCCAGACGGCTCGTCGAACGAGGCGTCCGCTTCGTTCAGCTCTACGACACCAACTGGGACCACCACGGCGGCCCCACCGAAAACCTCCAGCAGCACCTCCCCGCCAAATGCGCGGACATCGACAAGGCCTGCGCGGCTCTCGTCACCGACCTCGCCCAGCGCGGTCTCCTCAACGATACCATCGTCATCTGGGGCGGCGAATTCGGACGCACCCCCATGGGCGAAGTCCGCGAATCCACCGGCCGCAACCACCACATCGACGCCTTCACCATGTGGTTCGCCGGCGGCGGCTTCCGCCCAGGCACCGTCTTCGGCGAAACCGATGAATTCGGATTCGCCCCAGTCACCCAGCCAGTTCACGTCCGCGATATCCACGCCACCATCCTCCACCTCCTCGGTCTCCATCACGAGAAACTCTCGGTCCGTTCCCAGGGCCTCGACTTCCGCCTCACTGGCGTCGAACCCGCCCGCGTTCTGCACCCTCTCATCGCCTGACGATCCCGCTCTGGTTCTCATGCGCGAAATCTTTGCCAGCGCTGGAGGTCGGAAGGTGCGACCCCTCCTCCCCTCCGGCCACGGCATCGCGCCCTCGCATTTCCTCCGGCCCTGACCTACCCTCGGCAGCCATGATCCGCAGCCGCCCCGACCGCTCCATCGCCGCTCTCTCCGCGGCTTTCCTTGGCCTGCTCTCGCTTGTCCGCTCTGCCGCAGCCGGCAGCGGAATCAGCAGGGAGACACCTGTTCCCATCACGCGGCCAAATGTCGTCTTCATCCTCGCAGACGACCTCGGCTGGGCAGACACAGGCTGCTATGGGAGCAGATTCCACCGCACCCCGCACATCGACGCGCTCGCCCGCCGCGGCATGAAGTTCACCCATGCCTACGCGGCCAATCCGCTCTGCTCGCCCACCCGCGCCAGCATCCTCACGGGCCTCTATCCGGCCCGACTGGGCATCACGGCCCCTGTCTGCCACGTCCCGGAGGTCCGGCTCAAAGCGTCTCTGCCCACTAAGGCCCCACCCACCGCCCGCTGGCTCATCCCCAGCAGCGCCACCCGACTCGATACATCTCACCGCACGCTCCCCGAATTCCTGCACGATGCCGGGTACGCCACGGGCCATTTCGGCAAATGGCACCTTGGAGCCCCTCCCTTTTCCCCGCTCCAGCAGGGCTTCGCCACGGACTTCCCCCACCACCACGGCCCCGGCCCCGCCGGCAGCTACCTCGCCCCATGGAAATTCAGCGGCCCTGAGCCAGTCACGGGCCAACCGGGCGAACACATCGAGGACCGCACCGCCAGGGAAGCCGCCGCCTTCATCCGCAGCCACCGCCACGAACCGTTCTTTCTCAATTACTGGGCCTTCTCGGTCCATTCCCCCTACGAGGCCAAGCCCGACCTCATCAACCAGTTCGCGGCCACTCCCCCGGACGGCCCGCAGGCCAACCCGCTCTACGCGGCCATGGTGTCCAGCCTCGACGACGCCGTCGGCACCATCACCAGAACCCTCGAAGAGGAACAACTCCTCGACCGCACCATCATCGTCTTCTTCTCGGACAACGGAGGCGTAAATTGGCAGGCCATGAAAACGGAAAGTCCCGGCGGCCAACCGAACCGCTTCGCGCACCTCCCACCCACCAGCAATGCCCCGCTCCGCGGCGGCAAGGCCTCGGTCTTCGAAGGCGGTGTCCGCGAACCCTGCCTCGTCGTCTGGCCCGGCGTCACTCCCCCGGGATCCCAGTCGGATGCCCTCATCCAAAGCATCGACTTCCTCCCCACCCTCGCGGAAGCCACCGGCATCTCTCTTCCCGAGGATCTCCAGATGGACGGACGCTCGTTCGCCGCCACGCTCCGCAAGCCGGCGACGCCGCACCGCGACACCATCTTCACTTTCTTCCCGCACGATACCCCGGCCTCGGGCCAGCACCCGGCCTGCGCCGTCCGCCGCGGTCCATGGAAACTCATCCGCTGCTTCCATGGCAACCCGGACGGATCACACCGGCTCGAACTCTATCACCTCGGCAAGGACCCCGGAGAATCCTCGGACCTCGCCTCGGCCAAACCCTCCCTCACCGCGGAACTCGACGCCCTCATCTCTCAGTTCCTCAAGGATACCCACGCCACCGTCCCCCTGCCCAACCCCGCATGGAATCCCAGGGCCGCTGCCAGCCAGCGCCCAGATTCCCCGGAAAAACAGAACGATCCCTCGTTCTCAGGCTGGAAGGTCCGCAAGGCCTCGGCCACCCTCCGCGACGGCTCGCTCGTCATCACGAATCCAGCCAAAGACCCCTTCCTCGGATTCGCCCCGGGCCCGCTTCCGCCGGATGCCCTGCTTCACTTCCGCCTGCGCAATAACGGTGGTTCCGGCCGCATCGCATGGCTCCCCTCGCCAGACGCTCCCGCCGCCGCAGCGCCCAAACCTACGGAATTCTCCACCAAAGCCGGCGGCTGGACAACCCTCAGACTCCCCATCCCCCACAGGGAAAATACCGCAGGCATCGTCCGCCTTCACATCCCACTCTCCACAACCACGGAAATCGACTTCCTCGAAATCATCACGGGCGACACTACCCGCCGCTTCGATTTCACCAATCCCTGACACCACCGCAGCGAGACCGATTCTCCGACTTGCCGGACGGCCCCTGACATCCCATCGTGTCTCCCCATGTTTCAATCGCACCTCGACCAGTCCATTGCTGCCCTCCATGCAGTCCGCTCCATGGAGAACGAGGTCCACGACGCCGCCCGGCTCATGGCCGCGGCCCTGCACGCCGGCGGCCGCATCCTCACCTGCGGCAATGGCGGCAGCGCTGCCGAAAGCGCGCACTTCTCCACGGAACTGCTCTGCCGCCTCGACGGGGACCGACCCCCGCTCGCCGCCATCAACCTCACTGCCGATGGCAGTTTCCTTACGGCCACGGCGAACGATTACCAGTTCGATGAGGTCTTCGCCCGTCAGATCGATGGCCTCGGGCGAGCCGGCGACGTCCTCATGGCCATCACCACGAGCGGAAATTCCCCCAATGTGCTCCGCGCCCTCGAACGCGCCCGTTCCCGCGGTCTCCGCAGCGTTGCCCTGCTGGGACGCGACGGCGGGAAGGCCGCTCCGCTCGCCGATATCCCTCTCATCGTTCCCGTCCCCACCACCGCCCACATCCAGGAGGCCCACCTCGTCCTCATCCACATCCTCTGCGCCCAGATCGAATCCCTCGTCTTCGGATTTTCCCACCCATCCACCCAGCCAGCCTCGTAGCTGTCCCCGGAATCCACCCCTTGCCATTCCCCGCAATCCCTCCTCTTATCCACTCCCATGAGCGTTCTCGTCGATAAAAATACCCGTCTTCTGGTCCAGGGCATCACCGGTAATTCCGGAGCCTTTCACGCCCGCGGCTGCCGCGACTACGGCACCAACGTCGTCGCCGGTGTCACCCCCGGCAAAGGCGGCCAGAAGTTCGACGACTCCATCCCCATCTTCGATACCGTCCATGAAGCGCGCGCGGCCACCGGCTGCAATGCCACCATGATCTTCGTGCCGCCCCCCTTCGCGGCCGATGGTATCCTCGAAGCCGCCGACGCCGGTATCGAACTCATCGTCTGCATCACCGAAGGCATCCCGGTCAATGACATGATGCGCGTCAAACACGCCATGGCGCATTCCCCAAGCGTCCTCATCGGTCCCAACTGCCCCGGCATCATCACCCCCGGTGCCGCCAAAATCGGCATCATGCCTGGCTATATCCACAAACCCGGCCGCGTCGGCGTGGTCAGCCGCTCGGGAACGCTCACCTACGAAGCGGTCTGGCAGCTCAGCAGCCGCGGCCTCGGCCAAAGCACCTGCATCGGCATCGGCGGCGACCCCATCAACGGTCTTTCCCATACCGACTGCGCCCGACTCTTCACCGAAGATCCGGACACCGATGCCTTCATCCTCATCGGTGAAATCGGTGGATCGGGCGAGGAAGAAGCCGCCGCCTGGATCAAGGAAAACTGCCGCAAACCCGTCGCTGCCTTCATCGCCGGAGCCACCGCACCTCCAGGACGACGCATGGGCCACGCCGGAGCCATCATCTCCGGAGGCAAGGGCACCGCCGAAGCCAAGAAGGAAGCGCTCCGCGACGCCGGTATCCTCGTCGCCGATTCTCCTGCCGACATGGGAGCCATGCTCGTGAAGGCCATCGAGGCGAAACGCTGATCCGGCTTCCCCACACCGCCAACCTTTCCTCACAGTGCCCGGCCCACTCACAAGGCCGGGCACTTTTTTGCCCGGAACCCAGCCGCCCCGGCCCGGTGCCAACCCCAGACAACGGTTCTCCCCCGCAGCATCACGGATCGACCGGATGCCTCACCGGTGGCTGCCTCGTCCCTTTCCTCTTCTTTCTCTTCGCCGCGTCCCAGGGCGACCTCGGCGGCCCGCTCTTCTGGCCGGCGCTTTCCCTCGTCCTCGGAGGCATCGGTTTCCTCATCGGCGCCACCATCGCAAGGAAGCTTCCCTGACCCATCTCCATCCGCCGCGTCAGCCCAATCTCACAATCGTGCCCGCACGGAGGGAATTGTTCGGTTATCGGAGAAATGCCTTATCCACTTCCACACCGGCTCCCGAAGCAAAAAGCCGGAGGCCCCGGGATGTGGAGGTGATGATGGCGTTTGTCTGCCCAGCGGAGCGCGGTCCGGGGACGTCAGCTGGAACCGATGGGCTCCGCAGGGGTCATCAGGGCGACCGCTTCCGGATTCCGGGGATGCCGTTTGGGGATGATGGTGGATGCGGGCGTCGATCGCGGGGTGCCGGCTACTTCTTCCCGCTGCGCAGGAGTTTCTGTTTCTGTTCGTCGGTGAATCCGCCGCTCTGCACATATTTCTGGAGGCCCTCGGCGTCCTTGCGGCGCCATTGGTCGGCGACGCGTTCGATGGCGCGCCAGCGTCGGCCTTCATCGTTGATGGATTGGGCCCATGGCATGGTGTCGGCGGGGTTCTGGCCCATGACTTCGTAGGTGTAGCGTTCGATGGGGCGGTCGAGGTGCGGACCAGGAGTCTGGGAGGCAAGGTACTGGGCCGCGGCATTGCGGTCGTACTGGATCCAACGGCCATAGATCCGGTCGTAGTAATCCTTGTCCTGCTGATCCTTCGGGAGAGAGTTGACCCAGTTGAGGGCATCCGAGGGATTGACGCGCGCCCATGATTCCGCGAGTTCGACGCGGGCGGGGACGAGGTTTTCCTTATTGGTGACCGAGCGTTCCATCCAATCCTTGGCGGCGGCGGGGTCGTAGCGGGCCCAGCGGTCAATGATGCGGTTGAGGGCCATGTCGCGCATTTTACCGGCGGGCTGGCGGTCGGCCCAGGCCACAAGCTGATCGTGTCCGCCACGTTCGTAGAGTTCGTCGAAGACCATGGAGGCGCGATCGCCTTGTTTTTCGAGGTCTTCGCGATGGGCATCGAAGAAGGCGAGCGCTTTGTCCGGCTGGGATCGACCGAGGCCATCGAAGACGAGTTCCATGCGGTGATCCGGGAGGTCCTTGTGGGGATTCCTGCGGGCGAAGTCGAAGGCTGCTTCCGGGTTGCCGCGGGCCCAGTTGCGCAGGGCGGACTCGCGGAGTTCGTAGCGCAGTTTCGGTTCCGTGATGTCGGCGGCGGCGGAGAGCGCGGCCTCGCCATCGATGCGGGCCCATTGCGAAATGAGACGGTAGTATTCCAAATTCCGGTCCCGTCCCGGAGGCATGAGCGCGATGGAAGCGAAGCGTTTGCGGCAATCGTCCGACGTGAGGTCGTCCGGAAGATCGTTTTCGTCATCGGGAGCGCCGTCTTCCGAAGCGCGCCGCCGTTCGCTGGCGAGTGCCTGTTCCGCGGTGCGCGGCGAGGAAGTCAGCGTGCGACCGGCCATCGTCCGGGCAGGTGGTGGCGCGGCGTTGGAAGGCCTCGCTGGTTCCTTGTGCTGGCCTGCGGAGCCGGCCCAGTAGGCCGCAGCAAGGGAGGCCAGCCAGAGACTGCCGGGAACAAGGGAAGATCGGGAAAGAGAGAGGCGCATGGTATCAGCCGTGGCTGGGATTCCGGCACGGGGCCCGATGGCAGCGCTGCCGGATCCACTCTTTCAGCCATACCACACAGCTGCCCGCCGCAGGAACAAACCAACTACGCGTGAGCGGGCGGCGATTCCTGAACGCTGCCGTCGTTGCCCGGCTCAGCGTGGACCGCTGAGCGAAGCGGCACGGTCGATGAGCTGGAGGAATTCCCCGCGGTAGCCATGAGGATCGGAACCTTTGGCCGAGAGGGCCAGCTGGCGGATGTTTTCCCATGGGGTGCGCAGCGTGGGCGAGTGGCGGAGATTGGCGGCGAAGAGGGCGACCGCGGCAGCCCAGCGGGTCTCCGGAGAAGCCTCGGCGAGGGGCGTGCCAGCGTCGCGGACGGGCAACTCCATGAGTTCGCTGACGTCCTTGTCCGGGGCCTTCCAGCGGAGTTTCACGGTCATGGTCTCGTCGCTGGCCGGGACATTTTCCGCCCGTGCGGCAGCGACTGGGGCGGCCGCGGCGGCCGGCTGGTACTTGAGGGGATCGACGGCAGGCGGAGGCGGTTCTGCGCCCGCCGGGATGATTTCATAGAAGGCCGTGACCGTGTGTCCGGCCCCGATTTCACCGGCATCCTTGCGGTCGTCATTGAAGTCCTCTTTGGCGAGCATGCGGTTTTCGTATCCAAGGAGGCGGTAGCTGCGCACTTTTGCCGGGTTGAATTCGATCTGGATTTTCACGTCCTTGGCAATGGTGACGAGCGTGCCGCTGAACTGATCCGAGAGCGCCTTGCGGGCTTCGCTGAGGCTATCGAGGTAGGCGTAGTTGCCATTCCCCTTGTCAGCGAGCAGTTCCATGGTGTCGTCCTTCGTGTTTCCCATGCCGTAGCCGAGAACCGAAAGGAAAACGCCGCTGCGCGCTTTTTCTTCGATCAGCTTCTGCAGGTCGCCCTGGCTTATGATGCCGACATTGAAGTCACCATCGGTCGCCAGTATGACGCGGTTGATGCCTCCGCTGACGAAGTGGCGGCTGGCCTGGGTGTAGGCCTCCGTGAGGCCACCCGCGCCATTGGTGCTGCCGCCCGCGCGCAGTCCGTCGATGGCCGCCGCGATCCTGGCACGGTCCGCGCCATGGGTGGCCGGGAGCACGACGCCGCTTTCGCCAGCGTAGGTGACCAGCGAGACCGAATCCCTCTCCGTGAGCTGATTGAGCACGAAGTGGAGGCTCTGCTTCACGAGGGGAAGTTTTTCCGCATCTTCCATCGAGCCACTGACATCGACGAGGAAGACGAGATTGGCAGCCGGGCGTTCCGTGGCCGGCATTGCCCTGCCTTTGAGCGCGATCCTTGCGAGGCGGTACTGCGGGTTCCATGGGGCCGCCGTGGTTTCCACGTGGACAGCGAAAGGTCGGCCATCCGTCGGACCCGCGTAATCATACGGGAAGTAGTTCAC
>JBIICE010000311.1:0-3697 GCA_044239025.1 Verrucomicrobiales bacterium
GGGTGGTGGTCTGGAAAACCCCTCTCACAACCCTCGTTCCCGAGCGCAGCCAGAGGCACCATGACCTCCGCATACTCCTCCTTCCCTCGGCTCGAACCGAAGCCCGCCGACGTCGTCCCGCCATCCGTCCCAGAACCCGTGGCGGCTGCTTTCCGCAGGCGAGCCCTCGCCTCCCCGGACGTGACCGGTCCATTCTGGGAAACCGGCGATTTCTTCTTCATGCCTGATCCTGGATGACGCCGGATAGATCCGCCTCGCCTGTACCCATCACCGAGGTCTTCGCCAGCGGCGTCAGCAGCGGCGCCATGGTCTCGTCAGCAGTCCATCCCGGCTCCCGGTCGTACGAGGCGACCACTGTCCTCACATCAATGCGCGGCACCATGTTCTCCCGCAGACGCTCAGGGAGAATCCGAGCATTTGCCCGCTGCATGCCGCACGACCCTCCGGCATTCCTCCCCGGGCCTTCTCAATGATATTCCTGCAGCGGTTTGACTTCTAATTTGTTCTTCTGGAGCGACCCGATGGCGTGCGCCGCGGCACGGGCCCCGCGGAGCGTCGTCTGAATCGGCGTCCGCGTGCTCACGCTGGTGCTGCGGATGAGGACTTCGTCCTTGCGCGTCTCCTTCTCGTTCGGCGTATTGATGATCATCGCGATCTCGCCGTTCTTCATCATGTCGAGAATGTTCGGACGGCGGCCTTCGGCAATCTTGTGCACCAGTTCGGAGGGAACCCCGGCTGCCGCGATGGCTTTGCGCGTGCCTTCGGTGGCGGCGAGGGTAAAGCCGAGATCGTGATACTCCTTCGCAATCGAAGCGATCCGGTCCTTCTGGCGGTCGCCGACGCTGATGAAGATCCTGCCCTTGAGCGGCAGACTGTTGCCCGCCGCCATCTGACTCTTCGCAAAGGCCATGGCATGGTCGGCATCAATTCCCATGACCTCGCCGGTGCTCTTCATCTCCGGACCCAGCGCGATGTCGATGCCCGGGAATTTCGCGAATGGGAAAACAGCTTCCTTCACATTGTAGTGCGTGGGAATGATCTCCTTCGTGAAGCCCAGCGACTGGAGCGTCTCGGCTTTGATGTCCGTGACGCCGTCGCGCTTGAGTCCGTGGCTCGCCATGATCTTGGCAGCGTATTTCGCGAGCGGACGGCCAATCGCCTTGGAAACAAAGGGCACGGTCCGGCTGGCGCGCGGGTTCACTTCAATCACGTAAAGGATCTCATCCTTCACGGCGAACTGAATGTTCATCAGGCCGATCACGTTGAGCGCTTTCGCCAGTTCCTTGGCCGCGCGCATGATTTCAACCTTGATCGGCTCACTGAGACCGAAGGCGGGAATGACGCAGGCGCTGTCACCACTGTGCACCCCAGCCTGTTCAATGTGCTCCATGATGGCACCGACCACCGTGGTCTCGCCATCGGAAATGACATCGACATCCACTTCAGCCGCGTCTTCGAGGAAGCGGTCGACGAGCACGGGACGCTCGGGCGAAGCCTGCACCGCATTCCGCATGTAATGGCGCAGCTCGTCGTCGCTGTACACAATCTGCATGGCGCGACCACCCAGCACGAAACTCGGCCGCACGAGCACGGGATAGGAAATCCGCTGCGCAATGGCCACGGCCTCGTCCTCCGTCACCGCCGTCCCGCTGGGGGCCTGATTGAGTTTCAGATCATCGAGGAGCTTCGCGAAGAACTTGCGGTCTTCAGCCAGCTCAATGCTCTTCGGCGAGGTCCCGATGATGTTGCAGCCGGCTTCCTCCAGCTTCGCCGCCAGATTCAGCGGCGTCTGACCGCCCAGCTGCACAATCACGCCCCAGCACTGCTCGTTCTCGTAAATGTTCATCACGTCCTCGAACGTGAGCGGCTCGAAATAGAGGCGGTCACTCGTATCGTAATCCGTCGAAACCGTCTCCGGATTCGAGTTCACCATGATCGTCTCGAATCCCATCTCCTTGAGCGCAAAGGCAGCGTGCACGCAGCAGTAATCAAACTCAATGCCCTGCCCAATCCGGTTCGGCCCGCCGCCGAGAATCATGACCTTCCGCTTCGTGCTCGGCCGCGTCTCGTTTTCCTCGCCGTACGTCGAATAATAATACGGCGTGTACGCCTCGAACTCAGCGGCACAGGTGTCCACGAGGCGGTAGGTGGGAATGATGCCGAAGAATTTCCGGACCGCCCTGACGTCGTCCTGGCTCACCGACAGCATCCTGCCGATCTGCACATCGGAGAACCCCAGCCCTTTAAGCCTCCGCAGATGCGACTTCACCTGAGCCATCTCCGGATTCTCCGACTCGCCCTCCGGATTCCACCGAAGCGAAGCCCCGGGCATCCGCAAAGCCTCCGCCAGAGATTTCACAAACCCAGACAGATGGAAACCGTCCAGTGCTGCTCCCGTAGCACCAGCCTTCTCCGCGACCACAATCTCCTCAATGTTCCGCAGGAACCACGGATCGATCTTCGTCAGTTCGAAAATCTCCTCCACGCTGAAGCCTTCCCGGAAAGCCACGCCAAGCCAGAAGATACGCTCGGCATTCGGCACGCTCAGCTTGCGGACAATCTCCTCCTTGGACGGATTCACCGGGTCCTTGCCGTCACCGCAGAGTCCGGCGCGGCCGGTTTCCAGACTGCGCAGCGCCTTCTGCATGCTCTCCTTGAAGGTCCGCCCGATGGCCATGGCTTCCCCCACCGACTTCATCTGCGTGGTCAGCACCGGATCGGCTGTGGGAAACTTCTCGAAGGTGAACCGCGGCAGCTTCGTCACCACGTAATCAATGGTCGGCTCGAAACTCGCCGGCGTCTCGCGTGTGATGTCGTTCCGGATCTCGTCCAGGGTGTAGCCCACGGCCAGTTTGGCCGCAATCTTCGCAATCGGGAAACCCGTGGCCTTCGACGCCAGCGCCGAGGAGCGGCTCACCCGCGGATTCATTTCGATGACAATCATGCGGCCCGTTTCCGGGTGCGTGGCGAACTGGATATTCGATCCCCCCGTTTCCACCCCGATCTCCCGGATCACGGCAAACGAAGCGTCGCGCATGATCTGATACTCGCGGTCCGTCAGCGTCTGAATCGGAGCCACCGTGATGGAATCTCCCGTGTGCACACCCATCGGATCAAGGTTCTCGATGGAACAGATGACCACGCAGTTGTCCGCGCAGTCACGCATCACTTCCATTTCGAATTCCTTCCAGCCCAGGAGGCTCTCGTCGATGAGCACTTCGCTCACTGGCGACAGATCGAGACCGCGCGTCACGATGGTTTCAAATTCCTCCCGGTTGTAGGCAATGCCGCCGCCGGTGCCGCCGAGGGTGAAGCCCGGGCGGATGATGAGCGGGAAGGTTCCGATGTCGTCGGCCACACGCCGCGCTTCCTCCATGGTGTGTGCGATGCCGCTCTTCGGCATGTCGAGGCCGATCCGGATCATGGCCTCCTTGAATTTCATGCGGTTTTCCCCCTTTTCGATGGCGTCGGCCTTGGCCCCGATCATGCGCACCCCATGCTTCGCCAGCACTCCCGTGTGCCAGAGCTTCATCGAGGTATTGAGCGCCGTCTGCCCCCCGAGGGTCGGCAGCAGGGCGTCGGGCTTTTCCTTTTCAATGATCTTCTCCACCACCTCGGGCGTGATCGGCTCAATGTAGGTCCGGGCCGCAAACTCCGGATCCGTCATGATCGTGGCCGGATTCGAATTGATCAGCAC
>JBIICE010000100.1:0-14776 GCA_044239025.1 Verrucomicrobiales bacterium
TTCGTCTCGGCAAGCCTGTCCCCAGGTTCCTCTCCGGCACCACCCGATGCCGCAGTCACCGGCTTGGCCCCAGCCCCGTAGCTGAAATAGTAGAACAGTGCCGCCGCCCCGGCTGCTCCCGCAGCGACGAGCAGCCACTTCCAGGGCAACCGGCTCAGCAGGGATGGCGAAGTCACCCGGATCCGACCCGTGCACGCCGGGCAGCCGATGCTGCGGCCCTGTTTGCTGTACCGGCGCGCCGTGTCATCACTGATGTCCACGGAAGCCCGGCACTGGGCGCACTTCAGGACCATGACGCAGGCCTCCGCGCTTCAGGGTTTGGTAAATCGTTCATGCCGACAGATCGTCCATTTCGTTTCGCCATGCAAATTCCTGAATCATTACCACCGATTGAGTACCAAGTACAATCATTCCCCTCAGGCAAATCAACGAAATTCCACGCCATGGCCTCATCGTGCGTCTCAGGCTCCCGATTCTCACCGCTTCACCTCGCTCACCACCCGGCCACCGACCAGCACCCGGATGCAGTGACTCGTGGTCTCCAGCGGATCACCGTCATACATCGCCACATCGGCGTCCTTTCCTGCAGCCAGACTGCCGATCCGATCCCCAAGCCCCAGGATCTCGGCCGCACGCACCGTGCAGGCGGCCAGCGCCTGCTCCCTGGGCAACCCATGAGCCGCAGCCATCCCCGCCTCGAACAACACCACCCGCGTCTTGGGGACATACGCCTCGTACCCAGACTGCAGCGCAAACGGAATGCCAGCCTCGTGCAGCTTCGCCGCCGTCCCGAAACTCAGATTCTCCCGGCTTCCAGCCGGGCGACCCATGATGGGATGCAGAATCACTGGCACCCCGGCCGCCTTGATCTCCGGCAGCAACCGCCACGCCTCGGCCGCACTGTCCAGAATCAGCCGGAACCCGAATTCCTCGCGCAGCCGCAGGGCCGCTCCCAGATCGTGATGCCGGTCTGCCGTCACGAGCAGCGGAACCTCACCGCGCAGCACCGCCGCCAGTGACTCCATCCGCAGATCCCGCTCGGGCTGCTTGTCGGCTTCGGCCCGGGCGAGCTTTTCCATGTACGACTTCGCTCGGATCAGTTCCGCCCGCAGCAAGGCCACGGACTTCGCCCGCGTCCCGGGCGATTTCCCCTCTTTCTTCAAAGCCCCTTCTCCCAGAGTCACGGAAACCCCCGCAAAGACCCGCAGCGCATCCGAGGTTCTCGTGACCGAGGCCACATCGGTCTTCACCACCATCGTCTGCCCGGAAATCAACTCGCCGGGTGCGTGCCCCGTATGCACGGTCGTCACCCCGAACTCCCGCAGCCACTGGACCAGAGGATCCCTCCCGTTGTACGCGTCAATCGCCCGCAGTTCCGGCTGCAGCGGGCCGGAACTCTCAAACTGCTCCTGGTCCCGCTGATCCCAGTTCAGGATCCCGGACATCCCCGCCGTGCTGCGCGCATCCACCAGACCAGGCATCGCCACCGCTGCGTCATACACCTTCCAGCCATCCGGAATCGCCACCTCGCTGGCCAACCCCACCCGCGCAATCCGCCCATCCGCCCCACACAGCACCACCCCGTTCTCCAGCGGCTTCAGATCGCCTGTCATCGCATACAGCTTCGCCGCCCGCACCGCCACCTGCGCAGGCAACCCGCCAACCATCAGTAACATCAGAAAAATCGTCCTCATTTGCTGAAACAACAGGTTTCCATCAGAACTTCGTCGCCCGCTCCCTCCCCGCCCTCGGCCAGCAGCCGATCCCCGGCGCGGTCCAGATCAAAAACCATCCGACCCTCAACCCACGTTTCCTCCACCCGGCTGTACACCGAGAGCGGCTCCCCGCTCAGCAGTACAAAATCCGCATCCTTGCCAGCCTCCAGCGATCCCACCCGGCCTTCCAGCCCCAGCAGCCGGGCACCGGCCAGCGTCACCGACTCAATTGCCCGCTCCGCACTCATGCCGGCCCTCACCGCCAGCGCCGCGCTCCGCAGCATCCAGCGCGAATCGGTGACGGGATCATCGGTGTGAATCGCGGTGACCACCCCACGCTTCTCCAGCTCGGCCCCGTTCCGCAGATCGAAGTCCCGCGCCTCCAGCTTTCCGCCAGGCGAATCCAGCATGATCAGCGAACACCCGGCACCGGACGCGGCAATCTCGTCGGCTACCTTCCAGGCTTCGGAAACATGGTGCAGCACCACCCGGAAACCGAATTCCTCCCGCAGCCGCAGCACCGTCAGAATGTCGTCGGCGCGGTGCGTGTGATGATGCACCACCCGCCGGCCTTCCAGCACTTCCACCAGAGCCTCCATCGCCAGATCCCGTTCAGGCTGCTTCTCCGGATCAGCTCCCGCGAGCTTCTTCTTCCGCTGATAATCGAGGGCCTTCAGAAAGGACTGCCGCACCAGCGCGGCTGACTTGCCTCTCGTCCCGGGGAAAGGTACTCCCCGGATGCTGTTGGTCCCATTCGCCATCTTCAGTCCCCCCAGCAGACCACCATCCGCATCCCGCATCGCCAGTTCCTCGATGCGATGGCCGTCCCTCAGCTTCACATAAAGTGTCTGACCGGAAATCAAATGCCCGGAACCGGGCATCACGTTCGCGAGGGTCACTCCTCCGGCCCGCGCCCGCGCCACCGAATTCGCCCGCACGTCCAGAGAATCCAGTACCCGCGCCTCCGGCTGCACCGGCGAGGACATGTCGCCGCCACTCGGTGCCCCAATGTGCGAATGCGTGCACACCAAACCGGGCATGATGACCTTCCCACGGCAGTCAAGCACTTCCGCCCCGGCAGGAATCGCCACCGCCGCCCGCGGCCCGACTGCCACAATTTTCCCGCCAGCCACTACCATGACCCCATCGTCCACGGGAGCCGACGACACCGGAAACAGTCTCGCTCCGGCAAATACCCGCACCACCTCGCGCTCCGCCACTTTCGATTCCGGCCCCCCTGCCACCGCCACCCGGAAGGCCGCCGCCAGCAGCAGCAACCCCAGCGGAAAGATCACAATCGCCTGATTCATGCCCCTTTACTCGGCCCGGCACCGCCTTCCGTCAATCCCTCCCCTCTCCGCACTCCCGCACCGCCGATGGAACTGCCGCGCCTTGCTATTTCCCTGCCGCTGCCGTATCTGCCCGCGTAACTTACTGGACTGCACGTCCGTCCCCGTCCCAGACACTCACCCCATCCACCGACCATGATCCGCAGACTCATCTCCACCACCGCACTCGGAGCCTTTGCGCTCGCTTCCTCCAGCTGTCTCAAATCCGACAGCACCACCACCATCAATGGCGATGGCTCCGGCAGGTTCTCCATGACCATGGAAATGAATGTCGCCGGCCTCATGGGCATGATGGGTGCCGCCGGAGGCGGAGCAGCCCCCGCCGACCTCCCCAAAGGCCCCGAACCAAAGGAAATGCTCATCGAAATGATGCGCAGCATGAATTCCACCGTCGATGTGTGGACGGAAGCCTCCGCCGAAACCACCAAGATGGGTGCCACCCGCATCAAGGTCTCCGGCCTCACCAAGGACTGGACTGCCATGGGTAACCTCTCATCGGCCCTCGACTCGGCCGGCATGGGAGACACGCCGGTACCGGTCCCCACCGACTTCCTCAAGGACATCAAGACCATGACGGTCACGAAGGACTCGGGCGGCAATACCGTCATCACCATGATGGGCCTCGACGCGGTCGCCGCCATCTTCGAAGGCATGCGCCAGCAGATGGTCAAGGATGGCAGCGCGCCGGAACCCGGCAGCTTCAGCCTCAGCGCGGATGAAATCGAAGGCCAGATGGCGGTCGTCCGGGAGCAGTACAACAGCATGAAGGGCGTCGTCGCCCTCCTGCTCAAGGACATGAAGGTGGAAAGCACCATCACCACCGGCGGCACCATCGTGGAAACTTCAGGGTTCACCAAAAGCGAGGACGGGAAGTCCGCCACATGGACCATGAACGGCGAACAGGTCATGGACATGCTCAACGGCATCATGAATGATGAGGAAATGCCGGGCAAAGCCGCCGAACTCGTCAAGTCGGTCATGGACAACTTCTCCAATGGCGAATCCACCGCGGCCGTCCGCAAGTTCGCCGCCCCGTTCTTCGAAAAACTCTTCAATGGCTCGCCCAACCCACGCCTCGTCATCAAAGGCGATGGCAATGCCTTCGATTACGCCGCCGAAGTGGAAAAAGCCAAAGCCGCCCAGACCCCGGAACTCAAGGCCCTCGTCGAAAAGGCATCCCGCAAGAACAGCGTGAAACTCCCGGGCAGCACCGCCGAGGAAGCGCCCAGCGAAGAAAAGTGAACTGACCCCGCGGCACTGACTACAGTGACCCCCGCAGCCACGACTGATCCCCCGCCAACGGCGGAGTCCGGCACCTCCGGGCTCCGCCGTTTCGCCCGCCAGATCTCGCTGCCGGGATTCGGGCTCCCTGCACAGCAGAAACTGGCAGAAGCCACCGTGCTCTGCCTCGGGGCCGGCGGACTCGGCTGCCCTGCCCTCCTCCACCTCGCCGCTGCCGGGGTCGGCCACCTTGTCATCGTCGATGACGACACCGTCGCACTCTCGAATCTCCACCGGCAGACTCTCTTCACGGAAGCCGATGTCGGCCGCCCCAAGGCCGAAGCCGCCGCCGCACGTCTCGCATCACTGCATTCCGCTCTGCGCATCACTGTCGTGCGCGACCGCTTCCGCGCAGCCAATGCCATGCAGCTTGCCACCGGATGCAGCGCCATCGTCGACGGCACGGACAATTTCGAAACGCGCTACCTCAGCAGTGACGTCGCCTGCTGGCTCGGCATCCCGAACGTCTACGGCGCCGTGTCTCGCTTCGAGGGACAACTCTCGGTCTTCCACCCAGCCGCCGGAGGCCCCTGCTACCGCTGCATGTTTCCCACGCCTCCCCCACCCGGCTCCGTCCCCACCTGCGCGGAAACCGGCGTGCTCGGCACCATCACCGGCCTCATCGGCACCCTCCAGGCCTCGGAAACCATCAAACTCCTCACGGGCCTCGGATCGCCTCTCACCGGCCAACTCTTCCACTGCGATCTGCTCACCATGCAGACCCGCACCCTCCAACTGCGCCGGGACCCGCTCTGCCCAGTCTGCAGCGCCGCTCCCTCGATCCACAATCCCACGGACACACCCTCGTCCTGCCAGCTCCCGCCAGCTCCCGTGGCAGTGCGCCCCGCCGATTTCCACGCGGCCCTCCAGCAGCCGGACGTCACCATACTCGACGTCCGCGAACCATGGGAAGTCACCTTCGCTCCCTTCCCTCACGCCTCCCTCGCCATCCCCGCCAGTCAACTGCCGGACGCCGCCAGCAACCTCCCGCGCCACCACCGCATCATCGCCATCTGCTCGCTCGGACCGCGCAGTGCCACCGCCGCCGCTACCCTGCGCTCAGCCGGCTTTTCCTCCGCCACCTTCCTGGCCGGGGGCATCGACGCGCTTCCCGACTGATTCCCCCAACTGCGCACGCGTCCCTTCACACCAGAATCGGCCGGACCACTTTCCCGTGCACGTCCGTCAGCCGGAATCTGCGTCCCTGAAACTTGAAGGTCAATTGCTCGTGGTCAATCCCCATCAGATGCAGCATGGTCGCATGCAGATCGTGCACATGCACCGGGTCCCTCGCGATGTTGTACGAAAAATCATCGGTCTCGCCCCAGCTCATCCCGCCCTTCACCCCACCACCAGCCATCCACATCGTGAAACACCGGGGATGATGGTCCCGTCCGTAGTCCGTCGCCGTCAGCTTGCCCTGACTGTAGCTCGTCCGTCCAAACTCCCCACCCCACACCACAAGCGTGTCATCCAGCATCCCCCGATCCCGCAGATCCCGGATCAGGCCGGCACAGGCCTGATCAGTCTCCCGGCACTTCTGCCTGATCCCTCCAGGCAATCCGCCATGATGATCCCAGTCCTGATGATACAGCTGAATGAAACGCACCCCCCGCTCGGCCAACCGCCGCGCCAGCAGACAGTTCGCCGCAAAGGTCCCCGGCTGCCGGCTGTCCGGGCCATACAGATCAAAAACATGGTCCGGTTCCCCACTCAGATCGGTCACCCCGGGCACACTGCTCTGCATCCGGTACGCCATCTCATACTGCGCAATGCGTGATTCAATTTCCGGATCCAGCTCCACCCGGCCGCTCTCCCGGTGCAGCCCTCCCAGTGCATCCAGCATTCTCCGGCGCGCACCGCCATCCAACCCCTCCGGATTGTCCAGATACAGGACCGGTTCGCGGCCCGACCGGAACTGCACCCCCTGATACCGGGACGGCAGAAACCCCGCACCCCACAGCCGCGCATAAAGCGGCTGCCCACTCATTCCTTTCGTGATCAATACCGTGAAGGCCGGCAGATTCTCATTGAGACTCCCCAGACCATAACTCAGCCAACTCCCCATGCTCGGCCGTCCCGCCTGCTGCGCCCCCGTATGGAAAAAGGTTATCGCCGGGTCGTGATTGATCGCCTCGGTATGGAGACTCCGGATGAAACAAAGATCGTCCACCACCTTCGCCGTGTGCGGCAGCAATTCGCTCACCCATGCCCGACTCGTACCGTGCTGCCCAAACTGAAAAACCGACCCCGCCAGCGGCAGCCGCGCCTGATTCGCACTCATCCCCGTCAGCCGCTGCCCCCCACGGACGCTCTCCGGCAGTTCCTGACCGTTCAAGCGGTTCAGCTCGGGCTTGTAATCAAACAAATCCATCTGACTCGGCCCGCCACTCATGAACAGATAGATCACCCGCTTCGCCCGCGCCGGAAAATGGGGCAACCCCGGCAAACCACCCGTTCCTGACTCCCCCGCCGCCACACCCGCCCGACCCAGCAGGCCCGCCAGTGCAGCCACTCCCAGCCCATGACTGGCCCGCCCGAAAAAATGCCTCCGCGTCATCGCCGCCGCTACCTCGCCTGGGATGTTCATCCCGTTGAAACGTGGTTCCTCTCACCCACTTTCACCTTTTCCTCAAGGCTCACCATGACGGCGATTTCCGGCTTGCAGCCAGCCCCTCCCATCCGAATGCTCGGAAATCCTTCGCCTCCCGGGGCGTAGCTCCTGAAATCATGCCGAAAATCCGTCAGTCTCCTTCCCCCGCCGAAAACCTGTCGTTCGAACAGGCCATGGAGGAACTCGACGGCATCGTTCACCTGCTCGAAGATAGCCAACTACCTCTCGATGAATTGGTTGAACGATACGAAAGGGGCACCTCGCTCCTGAAGATCTGCCAGGAGAAACTCGACGCGGCCCAGCAGCGCATCGAAATCATCGCCCGCGGCCCGTCCGGACGCCCCGAAACCCAGCCGCTGGCCCAGACCGCCCCGGAAACTTCCGCAAGCAGACCCGAAACCGCTGCCGCACCCGATTCATCCGATGACGAAATCCGACTTTTCTAACGAAACACCCCTGCCGCCGATCAACGGCCCGGAAGACGTCAAGGCACTCAGCGAAAAACAGCTCGTCCAGCTCGCCGAGGCGATCCGCCACGATCTCATCACCACGCTCGCCGGAACAGGCGGTCACCTCGGCCCCAACCTCGGTGTCGTGGAACTCACCATCGCCCTGCACCGCGTCTTCCAGTCCCCTCTGGACAAATTCATCTTTGATGTGAGCCACCAGGGCTACGTCCACAAAATGCTCACGGGCCGCTGGAGCCGCCTCAGCTCGATGCGCCAGTACGAGGGCCTCAATGGCTTCCTGCTGCGCTCGGAAAGCCCCCACGACTGCTACGGCGCCGGCCACGCGGGAACCGCCGTGAGCGCCGCGCTCGGATTCGCCGTCGCCCGCGATCTCAATGGCTCGGACGAACATGTGGTCTGCGTCGCCGGAGACGCGGCCTTCACCTGCGGACCGACCTTTGAAGCGCTCAACAACATCGCCAGTTCCACCAAACGCTTCATTCTCGTCCTCAACGACAACGAGTGGTCCATCGACAAGAATGTCGGTGCCATCGCGAAGTACTTCAATTCCATCGCGACCAACAGCACCTACGCCGGCCTTCACGAGAAAGCCGCGGGCTTCATCGAGAAGATCGCCGGCAAAGGCGCCCGCCGCCTCGCCGCCCGCGTCGAGGAAAGCGCCA
Organism: Verrucomicrobiales bacterium; assembly: GCA_044239025.1. Lineage (GTDB taxonomy): Bacteria > Verrucomicrobiota > Verrucomicrobiia > Verrucomicrobiales > V1-33 > V1-33. Next base: position 8,092 of record JBIICE010000100.1, read on the forward strand.
AGAACCTCATGATGCCGAATCCCACGCTCCCCAGCGTGATCTTCGAGGAGTTCGGCCTGCGCTACTACGGCCCCATCGATGGCCACAACCTTCCCCTCCTCGTCCGCACTTTCGAGTTCCTCAAGACTCAGAATGAACCGGTCATCCTTCACATCATCACGGAAAAGGGCCGCGGCTACGAACCCGCCCTCGCCAACCCCCACAAGTTCCACGGCCTCGGTACCTACAAGATCGAAACCGGCGAAACGGATCCTTCGCCGACGCCCACCTGCTCCCAGATCTTCGCGGAAAGCATGGTGAAATTCGCGAAACTCGACCCCAAAGTCACTGCCATCACGGCCGCCATGCCCGGCGGCACTGGACTCAGCATCTTCAAGGAACAGATCCCGGAACGCTACTTCGACGTCGGCATCGCCGAGGAACACGCCGCCCTTTTCGCCTGCGGCCTTGCCGCGCAGGGCCTCAAGCCGGTCCTCGCCATCTACAGCACGTTCATGCAGCGGGCCTATGACATGATCATTCATGACATCGCCCTCCAGAATCTTCCGGTCCGCCTCTGCATGGACCGCGGTGGCCTCAGCGGGGACGACGGTCCCACCCATCACGGCCTCTTCGACATCGGTTACCTCCGCCACGTCCCCGGCCTCATCCACATGCAGCCAAAGGATGAAGACGAATTCGTCGACATGCTGTGGACCATGATCAACTACAACGCCGGCCCCACCGCCATCCGCTACCCACGCGGAGCCCTCACCGGAGCCACCATCAAGCCGTCACCCCAACTGCTCGAAATCGGCCGCGCCGAAGTCGTCGCGGAAGGTCACGACGTCTGCCTCATCGGCCTCGGCACTCTCTTCGAGATGGCGGAAACCGCCGCCGGCATGCTCTCGGCCATGGGCTACAGCGTCACCCTCATCAACCCGCGCTGGATCAAACCTCTCGACACCGCCACGATCGAACGCCTCGCACGCCGCTCCCGCGTGGTCTGCACCCTCGAGGACCACGTCCTCCACAACGGCTTCGGCTGCGCCGTCATCGAACACCTCCACGGAGCCGGGGTGCACGTCCCTGTCGAACGCATCGGCTGGCCCGACGTCTTCGTCGAGCACGGCAAACCCACGATCCTCCGCGAAAAATACGGCCTCACTGCCGAGAACTGCGTGCGGCTCGTGCTGCGCCACCTCGACCCTCAGCGCACCGCACCGGCAGCTCCCGCCCTCGCGGGCTCAGGAATCTGAGGGCTTCCGCGGACGCAGACTTGCCAAGCTCACGGACGGGCCCCATCGTGCCTCACCCTCGACCTTCCATGTCCTCCGACCAGCCTCCTTCCGCCCCCTCCAAAGCCGTCTCCCTCGATCCTTCCGGATGGCCCACGCCACGCATCACCGCTGGCCCCCATGCCTTCACTCTCTGGCTCGACGAGAAGACATGGCCCAGGCCCCGCCTCAGCCTCCCCGCCCACGGCTTCACCCTCTGGCTGAACCCCGATAAATGGCCCGCGCCGCCCCTGCGGCTCCCAGCCCGCGGCTTCACTCTCTGGCTCGACCCCGCAAGGTGGCCAAAGCCTCTGCTGCAGCTCCCCGCCGATTCCTTCACCCTCTGGCTGAATCCCGCCAACTGGCCGCAGCATCCCCCAGCCGCAGCGCCAGCTCCTGCTCCGACCGTGCCATCGCCAGCTCCGACCGCGGGTCCTGCCGCCGCACTCGCCGCCGCGCCGCAAGCCGCCGCCCAGGCACCTCAGCCGACCCCACCGATCGTCATCAAGGACAACCGGGCCTCAACCCTCTGGATGCCCAAGGCCCCCGCCCCCTCGGCTCCCCCGGCCAGCGCACCACCCCCGCGCCACCGCCTGCCCGGCCACGCGTTCACCCTCTGGACCAAACCAGGCCACGTGGAACCGATCCCCATGCGCAATCCCTCGCCGGAAGAATTGACGGCCGCACCAGCCAGTCAAGGCACATACCCGTCCACCCGAAGCTCGTCGTCCAGCAACTGGCTCCCCGCGGTCGCCGGTCTGGCCATCGCCGCGGTCGCCGGTCTCATGTATTCCTCCGCCGAAGCCGGCCGACGCAACATCGCAGCCTCCATCGCGAAAACCTCGGAAGCCACGGCGACCGCCACCGCGGAAAAACAGGCTGCCCTCGCGGACCTCGCCCGTGCCCGCAACACCATCAGCGAGAAGGAAGCAGAACTCGCCGCAAAACAGGCCGACGCCGTCACCGCCACCGCAGCAGTCAAAAAACAACTCGCCGCCACCGAGGAAACCCTCCGCAAGGCCACCGCTGCGCTTCAGGAAAAAACCACCGCCGCCGCCGCCGCCGAGAAATCACTCTCCGACGCCCGCCGCGACTTCTCCACCCGCGAAACGTCCCTTCAGGGCTCCATCACCTCGCTGACCGAAGACGTCAGCCGCGTGAAACGCGTCGCCGGTGAAGAACTCGCCAAGGCCAAGGAAGCCGCCTCGCGACTCGAAGAGGAAAAGGCGGCCGCCGTCCGCGATGCCGCAGCCGCCGCCGCCGAACGCGATGTCCTCAAGGCCGAGGTCGACAAACTCCGCCGCCAACTCCAGGCGCAGCCACGCCCAGCCGGATCTCCGGAAGCCTGATCTCCCCCACCCTGCCCGGTTCCTACCGCCAAACCTCGGGATCCGGATCGATCTGCCTCCGGTCCGCAAACCGCTTCGCCCGCTCGCGCTGTTCCCGCCGCGCAATCCGCTCGACTGTCATCCTGCGCTTCTGACGGTTCCTCCGCAGCTCGGCAATCTCATCGTCAAGCTTCAGGAACGCTTCGTAGCGCCCCGGCTCAAGCTTCCCTCCGGTGAGCGCCTCCCGGATGGCACACCCCACATCACTGCCATGCCGGCAGTCATGAAACCGGCAGGCCGACGCGATCAGCGCAATATCCGCAAAACGTTCCCGCAGCGTCGTCTCGTCGGTCCACATGTGCACTTCCCGGATCCCCGGGTTGTCGATCAGGATTCCCCCGCCAGGCAGAATCATCAGTTCCCGCGCCGTGGTCGTGTGACGCCCCTTCCCGGTCACTTCATTGACCTCATCGGTCCACTGATACTCATCCCCCAGCAATTGGTTCACAATCGAAGACTTCCCCACGCCGCTCGACCCCACGAGCGCCACCGTCACACCGCGCTTCAGATACTGCTTCAGCACTTTGAGCGACTTGCCTTTCTCCGCACTCGTGATGTGAATGTCCGCAGCGGGACAGAGCCGTCGCAGCGTCTCCGCCGCCTCCCGGTTTTCCGCTGCGCTGTACAGATCGGACTTGTTCACAAGAACCACGGGGCGCGCGCCGCTCCGGCCGATGATCGCAAAGTACCGTTCCATGCGCCGCTCACTGAAATCAGGCCCGGCATCGGTCACCACCACCACCACATCCACGTTCGCCCCCATCACCTGCTCCTCGGTGCTGCGCCCCGGGGCCTTCCGCGATAGACAGGTCCGCCGCGGCATCCGCGCCCGGATGACCGCCTCGTCACGCTTGAGCTCAAGCGCCACCCAGTCTCCCACCGCAGGGAGTTCGGCATCGGTCGCGGCATCGTGATACAGCTTCCCGCAGATCACGGCCTCGTGCTCTTCGCCATCACCCAGAAGCGCACCACACGTCAGATTATTGTCCCGCAGCAACCGCGCCGGCAACCATCCCTTGCCGCGGTACGGCGCAAACGCCTCCGCAAAAAAGTCATCCCAGCCCAGATCTTCCAGTGTCATCGCACGCTGCCGGTCAGTCGGCGTAGGAAACCGCTCCCTGGCTCCCCACTTTGACCACCCCCCTGGCAACGAGCTTCGCCAGCACCCGGCCAATGTCCTCATCCGACGGGCCCGCCCCCAGTTGGTCCCTCACAAGGCGCCGCAGCGCCGCCTCCCGCCGCGGACGGTTTCCCGCCCCCGGTGCCAGTCGCGCCTCCATTTTCTCCAGCCACTGCTCCATCGGATCGCTTCGCCCTGCGGCCGGACGACGCACCGGGGCCCGCACCGCTGCCGGAACGGCTTTCCGCGCAACTGACCCCGCGGCCTTCCGCGCCACCACCGGCACTGCCGCTGCCCCACCCAGCCCGGGCACCTTCACGAACGCATCGTGCCGCGCCGCTTCCCGACCCATGCTCCGGAAATGCGCCACAAGGGCGTCGAATCCCTTGTCCCGCGAAACAATGTGAAAACTCGCCTTCGGATCGACCACGCCCTGCGCACCCACTTCGGCCGAGAGCACAAAATCGAGGGCGTTCTTCCCCTTCACCTCGGTCCGCACCAGCCGCACCTGGGACGAATGCTCCATGAGCTGCGCCACCAGATCCAGCGGCACCTTCGTCTGATCTTTCCCCACCACCATGATCACCATCACCGGCCGGCCACGGATCAGCTCAAGCTTCACTGCCTGAACATTCTCGAAGTCCACAAATACATAATGCTTCACTGTCTCCTGCGCCATTTGCCTCCACGTATCGCCGCCCACGGAGCGGTGACAACCGCGACCGTCCCTCATTTGCATCCCGGCAGCCGCCCCTGCCCCGCTTCCGTCCGGGACACGCGGAAACGGTTTCCCTGATGCCTGCTTCCCGTGGTACACTGACGCTTCAGCCCATACTTCCTCATGCGATTCCTTCTCTTCCTGCTGCTCGCCGGCCGCGCTTTCGGCAACGCCTACGCTCTCTTCGATGGCTCCTTCAATGGCTGGGAAGGCGATACCCGCTCGACATGGCGGATCGAGGAAAATGCCTTCACCGCGGGCAGCATCGACCGCCTTCAGCCACGCAATGAATTCCTCTGCACCAAACGGGAGTTCGAGGACTTCGACCTGACCCTGAAATGGAAGCTCACGGGCAGCGAAGGCTTCGTCAACGGCGGCGTCCAGTTCCGCACCAAACGCATTCCCGATCACCACGAAGTCTCCGGCTACCAGGCCGACCTCGGAGCAGGCTACGACGGTGCCCTCTACGATGAAAGCCGCCGCAGCAAAATGCTCGCCCAGCCGTCCAGGGAAGTCCTCGCCAGGGCCCGCAAACCGCTCGGAGAATGGAATTCCTACCGCATCCGCGCCGAAGGCCCGCGCATCCAGATCTGGCTCAATGGAATCCAGACAGTCGACTACTCGGAACCGGACGCCGGTATCCCGCGAAAGGGCATCCTCGGCGTCCAGATCCACGGCGATGCCAAGTCCCAGGTATGGTACAAGGACATCACCATCGAGGAACTCGGCCCGGACAAGGAACCCGCTGCCCCCAAAGGCCCCACAGCCCGCTTTGCCGACTCCCTCCCCACCCCGCCGCGTGAACCATTCTCCAATGCCAGATTCGAGATCCGCCCGGGCGAGGTCATCGTCTTCACCGGTGGCACCAATATGGTCCGACTCGTCGAGGATGGATCCCTCGAATCCATGCTCGCCCTCACCGGCAGCCAGCAGAATCCCCGGTTCCGCAGCATGGCATGGGAGGGAGATACCGTTTATGCACAGTGGCGCGACATCAACTTCGGTTCCTGGCAGGACCAACTCACCGCCGTCGGAGCCTCCTGCATCGTCCTCTCGTTCGGTCAGATGGAAACTCTCGACCGCTCGCACGACGACGACGCCTTTGCATCCCACGCACGCCGCCTGCTCGACGAATTCTCCGCAGTCACCCCGCGCCTCGTCATCCTCGCGCCACTCCCCTTCCAGTCCCCTCCAGCTGATGCCATCGGCTGTCCCGACAACACCAGCGCGAACGATCGGCTCCGGCGCCTTTCATCCATCCTGCGCCGCCTCGCCTCGGAACGCGGAGCAGTCTTCGCGGAAGCACCCTCCGCACCCATAACCACCACCAACGGCATTCATCTCCGCAGCGGCACTTCGGCACCAGTCGCCGCCCACTTCCACCAGCAGCTCACCAGCCTGCCAACTCCCGTCTCGCCGCCGGATCTGGTCGATCTCATCGCCCGGAAGAACACGCTCTGGCACGACTGCTGGAAAACCATGAACTGGGCCTTCGCCTACAGCGACCGCACCGAACAACCGTTCGGCCAGGGCGTCGGCTCGCATCCGCCGCTTGCCGCCGAACTCGAACAGTACAAACCCCTCATCCGCTCAGCCGACTCCCTCATCCAATCGGCGGCCAGGGGCACCCCAGCACCTCCCCAGGCTCCCCTCCCGCCATCGCCAAAGATTCCCACCCAGCCTGCCGAGGCCGAACTCGCCACCTTCAAGGTCCGCGATGGCTTCGCGGTGAACCTCTTCGCCAGCGAAACCGACGGACTCGTCAAACCGCTCTCCCTGCGCTGGGACCATCGCGGCCGCCTCTGGGCCGCCTGCTCGCCTTCCTACCCACAGCTCCAGCCTGACCTCCCTCACGAGGATTACGTTCTCGTCTGCGAAGACACCAACGCCGATGGCAAAGCGGACCGCTTCCAGCGCTTCGCGACAGGCCTCACCATGCCCATGGGAATCGAGTTCGCCACGGACGGCAGCGTGTACGTCTGCGAAAGCACCCAGCTCGCACGCTTCCGCGACACGGATGGCGACGGCACGGCCGACTCCCGCGAAGTCATCCTCTCGGGCTTCGGCACCGGCGATTCCCACCAGATGATCAATTCCCTCCGCTGGGGCCCGGACGGCTGCCTCTGGTTCAGCCAGGGCCTCCACATCTTCTCCCGCATCGAAACCCCGCACGGCATCGTCCAGTTCGACCGCGCCGGCCTCT
>JBIICE010000101.1:0-14740 GCA_044239025.1 Verrucomicrobiales bacterium
CCTTCAACGTACGGCGTCCGGCAGGTTGGACGCCTTCAACGTACGGCGTCCGGCAGGTTGGACGCCTTCAACGTACGGCGTCCGGCAGGTTGGACGCCTTCAACGTACGGCGTCCGGCAGGTTGGAAAACCATTATTTCCGGCGGGAGGCGCACTGACCCCGGGTCCGCAGTTCGTCGCACGAGGCTTCGATGCGCAGGGAACTGCTCTGCGGCTGAAAACCGAGCCGCCGGGCGAGGCAATCCTCGAGCAGATTGAGGTGCTGGTCCTCGAATTCCACCACTTTGCGGCAATCCGTGCAGATGAGGTGATTGTGCCGGGGATGGTCCACGAAATTTGGATCGTAGCAGGTCTGCTGCAGGCCGAGATCGATTTCCCGCAGGAGGCCACTTTCCACCAGCAGACTGAGAGTCCGGTAGAGCGTGGCCCGGCTCGTGGTCGGATCAAGGCGGCGCGCCCGTTCCCAGAGTTCATCGGCCGTGAAATGGTCCGTCGTGGAGAAGGCAGCCTCGATGATCAGGTCGCGCTGACGGGTGCGGCGCAGCCCCTTTCCGGAGAGGAACTCGTCGAGGCGGCGGATGATGTCTGGATTGATTTCGGCGCGGACCATCGGCGGAGGAATTTTCTGATGTCTTTCCCAGACTGCCAGACGCCGTGGAAAAACACAAGCGCCGCCAGAGAACTGCGGCAGCAAGGATCATGTTACCGTTGCTCCCTTCCGGGCCTGGCGGGGTTCACACGTCCTCACTCCACAGCCCCTGACGGCGGACGGGATGGTTCCCGCGGGATTGCTGCCGCGCAACCATGAATCGCAGGCTGCCATGACCGCGCCCGGTCACGGCGCCCCGCCGAAGGTGATGCAGGACGGATTTCCCACGGGCGTGAACTGACCCGTGAAATGGAGGCGGCCGGATTCCGGATCGACGCGGAAAGTGGTCAGATTGTCGGCGCGCTGATTGCAGCAGAACAGAAAGCGGCCGGAGGGATCGAAGCTGAAGCTTCTCGGGTAGTTGCCGCGCGTTGGTTCGTCGGTCACGAAGGCAAGGGTACCATCGGGGCCGACGCGGAAGATGGCGATGCTGTCGAGCAGGCGGTTGCCCGCGTAGACGAAGCGACCATCGGGCGACACTAGGATCTCGGAGCAGAAGTTGCTGCCCGCATAGCCCGGCGGAAGGCTGGAAATGGTTTGCCGCGGGGTCAGCGCGCCCGTTTCCGCATTCCAGTCAAAGAGGACCACGGTCGATCCCTCTTCCTGAATCGAATAGAACCAGCGGCCGTTCGGATGGAAATGGAAATGCCGCGGTCCATCCCCGGGAGGCAGGGTCACAAACGGCACAGCAGCAGGCACGAGCTTGCCTTCCTCGCCGTTGAACTTCCATACATAAAGCCGGTCGAGACCGAGGTCGGCATGAATCACGAACCGCCCGGTGGGATCGGGCAGAATCATGTGCGCGTGGGTCCGGTCGTGTCCGCTGATGGCAAAGCTGCCTGGCGGTGCGTGCGTGGCTCTCGTGGGACCAATGGGGCCTTCGTCGGTCTTCACATCGCTCGCTGTGCCGAGCATGCCGTTGGCGATGATGGGAAGGACGGCCACGGTGCCGCCGAAGTAGTTGGCCACGAAGAGGAACTTCCCGGAGGGATGCAGGCTGACATGAGTCGGGCCGGCTCCCCCGGAAGCTACACTGCCAAGCAGCGTGAGCTGTCCGTCGGCCGGATTCACCGCATAGGCGCTCACGGTACCGTGTTTCTCCGGGCCGGTGCGGTCGGTTTCGTTGGCGGAGTACAGTCGGCTGCCATCCCGACTGACGACCAGGCTGCTCGGGCTGATGCCGGATGCCACGATGCCGGCGGCGCTCAGGGCACCGGTTTCGGAATGGAGGCGGAACAGGTGAATGCCCTGGCCATTGCCGGGCGGCAGATCGACCTGCGTCGGCAGGGTATCCCGCAGCGGTGAACTGAAGGTGCCCACATAGGCCATGAGCGGCTGGCGTGGCGCATCCGCGGCCCGGACGCGGCCTGCGGCGGCAGCATGAGCGGCGAGGGTCATCGAGGTGCGGGCCGCAAAGGTCCGGCGCGTGATCAGGGAAGGGGACATGGCTCTGCCTTACGTGGCGGCCCGGCCGCCTGTTGCAGGGACTTCCCGCCATTTCCCGTTGCGCCCCCTGGCCTTTCCCGTCTCATGCCGGGCAGCAAATCCACCGCATCATGGCATCCATCGGCACTCCGCTCTCCGCCACCGCCACCCGCGTCGCCTTCCTTGGCTCGGGAGAACTGGGCAAGGAAGTCGTCATCGAACTCCAGCGGCTCGGCTGCGAAGTCATCGCCATCGACCGTTACGCGCATGCCCCGGCCATGCAGGTGGCTCACCGTTCCCACGTGGTCAACATGCTCGACGGAGTGGCCCTGCGGAAGGTGCTTGAAGCGGAAAAGCCACATCTCATCGTTCCGGAGGTGGAAGCGATTGCCACGGACACGCTCGTAGCCATGGAGCAGGAGGGCTGGACGGTCATTCCCACGGCTCGCGCTGCCCAACTCACCATGAACCGCGAGGGCATCCGCCGCCTTGCCGCCGAAGCACTCGGTCTCCGCTGTTCCCCGTACGAATTCGCCGGGACCTTTGACGAATTCCGGGCTGCCATCGGGCGCATCGGCACCCCCTGCGTCGTCAAGCCGATCATGAGTTCGTCGGGCAAGGGCCAGAGCGTGGTGCGGGGCCCGGACGACATCGAAAGAAGCTGGAAGTACGCCCAGGAAGGCGGGCGTGCCGGCGCCGGGCGCGTCATCGTCGAGGGCTTCGTGGATTTCGATTACGAGATCACCCTCCTCACGGTGCGGCATGAAGGCGGGACGTCGTTCTGCGAACCAATCGGTCACCTTCAGATCGATGGCGATTACCGGGAAAGCTGGCAGCCGCAGCCGATGACGGCGGAGGCCCTCGCGGAATCCCGCCGCATGGCCGAGGCCATCACGGCAGCCCTTGGTGGCCGTGGGCTTTTCGGAGTCGAACTGTTTGTGAAGGGCGATACGGTCTGGTTCAGCGAAGTTTCGCCGCGGCCGCACGACACGGGGCTCGTGACCATTGCTTCGCAGGAACTTTCCGAATTCGCCCTCCATGCGCGCGCCATTCTCGGGCTTCCGATTCCGGTGATCCGCCAGTGGGGCCCGTCGGCGTCCGCGGTCATCCTTCCGGAAGGGGATTCGTCGCAGGCCGTTTTCGGCAATCTCGAGGCGGCCCTGCGCGAACCGGATACCCAGCTCCGCCTCTTCGGAAAGCCGGAGATCAAGGGCCGCCGCCGCATGGGAGTGGTGGCCTGCCGCGCGGAATCAATCGATGCGGCCCGCCGGAAGGCCCGGGAAGCCGCCGCCGCGGTTCAGGTGAAACTCTGAGCACACGGCCACGGGGCATCAGCGGAAACACCGGCCATCCGGAAGACCTCGCGGGGTCCCTGCCCGGCGGCCCGCAGGGCCTGCACGGCGCGGGCACCATCACGCTTGGCCAGCCGTTTCCCGGATTCATCGCAGACCAGACGGTGATGCCGCCAGACGGGCACGGGCAGTGCCAGCAGGGCCTGCAGCAGCCGGTGCAGATGCGTGCTCGCCAGCAGGTCGTCCCCGCGCGTGACGACCGTGATTCCCTGCGCGGCGTCATCGACAACCACTGCCAGATGATAGGAGGTCCGGATGTCCTTGCGGGCCAATACGGCGTCGCCCAGCAGTTCCGGACGGGCCACCTGTTCCCCGCGGTCGAGGTCGAGCCACCGCAGCGGTCCGGTCATCCGGATGGCGCGCGCCGCATCAAGTCGGAGCGCAAAGGGTCGCCCTTCTGCCATGAACACATGGCGCTGTTCAGGTGCGAGGCTGCGGCAGGTTCCCTGATAAACTGGCCCGTCGGGTCCCTGCGGCGCATCGATCGCCATGAGATCGTGACGGCTGCAGAAGCAGGGATAGAGCAGACCCATGCTGTCGAGCTGCCGGAGTGCGCCGGCGTAGACTTCCATCCGATCGCTCTGACGCCAGACGGGCTCGTTCCATGTGAAACCGAGCCAGCGGAGGTCGGTCAGAATGGCGTCCTCGAATTCCCTCCGGCAGCGGGACCCGTCGATGTCTTCCATGCGCAGCAGAAAGTCTCCGCCACCCCGCCGCGCCTCGGCCCATGCCATGTAAGCCGCCAGGACGTGCCCAAGGTGCAGCAGGCCGGTCGGACTCGGTGCGAATCTCGCTTTCACGGTCGCTTCAGCGCGGAGCCAGTTCGTTCCATGAGGTCAGGCCGGCCACGGGCAGTGCGAAAGCGGCGGCGTCTTCCCATTCCGCTGTCCCGGCCTTGCGGAAGAGTTCCCAGACCTGCTTTTTGCTGTGCGGGGTAGCCACGGATCCCGGCGCATTCCGCCATAGGCCCAGCCGCAATCCGCCTTCCTGTGCATGATCCACATGGCGATGGTAGATGAAGGCATCGATCAGTGGCATCCGGCGGCACTTCTCCCAGGCATACGCATAGGCCGCTGCCTGGAGTGACTCGCCCTCGGGCGTCAGCAGGGTGTGAAATCCCTGCTCCGAAAGAATGACGCGTCTGGGCTTGCCCTCATACTGCAGAGCGGGCCGCTCGAGATGCCGGGTCAGCACTTCCAGATTCCGGAAAGTCACCTTCGGGGAATCATCCGTCCAGTCCACATGGCCATCGGCCCACGTGCGGGGATTCCCCAGATCGTCAGGATACGGATGCCATGCGACGTGCCAGGGAAGATCGCCATGCCGCTTCACCTCAGCCGCAAAGGCATCAAGGAAAGCGCGCCCGGGCACCGCTGCCGTCGGCTGCGATCCCGCGAGAGGCGCGCCCCAGTGATGGTCAAACGAGGTGTAGACCCGGGCGGCAGGCTGATGCCGCCGCACGGCCTCCGAGACGATCCGGAAGGCGCGCTGATACGATGCCACCGCCTCCGGCAGAGGAACTGCTCCCATGTGATACCAGATGCCGTGCGAATTCACTTCGTTCCCGCAGATCCAGCCCCAGACGCGTCCGTGCTGGGGATTGGATCCGTTCCACCGTCCGGCCATGGCCCCGATGGCCGCTTCCAGAAAACTCCGGCCTGCCTCGGTCTCGGCATTGAAGCCCGCCACACTGTAGCCCTTGCCTCCCAGCGCCCCGGGATGCAGCACGACCGCGTCGCGCGCCGGTTCCCCTGATGGATAGGCAATCAGAATGAGATAAACCACCACGCCGCGCTCGGACAGCGGTCGGATCTGTGCGTCCAGCGACGCGAGGTATGCTTCCCGCAGCTTCCATGTCCGCGGCCCGCCGCCCGCGGCCTCGCTGCCGGATTCCAGCAGGGCCGTGACATTCACATTGATCGCCGCATGATGGATTCCGAGCGCGAGGGCATCATCGGTCATCTGCACCTGCAGGCCCTTGATGCCCGGTGGCTGCGGAAACGCCTCGCCGGCATCCCCGGGCGACACCAGCGCGAGGCACGCGGAAAAGAAAAGGAAACGCATCACTGCCGCTACTGCGTCCCGGCGGCGCTTGCCATGGCAGAATGCCACGCAGGAGCGATCCCCCGGGTTGCACCGCGCCGAGTTGCGTGGCTTCCTCCGTGATGTGCGCAGCATGGAAGGAATGAATCGTTGTGTCAGCCAGATGCGGGGCCTCCATGGCGGCATGGCACCGCCCCGGGTGCGCGCGGTGCCCGGCCTGTCTGGCCGGAGGCACTGGCTGCTGTCTGCCGCGCTGGCGCTGGCTGGCTGCCGCCGGAATCCCGACCCGCCGCTCACCCTGGCCTGTGCGGCTTCTCTGCGCGATTTCATGGAAACTGCCCTGCGGCAGTTTGGCGGGACCATTCCGGGTTGTGAAATCCGCACGGTTTACGGAGCCAGCGGGTCGCTCGTCTCGCAGGTGCGTGGCCGGGCTCCGTTCAGCCTGCTGCTGGCCGCGGACATGGATGGACCCGCTGCGCTCGCCGCCGAAGGTCTCACCGACCCGCCCTTCCGCTACGCCGACGGCGGGCTGGACCTGTGGCTGCCAGCGGGTCCCACTCCCGCCCGGGAGGGACTGGGCTGCCTGCTGCAGCCCTCTGTTCAGAAGATTGCGCTCGCCAATCCCCAGACTGCTCCCTACGGTCGCGCAGCCATGGAAGCGCTCCAGTCCAGCGGGCTCGTGGAGGCCCTCCGACCGAAACTGGTCTACGGATCCAGTGTCTCGGAAGCCGCTCACTTTGTGCGGTCGGGGGCCGCCAGCGCGGGCCTTGTGCCCCGCTCGCTCCGCTGGCCCCCGGCTCATGCCTGGCCCGTCCCGGCCACGCTGCATGAGCCCATCCGGCACGCCGGGATCATGATTCCATGGGGTCCGCGTCAGCAGGAAGCGGCGCTTTTCCGCGACTGGCTTCTTTCGGACGAGGCCGCTCCCCTTCTGCCGCGCCATGGCCTGAGCCTTCCTGCTGCCGCATGATGGATGGCGAGGCGTTTTCCGTGACCATCCGGCTCGCGGCAGCGACGACCCTGCTGCTCACGCTCCTTGGGCTTCCTCTGGCGTGGTGGCTCACAACGACGGCGAGCCGCTGGAGGTTCGCCATCGAAGCCGTCACCGCCCTGCCGCTCGTGCTGCCGCCCACCGTCCTCGGATTCTTTGTCCTCATGGCCACCAGCCCACGATCATGGCTGGGTTCGCAGTGGCTGGCGTGGACGGGGTCGCCGCTCCCCTTCAGCTTCGCCGGCATTCTCCTCGGATCCTGTCTCTTCAATCTCCCCTTCGCGGTCCGTCCCTTCATGGCCGGATTCGCGGCCGTCCCACGCGATCAGCTGGAAGCGGCGGCCTGCCTCGGCTGCGGACCCGTCCGCCGGTTCCGGCGCGTCGCCATCCCAGTCGCATGGCAAGGCATCCTCTCCGGAATCATTCTCACGTTCGCCCACGCCCTCGGTGAATTCGGGGTCGTTCTCATGCTCGGCGGCAGCATTCCCGGGGTCACCAGAACGCTTTCCATCGCCCTTTACGAAGACGTCCAGGCCATGAACTACACCCGCGCCTCCCAGACCGCCTTCCTCCTGCTGGGCCTCGCCTTCGCCGCGCTCAGCACCGTGGCCCTCCTCAACCGCCGTTCCGGTCGCTGACCCGCACCCTCCTTCAGGCGATCGCCTCGACCGATTCCGCAACTACGGCATCCGGAACGTAATCCGGCAGCCGGATCGTGAAAACAGTCTCGAGTCCAAGGGTGCTGTCCACCCCAATGACACCGCCGTGCGCCTCCACCGCCCGCCGCACAATCGACAACCCAAGGCCCGTGCCCTTGATCTTCTGACTGTGATGCTTCGCCACCCGGTAGAACCGCTTGAAGATGAATGGCAGGTCCGCCCGCGGAATCCCGATCCCGTTGTCTGCGATCCGGATAACCGAAGCGGCTCCGTCCCGCTCCATCGTCACCGAAATCACCAGATTGCCCGGCTTGTTCTCCTTCAGGGCGTTCTCGATGAGATTGAAGAAAATCTGATCCCAGTAAAAACGGTCGCCCCGGATCTGATCAGCCCCGGCCGGTGGAAACTTGAGCTGAAAGCGCGCCTTCTTTTCATCGACAAGAGGAGCGAGGCGCTCGACCACATCCTCGACACACTCGCGGCACGAAAACGAATTCGCGCGCAGACTGGAAATCCCTTTTTCGCCGACGGACTCGAATTTGGAAAGGGTCAGCATGTCCTCCACAATGCGGGCGATCCGCTCGCCATGCTTCTGCATCGTGACGAGCGCTTTCCGCGTCATGCCCTGATCTTCGATGTCGCCTTCGAGGAGGTTCTCAAGGTAGCCATTGATGATGGAAAGCGGGGTCCGCAGCTCATGCGATGCATTGGCCACGAAATCCTTCCGGATCTGTTCGGTGTCATGCCGGTCGGTCTCATCACGGATCACCACGCGGAAGTAGCGCCGGCTGCCGTCGCCAAAGAGTTTCACCGGGGCCGCCGCCACCACGAGGAAACGTTCCTCGGCAACCGCATTGCTCAGAATGCCCACGCGGAATTCTTCCTCCGCCCATTTCGCCCCGCTCAGGTCCAGTCTCCGCACAAACTGCAGAATGCGTTCGTCCCGGATCACTTCCGCCAGCGACCGTCCCTTGAGGTCTCCCTGCGCCGGAAACAGTTCGCCCGTCTCCCGGTTCGCAAATACAATGTGATGCCGGTCGTCCAGCAGCAGGCAGGCGTCCCCAAGGCCCTCCAGCACACTCTCCAGCACACTGTTCCGCTCGCCCTCGGTCGAGCGCTGCTGACGGAGCGACTGCAGCCGCCGGCCCACCAGTACCGTGGCCAGCGCCGCCCCGAGAATCAGGCAGAGTGTCAGCAGAATCGCCTCCGTTGTCGTCATATGAAAAATCCGGTCAGCCCGCGGCCGCAGGGTCGGCCACAAAACGATAGCCAACACCGCGCACGGTCTGAATGCAATCCGCGTGGCGTCCCAGTTTCTCGCGGAGCCGCTTCACATGCGTGTCCAGCGTGCGTGTCAGCATGGTATCGGAATATCCCCAGACTTCCCGCAGCAGGGCGTCCCGTTCCTGAACCTCCCCGTTGGCCTCCACAAGAAGACGCAGCAGCTTGAACTCCGTCGCCGTCAGATCCACCGGCTGTCCGGCCAGAAAAAGCTTGAGCGTATTCCGCTCGAGCAGGAAATCTCCCGACTTCAGGCTCGCATCCACCGTCACCTTGCGCGTGCGCTTGAGCAGCGCCTTGACCCGCAGCAGCAATTCGCGCGGACTGAAGGGCTTCGTCACATAATCATCGGCACCCAGTTCCAGCCCGGCAATGCGGTCGTTGATCTCACCCTTCGCTGTCAGCATGAGCACCGGAATGCCGCTCGTGCGCGGATCGGCCCGCAGTTCCCGGTAAACCCCGAAACCATCAAGACCAGGCAGCATCACATCGAGAACCACCAGATCAGGAATCTTTTCCCGCGCCAGGCGCACCGCGGAGATCCCGTCGCCAGCGGTCAGCACCTTGTACTGCTGCCGCTCAAGGTTGAAAGCTACCAGTTCAAGAATGTCCGTCTCGTCATCAACCACCAGAACAGTGTGCATGTGATCTTCCATGATGCGGAGAAGAGCTGCGGACAACGGTTGGCTCAGTGACAAAATCGTGACATGTGCCGCGTGGGAACTGTGTCAGTTTCTTTTTCTTTTCTTCTTTTCATTTAGCAGGCAAGGCGCGGACCTGACCCACGGAAATTCCGCCGTCCACCAGCAGTGTCTGCCCGGTCACATACGCCGACCCTTCGCCCGCGAGAAACAGCAGCGCTCCGTCAAGATCGCCCGGCCGCCCCGGCCGCCCCAGCGGAATCCGTTCGCATAGGTAATCCACCCAGCCGGCGTCGTCATACATCACTGCATTCTGTGCGGTCCGGAACCACCCGGGCGCAAGGCAGTTCACCGTGATCCCATGCGGTCCCCAGTCGGACGCCAGACTCATGGTCAGCTGCTTGACCCCGCCGCGGCTCGCGCCATAGGGAGCCAGCCCGGCATAACCCGCGACGCAGGTCACCGATCCAATATTGATGATGCGACCGAAATTCCGGGTGATCATCCCGCGGGCCACGGCCTGACTCACAAAGAAAGTACCGCGCAGATTGGTGTCGAGTACCGTGTTCCAGTCGTCCCACGTCACCTCGAGCGCGGGCTTCCGGCGGTTGCAGCCCGCATTGTTCACCAGAACATCGATTCTCCCTGCGGATGCTTCGGCCTCGGCCACCGCCCTCTGAATGCTCGCGTAGTCCGTGACGTCGAGGTCCACCACATGGCACGTCCGCCCCAGTTCCCGGACCGCTGCCGCGGTTTCCTCGCAGTCCGCTGAGCGGCGCGCGGAAATCACCAGATCATACCCCCCGCGGGCCAGGGTCAGCGCAAACCCGGCACCCAACCCGCGGCTGGCTCCCGTCACAAAGGCAGTGGTCGACATAAGAAATTCGGTGTTTCGGAAGATGAAATCCTGCCGGAGTGGTCGGACCGGATCCCCTCGGGAATCCGCTCTCTTTCACCGCGCAGGTATATAAGATACACGATGACCTCCACGCGGAGAAAGCCACGTGTCTACGCGGATGCGGAAAGCAGCAAGGGGATTCCGGACGACCGCCATGGTTCCCGAACCGGAAATCCGAGAAATGGGCCGCCCGGCAGTTTTTTCGTGACATGGGGCTTAATGGAAACCTAAAACTAGCCCTGTGTCCGGAAAAATCGTCTTTCCGGATACTCATCCCAACGCTCTCCCATGAAAAAATCTATCGCCTTCGTGCTCACGCCGATGGTTCTGGCACTCGCCCAGTCGGGCCATGCCAGCGACCTCATCGCATGGTGGAATTTCGATACGGCCGGATCCGGTCTGTCGATTGACGCCCATGCCGGCAATGTCGGGGTCCTCCTCAACGGGGCCCAGTATTCCACTGCAGGTGGCGGCCGCACCGGAACCGGTGCAGACCGCGCCATGCTCTTCGGAAACGACCGCCACCGCATGCGCGTGCCGGATGCCTCGTTCCTGAATGCCGCCGGTGCCACCAACCAGATCACCATCGCCTTCTGGCAGAATCTCGGTGAACAGCGGAACCAATCCACTTTCTTTGCGGTGTCTCCGTCGGTTCCCGGACAGCGCGGTCTCCTCTCGCACAGCCCATGGAGCGACGGCACGATCTACTGGGATACCGGTGGATGCTGCGACGGATCCCTCAACCGGACCGCTTCGAACCCCGGCGGCATCGCCCTCGGTACATGGAACCACATCGCCCTCGTGAAGGACGGCGACCTCAAACTGATCTATTTCAACGGCACCGAAATCACCGGCGGATTCAATCTGAATACCGCGCCGATTCCTTCGGACTTCACCGAAATGATCATCGGGAATAATATCAATCAGACGGAAGCCGTGAGCGGATTCCTCGACGATTTCGCCATTTACAAGCGCGCCCTCACCGCCGCGGAAGTGACCCGTCTCGCCACCGGCGATTCGCCAGCGTCCATCGTTGGCCCGAACGACACGGACAGTGACGGTCTCCCGGACGCATGGGAACTCCGCTTCGCTGCGAACCTCACGGTCATGGATGGCACGGGCGACCTCGACTCGGACGGTCTGGTCAACGCCAACGAGTACGCCCGCGGCACCAAGCCGAACAGCAATGACACCGATGCGGACGGCGCTCTCGACGGCGTGGAATCCGGCACGGGCACGTGGGTCAGCGCCAGCAACACCGGCACCAACCCGCTGATTAGCGATACAGATGGTGACGGTCTCGCTGACGGTGCCGAAACCAACAGCGGCACCTACCTGAGCCCAACCAATGCCGGAACCAATCCGCACCTTGCGGATACGGACGGTGACGGCTTCGCCGACGGTGCCGAGGCCCTCTTCAGCTCGGCCAATCCGCTCAACGCGGCTTCGCGCCCTCTCCGCCCCGGACAACTCGATCTGCTCGCCTACTGGGACTTCAACAGCGATGCCCAACCGGATGCTGCCATCGACAAGGTCCGGTCCTTCCGCGGTAACCTCAAGGCCGGTACGGTCTACACCCCGGACGCCGGTGGCCGCACCGGAACCGCTGGTGACAAGGCTGTCGACATGGGATCCGCCGGCAATGCGGGCACGGGCGTCGTCGTCCCCGGCGGCGGCTTCCTGAATATCGCATCCGCTCAGGATCAGGTCGCCATCTCGTGGTGGCAGAACCTCTCGGGCACGCCCGATTCCTCGTCCATCTACGCCACTTCTCAAACGGTGGAACGCGGCATCAACGTCCACACTCCGTGGTCGAATGGCTGGGTCTATTTCGATACCACGGGATGCTGCGATGGTGGTACTCAGCGGATCAATGCCCCAGGTGGCTTCGTTCCCGGTGTCTGGCAGCACGTGGTCATCAACAAGAACGGCAATGCCAAGGAAGTGTGGGTTGACGGCGTCCGCGTGGTCTTCGGCAACAACACCAACCCACTCCAGAAGGACATGCTCGCCTTCTACATGGGTACCGACGCCGGCAGCCTCAACATGGCTGGTCTCATCGACGACGTCGCCGTCTACGGTGATGCCCTCACCCCGGCGGAAATCGCCCAGCTCTTCAGCGGCAAGAGTCCGAATGACCCGACCCTCGTTCCGCCCAATGCGGACCAGGACGGCGATGGCATGCAGGACGCCTACGAAGATGCCAATGGCCTCAACAAACTCGTCGACGACCGCTTCCTCGACCTCGACAGCGATTCCCTCAACAATATCACGGAGTACCTCGGCGGCACCAAGCCGAACAATCCGGACACCGATGGCGACTCTCTCCGCGACGGTGTCGAAACCAAAACCGGCAACTGGGTCAGCACCTCGAACACCGGCACCGACCCGCTCAAGCCCGACAGCGATGGCGACGGCCTCCCCGACGGTGCCGAAACCAACACCGGTGTCTTCGTGAGCGTCACCAATACGGGTACCAATCCGACCAAGCTCGACTCCGATGGCGACAAGTGGGACGACCTCACGGAAATCCAGTGGCCTTCGAACCCGAACGACAAGAATTCGAAGCCAGCCCTCAATCCGGATCCGGCTAAGATCGACCTGCTCGCCTACTGGGACTTCAACAACGCCACCCCGGGATCGGACACGGACAAAGTCCATGGCTTCAAGGCCAACTTCTTCGGGGCCGACACGGCTCACTCGGCCACGGGTGAAGGCTTCAGCGGATCTGCCACGGACCGCGCCCTCAACCTCGGCCTCAGCGGTGCCGGACACGGTGCCCACGTCGAGAACGCAAGGTGGTTCGGCCTCAATGTCCCAGCTAGTGCTTCGATTGCAAACCTCGGATCGGCAGGCGATTCCGCCGATATTGCCGCCGCCGATGTCGTCTTCGACTCGCCCGGCGCTCTCGCTGGCAGCAGCAATACCGCCGCGACGTTCAATAACATCCTCACCGCCCGCACCGGCTACGTGCCTGCCCTCAACCCGTCAGGAGCATGGACCGTGGAAGCATGGCTCAAGCCCGCCAACGCCAACGCCCCCGGCGGACTCACCTGCGCCCTCTCCTGCGGCGACTTCGCCGCGCCTCGCAAAGGCTGGCTCATCTACCAGAGCGCCACGGGATGGAACCTCCGCACGTACTACAATGATGGTCTCGCCACCGCGGTGAACATCGAAGGCAACAACGGTGCACCTCCCGCACCAGGCGTCTGGACGCACGTGGTCGCCACATGGGACGGCACTCAGGCCAAGGTCTATGTCGATGGCGTGCTCCGCATC
This sequence comes from Verrucomicrobiales bacterium, assembly GCA_044239025.1. Classification (GTDB taxonomy): domain Bacteria; phylum Verrucomicrobiota; class Verrucomicrobiia; order Verrucomicrobiales; family V1-33; genus V1-33. Next base: position 13,218 of record JBIICE010000101.1, read on the forward strand.
ACCAGCGATCCGAAACCGTACGTCGCCGGTATCGCCGGTGGCTTTGCGGTCGGTTCCCGTGCCGATGCAGGCTTCCCCTGGCCCGGTGACGCCGATGAAGTCGCCTTCTACAATACGGCCCTCACCGACGCCGATGTGGCTGCCCGCTTCAGCAATGCCACCGCACCGGCTCCGGCCCAGTCCTACGACGCCCTCATCCTCGCATCCAATCCAGTGGGCTACTGGCGCATGACCAACGCGAATCCAGACACCGGAGCAGAAGATGAAGTGGCCGTTTCCTACTGGCAGAAACTCGACCGTCTCAAGGACAGCAGTGCCTTCTGGGCATCCTCGCCCTCGAGCAACAACAACGTGCGCGGCTTCCAGGCCCACGTCCCATGGAGCAATGGCAACGTCTACTTCGACACCTCCGGATGCTGCACCGCGGAAACGCAGCGCACCGAAGGTCCCGGTAACATCGTCACCGGCGTCTGGGAACACTTCGTCTTCCAGAAGAAGGGTGGCCGCAAGGAAGTGTGGAAGAACGGTGAACTCATCCTCTTCGCCGATGCTGCTGCCAAGCTGCCAAGCGACTTCTCCCGCCTCACCATCGGTGCCGAACCTGCCGGTGCGTCCGGCAATAACTCGGTGGCTGGTCTCATCGATGACTTCGCGGTCTTCGGTGACTTCCTGAGCGCTGAAAACGTTGCCCGACTCGCCGGTGGTGAGTCGCCGGTCTCCGTGGCGAACAGCGCTCCGCCGCCGCCCGCCATCTTCCAGGTGACGAACCTCTCGTTCAACTCGGCGACCAATCAGGTCACGGTCACATGGAACTCGAAGGTCGGTAAGTTCTACACGCTCGAAGCCAGTGCGAACCTCACCGAGAACCCATGGCCGTACCGCATCAATGACACCATTCCTTCGGGCGGTGCCACCACCACGGTCACGATCAACCTCTCGAGCCTCTTCCCGACAGGAAATCCGCCGCGGATGTACATGCGCGTCCGTGAGAATCCCTGATCGGGGATGACCCGAGCCTGGTCTCAAAACGCGAAGCCCTCCCGTTCTCTGAGCGGGAGGGCTTTTTGCTGCCCGCACCCTGAGCGCTTCCCTCGCTCCGGTTTCAGGATGCTCCCGGAGCATCCCACGCCGCATCTCTCCACGATGATTCCCCATTCCGTCCGAATCGCCCCAGCCGAATCGCCCCAGCCGGCAGGACGTGCTCCGCTCCCCACCGAGGCACCGGATCCGTCCGGTTCGCGGCGGCGGAGCAGGCGGAGCGATCTACCGAGCCAGGCTTGCCCCTCAGGGCTGCTGCTTCCACCAATCCGCCGGGCGTTCCCACGGCTGTAGCTTCGGGCCCGCCTGACTGCTGGTGCCATTCTCGGCGGCTTCAGGATCGCGCAGCACTTCCTCGATGAGCAGATGCTCGGGCGAGGGCGGTCCGGAACGCTGCCGAAGAGCGAGGATGCACGCTCCGATCACCGCCAGGGTCAGCAGAAAAAAGAAAAGCAGCGCCCACGTGAGCCAGGCGTTCACGGAGG
>JBIICE010000312.1:0-3675 GCA_044239025.1 Verrucomicrobiales bacterium
AGAGGCCGTGTTCGCCTGCGTGGGGGTTCAGTCCGCAGACGGCGAGTTGCGGGGGGCGGTCGCGGATCCGCTGCAGGGCATCGGCGGTGAGTTCGATGACATCGAGGATGCGTTCGATGGAGAGTAGTCCCGGGACCTCGTGATAGCCGACGTGAGTGGTCACGAACGAGCAGGTGATTTCCTCCGAGTACTGGAGCATGCAGGAACGGCGTGCCTGGGTGCGGGCCGCGAAGATCTCCGTGTGGCCGGGAAAGCGGATGCCGGCGGCGTGGAGGGCCTCCTTGTTGAGCGGGCCTGTGCAGATGGCATCGATGCGGGCGGCGAGGGCGGCATCGATGGCGTGATCGATGAACGAGAAAGCGGCGCGTCCGGTGGCGGCATTGACTTCGCCGGGGGTGAAGTCGGACAGACTGATGGCCGGGATGTCGAGCACCGAGGCTTCCGAGATGAGGTCGCGGCGGATGGCCGCGGGGTCGCTGACGATGCGGGCGGAAAAGGGGAGTCCGGTGCGGCGGGCGCAGGCCGCGAGTATGCCGGCATGGCCGAAGACGACCGTGGTGGCCTCTGCCGGTCCGTCCGGGCCGAGGGCGCGCAGGCAGAGTTCCGGTCCCACACCGGCGGGGTCGCCCATGGTGAGGGCAATGAGAGGTTTCATGCGGCGACCCATGGCTTGGGCGGTTCGGTGGGGCAAGCCGTTGTGTGGGCGGAAAGAAAGCGCCCGGCTTCCGACGGGGATGCGGAAGCCGGGCGGCGGGATGAATGGATATGGGTCAGTTGGCCTGGGGAATGAACTTCCGGAAGGCGTCGCGGATGGCAGCGCGTTCTGTTTCGTCGATTTGCCCGTCCTTGTTGGCATCGAGTTTATCGAGGACATTGCGGCGCATGGATTCCGCCTGTTCGCCATCGATGCCGAGGCGCTTCATCATTTCGTCGCCGGCGGCGGACTGTTCCTCCGGGCTGACGGTGCCGTCGCCGTCCTTGTCGAGTTGCCTGGCCCAGTCTCCGCGCGTTCCTTCGGCTGGGGGGTTGCGGCGCTGGTTGCTGAAGCTTTCGCGGGCGGCTTTCTTTTCCTCGTCACTGAGTTTGCCATCCTTGTCGGCATCGTAGCGGGAGAGGATCCGGGCTGACGGTTTTTCGAGAGCTTTTTCGAAATCGGCGAGAGCGGTGGCTCCACCGGCGGTGCCGCCGAAGCCGCGGCCGGGAGCGGCCGGGGTGGTGCCATTAGCCCGAGGGCGGTCGCCATTAGCCCGAGGGCGGTCGAGTTTGGAACCGGGGGCTGGTTTCTCGGCATTGCGGGATCCGAAGCGGCGGGCGGCTTCCTCGCGGGCGGCCGTCTGTTCGTCACCGCTGAGTTGGCCGTCGCCGTCCTTGTCGAATTCGCGGATCATCTGGGCGCGCAGGCCGCCGGCAGCGGCGCGTGGGTTGGCATCCTGGGCGAAGAGGGCGGCGGGCAGGGCGAGGAGAAGAAGAAAGGAAGATTTCATGGGAGCGAATGGGTTGGGCGTTCGGAGATATGACGAATGGGAAGAGTTGGTTGGTGACAGGAAAAGCGGGATTGCCTTGAGACTTCCGGGCTGGGTGGGTTCCGGACGGGAATCGTTATCGGGAACGGCGCTGCCAGAGGTGGCTGCCCGTGAGGGGGACGCCGCTGGCAGGTGGGATGGGGCTGCCCTGGGACGTGCCTTGGGGAAGGGGCGAGCGGGGCAGCGTCCGGCTTCCGATGGGGGCAACGTTCGGCTGATTGACGCGGATCGGCGGGACATTCGGCTGACGGGTGCGGATGGGTGGAGCCGAGGCGCGGCCGCCGTCCGCCTGAGGCACATTTGGCTGGCGTGCGAGGATCGGGTTGCTGATGGGACGGGCGGCTGGCGGGGTGACGTAGGGGATACCGTTGGTGAGGTTGAGAATGGGGAGCGGAGAGGGGCAGGGGGCTGGATTGACCGGCGTCGGGATGAGGATGGGTCGGTCGATGAAGAACGGGAAGAACTCCGTCTGCTGGACCACGGCGACGGGGGCGGGCTGATTGCGCAGCTGGGCGATTTCCGCTTCGAGGTTGCGGATGCGGGTAAGGAGTTGTTCGCGTTCGCGCTGGGCTTCCTGGGAAGCGCGGAGGGGTTCGCGGGCGACGAGCGTGGCGCGGTCCTTTTCGATCTGATCCGCGAGGTCGTCGCGGCCCGCCTTGCGGAGGATCGAGATGCTGTCGGCGAGGGCCTTGTCGACTTTGGCGAAGTTGTAGCCACCATTGGCAAGGAGATCATGGAATTCCTCCCGGGCACGCTGCACATCGGCTTCAAGCTGTGCTGATTCCCGGCGGGCGGTCTGTTCCGCCAGTTGTTGGGTTTCCTGTGCGGCGCGGGCGGCGGCCGAATCGGCGGCGGCCTTGCGGTGGGCGGCGGCTTTGGCGGGATCGAAGGCGAATTGCTGCCGGATGGATTCGGGGAGGTCCTCGAAGGGGATGCGGGACACGCCCGTGGCGTGTTCGAGGCGCAGGGCGTCGGGTTCCGCGCGCAGCAGCGACACCTTCCGGAGCGTGCGGCCATCCTTGAGGGTGATGTCGCCGAGTGATTCCTCGGTGGCTGCCTGCAGAGCGGGCAGGCAGGAGATCAGGAGTAAGGCGGAGAATGCGTGGAATTTCATGAGGCCTTGCGGAGAAGATACGGTGGCTGAGACGCGAGGAAACGGCGATTATTCAGGGGGTAGCGGAGATGTTTGCGGTCGCATTTCCCGGATCGGCAGGTTTTCTGGAAGTATGATGTCAGATTCCGCGGCTCCCGTCTATTATGATAACCACATGCACACGCCTCTGTGCCGGCATGCGGTGGGCGAACCCGAGGAGTATGCGGAAGTGGCGCTGCGGCGGGGGCTGAAGGGAATTGTCTTCACCTGTCACAGTCCGATGCCTGACAACTGGTGGGCGCGGGTGCGCATGCGTCCGGAGGAACTGGATGAGTATGTCGCCATGGTGGGGCGGGCCCGGGAGGCGTTTGCCGGGCGTCTGGACATCCGTCTGGGCATTGAGGCCGACTATTTTCCCGGGTACGAGGGATGGATCGAGGAATTGTGCGGGCGCTGTGAATTTCACCATGTGCTGGGCTCTGTGCATTTTTTCAGCGCGGAGTACCGGGAACGGTACTGGCGCGGCGATGTGGTGGAGTTTCAGCGTGGGTATTTCCGGCATCTGGCTGACAGTGCGGAGACCGGGTTATTTGATACCCTTGCGCATCCGGATCTGGTGAAGAATCACAGTCCCGAAGCATGGGATCTGGAACGGATCCGGCCGGAGGTGGAAGCTGCCCTCGACCGGATTGCGGCGAGTGGTGTGGCGATGGAATTGAACACATCCGGGCTGCACAAGCGGGTGTCCGAATTCAATCCCGGTCCGGGGATGCTGCGGATGATGCGGGAGCGGAACATTCCCGTGGTGCTGGGAAGCGACAGCCATGATCCCGGGAGGGTGGCCTCGCATTTCCATGAGGCGCTCGATGTTCTGGAGGCGGTCGGCTATGGAGACGTTTCGTGGTTTCTGGAGCGGCGTCGGCAATCGGCTGCCATTGGCGCGGTGCGGGCGAGCCTCGGGGCTGGGACTGGGGAGAACGTGTGCGTTCCGGGTCAGGAATGAGGCGAGTTGGTTCCGTTTGAGAATTTCAGCTGCCTCCGAGGGCGATGAGCCATGAT
>JBIICE010000313.1:0-3636 GCA_044239025.1 Verrucomicrobiales bacterium
CGCCATCCTCACCGCCGGCGGCGAGGATCCGGCCCAGAGGGTCGGCGGCCAGGGTGAAACAAAAGCTTTTACCGCCCGGGAGTTTTTCCTCATTGATTCGGACCCCTTCGTCGCCGGAAGCCGAAGCAATGGCATCGGAGGAACCGAGCCATGAGAGGGCGCTGACCTCCTTGGCGAAGGACGAGATGGCCTTGATTTGTTTGGATTCCAGAATATCCCAGAGACGAAGAGTTTTGTCGGCCGAGCCGGTGGCGAGGGCGAGTCCGTCGCTGCGCCACGCGACCGAGAGGACAGCGGCGCTGTGGCCCTCGAAGGCGTGGGTACGGGAGCCATCGTCGGCGCGGAAGACGCGGGTCCATCGGTCGCTGCCCGCTGTGGCGAGGAGGGAATCGTCCGGAGAGAAGGCGAGGGCGTTGACGGTATCCGAGTGGGGGTTCTGGAGCGAGAGGACCGGTGATCCATCGCTGGTGTTCCAGATGCGGACTTCGCCCTGCCGGGAGGGCACGCCGCCACCGGTGGCAAGGAACCGGGCGTCCGAGGAGAACGCGAGGGCCGTGGTGCGGCTGGAGAGAACCGAAGGGTCATCCGGGTCGCCAATGGTGCGTTCCAGCGCGAAGGGCCGGCGGGTTGGGCAGAGGAGGGATTTGCGGTCGGGCCGGGCGACGATGATGGCCTCGGGCGCAGCCGCCATGAGAACGGCGGCATCCGGGGCGAGGGAGCCCTCTGCGGCGTCGAGAAACGCGCCGTCCGGTGCATACCAGTGGATGCGTCCACCCTTGAAGGCGACAGCGATGGCTTTGCCGCCGTGGAGGGAGGCGAGCGTGATGGGGTGGGGGAGAGCCGGAAGGGCCTTGCGGGCGGCCTCGAGGGCAGCGGTGGCTTCCGTGACCGCGGCGGTCGCGGCTGCGGCATTGGCCTCGGCTGCGATGAGCGCCTGGGCGGTCTGTCCTGCCAGGCGCACGGCGAGCTCCGCGTTGGTGCGGGCGTCCGTGAAGGCGCGGAGGGCCGCTTCCGCCTCGCTGGCTGCCTTCGCGGCGGCTTCCGTGCGGGCCTTGTCATCCGGGGCCGCGGCGGCAGAGGCTCTGGCGCTGCGGGACGCTTCCTGTCTGACGGTGAGTTCCGATCGGGATTTTTCGCGCGCCTGCTGCGAAGCGACAAGGCCCTCCTGTTCCTTTTTGAGTGATTCGGCGGTAGCGTTGCGGCGGGCGGTGTGAGCCTCGGCAAGGCGCTGCGCCGACTTCAGGCGGAGTTCGGTGGCGGTGAGAACGTCATTGGCCGGATTTTCGAGCGGGATATCGCCCGAGGTTCCGTCCGCGGCATCGAACCAGTGAAGAGTAGCCGATTGCTCAGACCAGACGAGGCGGGAACCGGCTGGATCGAGTGCCGTGACGGCGGTGGCCGGGGCAGCCAGTTTGTATTCGCGGGACGGGGCCGGGGCTGAAGCGGGCGGTGTGGCGGAGAATGGGTAGACGCGCACCGTGCCATCGTTGGCGACAGTGGCCAGTTCGCTTCCCTTGCGGAGGAAGCAGAGCGCCGCGAGCGGGCCTGGAGTTGCGGTGGAAAAGACGATCTTCCGATCCGCGACCGACCAGACCGAACATTTGCCGTCCTCACTGGCCGAGACGAGCGCAGTTCCATCCGGGGAAAAGGCGAGCGCACGGATAGGGCTCTGGTGGTCCTTGAGGTCGACGGGTGCGGAGGCCGGGTCCCTTGGATTCCAGAGCTGTACGAGGCCGGTGGCATCGCCGGTGGCGGCGAGAGACTCCGACGCGGCGAGAGCCGTGGCGGTCGCCGGGAGTTCCCGTGCGTGGATCGGGAGAAGCGGTTGACGGCGCCAGAGGCGGGCCGTGCGGAATCCCCCGCTGGCAATGAGGTCGTCCGCTCCGAAGGCGAGTGACAGCACAGCGTCACGGTCGGCAGGATGGCGGTCCCGGTAGAGTTCCTCCTTGGCCAGTTCCGGGTCGGTAAGGTATCCGACAGGGAGTCCGGTGGCGATTTCCGTGATGACGACCTCGTTGCCGCGGGCGGCGGCCGCGAGTCGTCCCTGAGGAGAGATGGCTGCGGCCGCCACGGGTGCCGAGCCTGCGGGGAAAGAACGCCAGTTGGAGACCGCCTCCGTCACGGCGGCACCCTTGAGGCCCTGATTGATCCAGAGCTGAAGCAAGCCGAGTTCCTCCGGGGTGAGGTTCGGGGCATTCACCTTGTTCCCCGGTGGTGGCATGGCGGGATCCTCCGCGTGGGCCGCCGTGAGCACGAGCAGGCTTTCCTTCCCCTTGCCTGCGATGGCAGCCGGACCCGAATCGCCACCCTTGAGAATGGCCTCCGGCGACTCCAGGTTCAGGCCCGCCTTGGCCTTGGTGGTATTGTGGCAGGCGAGGCAGCTCCGTTTGAGGAGCGGGTGGATGTCCCGGGCGAAATCGACCGGACTGTCGCGGGTGATGTCAGCGACCGGGATGGGAGCAGCGAGCGCGTTGGCCGCACAGAACGACGCCACCGCGGAAGCTGCGAGGAAAGGGAGAGAACGGATCATGGTTTTACCTCGACGTTGATGGGCACGGCCCACGGGATTTCGACCCCGTTCCACGGGCATTTGGCGTTCAGGCTGGCGCGGTGCTGACCGTGCGGGGCATCCGGGGCCGCCTTGATGACCAGCCTGGCTTCCGAGGCCTCCTTGGCAATGGTGACGGGATCGCTGGTGGTGCCCATCGGTCCTGCGAGCTGGACCGTGATGGCATCGGCGAAGCCGAAGCGGCGTTCGGCGCGGACCGGGATTTCTGCGGTGGCGCCCGGGGCGATGGTGATGGTTTCCGGGACCGTGAGGGCGACCGGGGAAGCGTCGATGCGGACCCTGATGGGAGCCGAATAGATGGCATCGGCCAGCTCACGGACCGGGGCTTTTTCTCCCCCTGGCTGCCATTGCAGGGTGGCCCGGGCCGAGGCGTGCACGGTCCAGAGGCCCGGGGAGAAGGCATTGCCGTCCTTGTTTTTGACATCGAGGACGAGCTTGGCCTCGGCGGCGTCGCCCGGAGGCTTGACCACGGGTGCCTGGCGGAGGCCAGGGAGGCCCGTGAGGACCGCCTCCCATTCTCCCTTGATGCCCTTGAGGGCAGCATCGCGGGTGAATTTCACCGGGATCTCGACCGCGCCGCCCATGGCTGTCTCGTAGACCTTGTCCTCGGCAGGCTCGATGGAGAGCGGAGGGGGTTCCGAGTCGAGGACAGCGAGGGGAAATCCATCCGTGCTGAGGCGCATTTCCGATCGTTCGGCGGCGGTATTGCCGACATTCCACCGCGGGATGGCCTCCGCGGCGGTCACGGTGGCTCCGCCGGACGAGCCCACGATGCGGATCCGGCCGTGACCCGTGATGGCGGTGGGGCCCGCGCGCAGCACGAGAGCCGCCTGCCCCGCGCCAGGGGGAACGGTGACTTCCGGAGCCGAGACACCTTCCGGAAGGCCATCGATGCGGAGCTGGATGGGTTCGGCGAAACCGTCGTGTCGGAGGATGGCCACCGACACCATGGAACTGGCTCCCTTGCGGAGGAGTGGGCTCCATCGGTGGATGGCCGGACCCTTCGTCTGCGGGCCGAGCGAAAAAGCGACGAGGGAGAAGCCCGGCTGGGGGTCACGCAGCGAGAG
>JBIICE010000314.1:0-3625 GCA_044239025.1 Verrucomicrobiales bacterium
GTCCGTGACCTCCTCGCGGAGCAGGGTGGTGCGGCTGGCGGGTTCGGTGCTTGCCTCGCTGAGCTGCTTCTCGAGGTTCGGGATCTGACCGTACTGGATTTCGCCGGCGCGCCCGAAGTCGCCGCTGCGCTGCGCCTGTTCCAGTTCCGTGCGGAGTCGGTCGATTTCCTCCTTCACTTTGCGGCTCGCCTGGACGGCTTCCTTCTCTTTGAGCCACTGGGCCTTGAGGGCGGCCGACTTCTCGCGGAGGTCGGCGATTTCCTTTTCGAGTCTGGCGAGTCGGTCGCGGGAAGCGGCGTCGGTTTCCTTTTTGAGGACCTGGCGTTCCATTTCCCCCTGCATGATATCGCGTTCGATGACATCGATTTCCGTGGGCATGGAATCGAGTTCGATTTTGATGCGGCTGGCGGCTTCATCGACGAGGTCGATGGCCTTGTCCGGCAGGAAGCGGTCGGAGATGTAGCGGTCGCTGAGGGTGGCGGCGGCGATGATGGCATTGTCCTGGATGCGGACGCCGTGGTGGACTTCGTAGCGTTCCTTGAGGCCGCGGAGGATGGCGATGGTGTCCTCGACGCTGGGTTCGCCGACCATGACCGGCTGGAAGCGGCGTTCGAGGGCAGGATCCTTCTCGATGTACTTGCGGTACTCGTCGAGGGTCGTGGCTCCGATGCAGCGGAGTTCGCCGCGGGCGAGCTGCGGTTTGAGGAGGTTGCCCGCGTCCATGGCTCCTTCTGCCTTGCCCGCGCCGACAATCGTGTGGAGTTCGTCGATGAAGAGGATGATCTGGCCCTCGCTGGAAGTGACCTCCTTGAGGAAGGCCTTGAGGCGTTCCTCGAATTCGCCGCGGTATTTGGCTCCGGCCATCATGCCTCCGAGGTCCATGCTGATGAGGCGTTTGTTCTTCAGGGAATCCGGGACGTCACCGGCCACGATGCGGCGCGCGAGACCTTCGGCGATGGCGGTTTTGCCGACTCCTGGTTCGCCGATGAGAACGGGATTGTTCTTGCTGCGGCGGCTCAGGACCTGCATGACGCGTCGGATTTCATCATCCCGGCCGATGACCGGGTCGATTTTCCCCTGGCGGGCGCGGGCCGTGAGATCGGTTCCATATTTTTCCAGCGTCTGGTATTTTCCTTCCGGGTCCTGGTCGGCGACCTTCTGCGAACCGCGGACTGCTTTGATGGCGGCGAGGAGTTTGTCGTGCGAGAGAGCGGCGTCGCGCACGAGCGACTGGAGTTCGCCGGGTTTGCGGACGAGGGCGAGGAGGATGTGTTCGACGCTGAGGTATTCGTCCTTGAGGCCTTTCTGCTGGTCTTCCGCTTCCGTGAGGAGGATGCGGAGGTCATGGGACATGGTGAGGCCGGAACTGCCGGAGACACTGGGCTGGCGGCTGAGGTGCTGCTGGAGCTGCGAGGCGAAGGCCGCGGAGCGTTCCGGCCCGAGGGCCTTCTCGAGGAGTGGCGCTGCGAGTCCACCTTCCTGATCAAGGAGCGCCGTGAGGAGGTGCGAGGGTTTGAGTTCCGGGTGACCGAGTCGGGTGGCGATCGATTGCGCGGACTGGAAGCCCTCGGTGGTTTTGTGGGTGAAGCGGTCGGCGTTCATGCGCGGTTGAGGGTACGGAGGGGTTGGTAGGCGTTACTACCCGCTGTCTGTGCAGCTTCGGTGCCGGGGGTTTGTTTGTGTTATAAACAACTGGCGTACAGCAGTTTGAGACGTTTCCGGGGACGACTCGCCAGAATGGTATGCGCCATTACGGCCCAAACTCCCGCACTTGCTGTCGCAGTGAAGGGTGACGGATTGACTCAATCCGGTGGAGATTGCCTGAAGTGACGGGAGGCGGCTTGCAGGAGGGCGTATTCTTCCGGCGAGAGGCTGCCGGGGCCGCGGCTGTGGAGTTTCTCGAGGAGGGGGTCGATCTCCGCGCTGGTGGGAACGGGAGCGGAGGACGACGGCGTGCGGCGCCCGGGTCGCGAGGGGAACGAGGGACGGGAGAGCGAGGCGGCCGTGATCGTCGGGGTGCGTCGGAGGAAGAGGGAAGCGCAGGCCCATCCGGCGATGAGTCCGCCGAGGTGAACGAGGTGGGCCTGGCCGTGGAGCAGGGGGGAGTTGTGGCCGGCAAGGAGGCGGGAAGTGATTTCGAGGGCGGCGTTGGCGAGGAGGACGCCGAAGAAGAGCGAGCGGGCCGACAGGCGGATGCGGCTGTGGGAACCGAAGAGCTGGTGGTGGGGGTCGAGCGTGGTGCAGGCCCCGAGCAGGGCGAGGGCGGATCCCGATGAACCGATGAGGACCGAGGACGGGCGCAGCGCGAGGTGAAAAGCCGCTCCCAGCCAGCTGCCGAGGAAAAAGATGGCGAGGAACCGGCCGGTGCCGAAGTGTCTTTCCACCGGGCGGCCGGCGATGATGATGAGAAGGAGGTTACCCGAGAGATGAATCCAGTCGCGGTGGGTGAAGATCCAGGTGAGCGCCGACCACCATTGTCCTGCCGCGAGTGGTCCGAAACCGAGGGCTCCCGGGGGAATGGTGTCCGGCTTCCATGCGGGGGCGAGGCTCTGCTGCAGAAGGAAGGCTGCCGTGAGGAGCAGCACGAGGAATGGCAGGCCGGGCCGTCGGAGGAGGGATGGGCGCATGAGGTGGCCGGTGCGGCGCATCCGGATGCTGTGGATGCGGAGCCCGGTCCTGTCCAGAGGGGCTCTCAGCGCGGCATGATGATCATGCCCGACTTCACGCCCAGCCAGACGAAGAGGAAGGAGAGTCCAGCCGTCGCAGGAATCGTGAGGACCCATGCCCACAGGATGCGTTCGACCACATTGAGCCGGAGGGCGCTGAAGCGTTTCGCGCAGCCGACGCCCATGATGGACGTGGTGATGGCGTGGGTTGTGGAGACCGGCATGCCGAGGGTCCCGGTGACCGCGAGGATGGTGGCGGCAGTGGTTTCGGCCGCGAAGCCGTGGACCGGCTGGAGTTTCACCATTTTGTGGCCCATGGTCTTGATGATCTTCCAGCCTCCCGCGGCGGTACCGGCCGCCATGGTGAGCGCGCAGACGACGACGACCCACGAGGGAACACCGGGATTCTTGAAATCGACCGGGTCGGGCATGTAGCCGAACTGGAGCCATGAAGGTAGCCAGCTGACGAGTTGGGCGAACGGCGAGAGGTGGTAGGCGTCGGGTACCTTCTGAACCTGCATCCATTCCGGGATGGTGAGTCCTCCGGTGGTGGCCGTGACGAGGGCGAGCGTGATGATGCCCATGGTTTTGGTGGCGTCGTTCATGCCGTGGCTCCAGCCCATGTAGGCCGCGCTGCCGAGCTGCAGCTTTCCGAAGATCCGGTTCACCCAGACGGGACGCATCCAGCGGAGCAGGACGTAGAGGGCGCTCATGATGAGGAAGCCGCCGACGAGGCCCACGAAGGGAGAGAAGAACATGGGGATGAGGACCTTGTTGAGGATCCCGATCTTCTCGCCGTTGACCTTTTTGGTTTCCCTGACTTCGCGGACGCGGCCCTCGAAGACGACGACCTGGACATCCTTGTCGCCCACCTTGAGGCGGTGCGTGCCGTTTTCCGCGGCTTCTTCACCCTGGGCGGCGAGAGCGGCGAGGACCTCCGGAGAGGGATCCGTGAGCGA
>JBIICE010000102.1:0-14408 GCA_044239025.1 Verrucomicrobiales bacterium
GAGCACCGCAACAGTCCAGAAACCACGGCGGCGGAACGTCGTAGAGCCGCAGCGCATTCGCCCCCCAGCGCGACAGCAGGGCCAGATCCGCGGTAACCCGCTCCGCCTCGGGCAGGCCTGCGCGGACTCCTGCCGGGCCAAAGGGACCGTAGGTGACCCCGCGCAGCACGACCTTTTCCCGGCCCGACCGGAACCACCGGCCGGATACTTCCAGAAGCCCCGGCTCCTTCGCCGCGGCACATGGATCGGATTTCGCTGGCTCGTTCACGGAAAACTGGTTCGTTGCCCTTCACTGCACCACGCCACGCCACACCAGCAACGAGAATCATGAATCATCCATCCGCGCCTGCGGACTCCCCTTCCCCGGTTCCCGTCGTTTCTTCCGGACTAATGACGCGCTGCTTCGCCACGGCCCTCGCCACCTGCCTGCCTCTCCTCACGACGATGGCCTCCGACTGGCCCCAATGGATGGGTCCGCAGCGCAATGGCGTCTGGGAGGAAAGCAATGCGGCCAGCCGCATCGACCTCGCGGGCGCCGCCATGCTCTGGGAAGCTCCGGTCGGCGGAGGCTACGCCGGACCATCAGCGAGCCACGGGCTCGTCTACGTAGCATCGCGCCATGCCACCCCCGCCAGCGATACCAGCAAGGGACTCCCCGGCGACGAAAGCCTGCGCTGCTTCCGCGCCGCCGACGGCTCGCTCGCATGGGAACAGCGCTGGCCCGCCACCTACACCATCGATTACCCCTCGGGCCCCCGCGCCACTCCCACAGTCCACGATGGCCGCGTCTACTTCCTCGGCGCAGAGGGCCGCTTCGTCTGCTGTGCCGCCGACAGCGGAAAAATCCTCTGGCAGCACGACCTCAGGCAGTCGCCCGGCTGCCCGCCACCCATCTGGGGATTCGCCAGTCATCCGCTCATCCACAGGGATCTCGTCATCATCATCGCCGGTGGCGACGGCTCGACCTGCATGGCCTACGACCGCATCACGGGAGTCGAGAAATGGCGCGCGCTTTCCTCGAAACAGGCGGGCTACTGTCCGCCTACGCTCGTGACCGCCCACGGCAAACCCACCCTCATTGTCTGGCACGGCGAAGCCATCAATGCGCTCGACCCCGCCACCGGAGCCACTCTCTGGACACAGCCCCGCGAAACCCGCTACGGCGTCAGCATGGCCAATCCCGTGGCCCACGGAAATCAGCTCCTCGTCTCGGCCTTCTGGTGGGGCAGCCGCATGCTGGCACTGCAACCCGGCGGCGACCCCCAGATCCTCTGGGAAACCCAGCGGGAAAGCGACACACGCACGGAACACCTCAACGCCCTCATGTGCACCCCCCTCGTCGCCGGGGACCACCTCTACGGCGTCTGCAGCTACGGCCAGCTCCGCTGCCTCGAATGGTCCACCGGAATCCGGAAATGGGAAACCTTCGCCGCCACCACGGAAAAGGAGGCCCGCTGGGGCAATGCCTTCCTCACCAGACTCGGCCCGGCCAGCAACGAATTCCTCATCGCCAACGAACGCGGCGAACTCGTCCACGCGGCCCTCACCCCGGATCAGTACCGCGAAATCTCCCGCCGCCAGCTCATCGATCCCAATTCACCGGACGTCCGTGAACGCAAGGTCGTCTGGAGCCACCCGGCCTACGCCGGCAACTGCCTCTTCTGGCGGAATGACGGCATGCTGCGCTGCTGGCGCATCCTCAATCCCTGATGGCGGCCCCCCCGGCCTTCAGATTCCCGGCGGCTTGCGCAGATGCCAGTCGCTCACCTGCTGCCATGTCCCGGCGGCCCGGAACAGATCGCTCTCCCCCAGGGGACGGCCCATCAGCTGCAGACCAACCGGAAGCTGACGCCCTCCGGCTGCGGTGAAGCCACAGGGCACACTGATCCCGCAGATCCCGGCAAGGTTGGCCGCAATCGTAAAGATGTCAGCCAGATACATCTGCAGCGGATCCCCCGCATGCTCCCCCAGCCGGAAGGCCGGCACCGGACAGACCGGCCCGGCAATCAGATCGACCTCCCGGAAGGCTTCCTCGAAATCCCGCCGGATCAGGGTCCGCACGCGCTGCGCTTTTCCATAGTAGGCGTCGTAATACCCACTGCTCAGGACATACGTCCCGAGAATGATGCGGCGCTTCACCTCGGGACCAAAACCCTCCGCCCGCGAGCGGTCATAGACTTCCCGGATGTCCTCGGGCGCTGCGCAGCGATGACCGTAGCGGACCCCGTCAAAACGGGCAAGGTTGGCCGACGCCTCGGCTGTCGCAATGATGTAATAGACGGCAACCGCATACTCCGTGTGCGGGAGCGAAATCTCGCGCACCTCCGCGCCTTCCCGCTCGAGTCCCCGCACCGCTTCCTCCACCGCCGACCGCACCCCGGCATCTATCCCGTCCACGAAATACTCCTTCGGCAAGCCAATCCGCAGACCTTTGACCCCTCCCGCCAGCGCGGCACCATAATCGGGCACCGCTTCCCGCAGCGATGTGGAATCACCCGGGTCGTGACCCGCCATCACCTGCAGCAGCAGAGCCGCATCCCCGGCCGTCCGCGCCATCGGCCCAATCCCATCCAGCGACGAGGCGTAGGCCACCAGTCCGCGCCGCGACACCCGGCCATAGGTCGGTTTCAATCCCGTAATCCCGCAGAACGACGCCGGCTGCCGGATCGAGCCACCCGTGTCGGTACCCAGCGAAACCACCGCTTCTCCCGCGGCCACCACCGCCGCAGAGCCACCACTGGATCCGCCGGGCACCCGCTCCGGATCCCATGGATTGCGCGTCAGCCGCAGGGCCGAATTCTCGCTCGTCGACCCCATCGCGAACTCATCGCAGTTCACCTTCCCGAACGGAATGGCTCCTGCCGCACGCAGCCGCGCCACCGCCGTCGCATCCCACGCGCTCACATAGCTCCCCAGCATCTTCGACGCACAGGTGAGCGGCTGACCCGCCACGTTGATCACATCCTTCACCGCCACCGGAATGCCCCCGAGCGGCAGACTCACGTCAACCCGCGCGGCCTCGGCAAGCGCCGCTTCCACATCGCGCGAAAGATAGCCGCCCACGACTCCGTCCCGCGACGCAATGGCCGCTTCCAGGGAAAGGATGATGTCCCGCGGAGTGATTTCCCGCGACACCAGCCGCCGCCGCAATTCCGAAACCGTGCATTCGTTCAGCATGTCATTCATCGTTTTATTCCACCACACGGGGCACAAGGAACTGATCGCCATGCCGCGCCGGAGCGTTTGCCAGCACCGCCTCCACCGGGAGACTCTCCGCAACTTCATCGGCCCGCACACTGTCCATCAGACCCAGCGGATGCGCCATGGGTTCGACTCCATCCGTGTCCACCCGTCCCAGCAGGCCAATGTAGTCAAGAATCCGGTCAAGTTGCCCGCGGTACGATTCCGCTTCTTCAGGCGTCAGCCGAAGCCGCGCCAGATCGGCTGTCTTCGCCACATCGATATGCACCGCTTCACTCATGGCGCGCGCCATCCCACAGACGCCAGCCCCCGGCAACCAGAAATGCTCCCCGACGGTTTCACGGCCGCGTCACCTTCACCCGCATCCATTGCCGCTCACGCCCAGCCACCGGAACGGAATACGCATGCGCCGGAGCCGCCGCACCATTCACAAGGTCGGTCCAGCTCTGCAGATTCTGCGACGACTGCACCTTGACCGTTACCCCCGTCACCGTGGGCGACAGACTGAAATTCATCGTCATCGCGCTCGGCCCCACCACGGCCTGCGGCATCTGCCCCGGTCCGCTCAGCCCGGACAGAGGGTTCGTCCCGAACGCATACTCCATCAGATTGCTCAGCTGATCCTTGTCATCATCCCCCGCTGCCCCTCCAGTCGCTCCAGGATAATACCCCGCCACCCACGCATCATAACCGGTCAGCGATGATACCGTCACCGACAGCAGATTGGTCCAGCCCAGCCGGCGCGTACCCGACACCGGAGCGGCCCGCAGCACATACCTGTCATTCACATTCATGACGGTTCCCAGCGTGGTCTCGCTGAGAGTGAATGGCGATGAAGCCGCGGCAATCTCGTTGCCCCTGGGCGTCAGCCGCTGCCCCGCCACCAGCTTCACGTCATCCACGAAACATCCGTACATCTGGTCCTCTCCATAGAAAACGTTGGCGCCACTCCGGAAGACAAAACGCAGCCGCACGGCCTTCCCGGCATAGGCTGCGAGGCTCACGCTCCGCAGTTTCCACAACGGTGCATTTCCACCAGTCCCGGTCCGGTCCCAGAGGGAACTGTCGTACAAGTTGTCTGCCTCCAGCGCATAGGCCCCGTTCCGACCGTCAATCTCCCGCCAGACAATCCCGCCATCGGTCGAAATCTCGAGGCTCAGCCGCGAGGTGTCGAAAACCCATCGGAAACAATTGTAGTAATCCACCCGCGAGGTCGCCCCAGCCATGAATTCAGGGGTCAGCTCCACAATCTGATCCGCCCCGTCCCGGGGAAAGGTCAGATGCAGGGCCCGCGATCCCGTCCGCGGCGTGAACACCACCCCGTTGGGCAAAGTCTGCGCGGCCTGCCTCGCCGGATACGTCCCGGTCGTCTGCAGCAGCAGATCGGCCGCATTCGCATCCTCGGCCCCCTGAAGGTAATCGGCTGCCGCTGCCGCAGTGGATACCTGCAGCCGGTACCCGCGCGCCCCGGCCACCTGCGTGAATGGATAGAATCCCCCAGCCTTCGGAAGCGCCGCCGGCCCGCTCAGCGCCAGCACGCTCGCGGCCACATCCACCGGAAACAGCACGGTCTGCCACGTCTTCACCGACGGCACCCCACCCCCACTCATCCCGGAGACCGTCACCGTCACAGTCTGATCAGCGAGCGCCGCCGACGGCAGACCGGTTGGTTCCCATACAATCGCATTCTCTCCCACCTGCGCCGTCCGCGAGATCACGGTCACCGGAATCGACCCACCAGGCCCCGTCATCGTCACGGTCGCCGCCGAAAAATCAGCCCCGGGCCACGCGAGCGACCATCGGCCCGGCACCAGTTCCGCAGGAAAATACCCTTCATTCGGCCATATCGTGAAACGGGCGGCCGCCGCCGGACGGAAATTCCCCACCACATACAACGTGTTCGCTCCGTTCACGTCGTACTTCACCCCATCCTGCGTCACTGTCCCGGCGGGCACGTCTCCACTCGCCATGTCGAGGGTGCGGGGAAACAGAATCCACCGCCGGTGCCCGACATTCTCGTTGGTGTAAAGATCGGACCCTCCGTCCTCGTCCAGCATGTAGGCATCGATCGCCCCTGGCCCCCAGTAGCCTACCGTCAGATTCCCGTGGGCCGACGCGTTCCAGGCATAGGACGACCAGTTGAAGAAGCTATTCGGCGGATTGTGCGTCAGCTCAAAATCGGGCCCCGCATACCACGCTTCCATCGCATTCATGTAGGCGGACTGCATGGAGCAGTACGTCTTGGATGTGCCGGCCGGAACGGTCGTCCCAGGCGGCCCCGGCACCAGATTGACCGCATCCTGCGCGGCAAAGGTGACGTCGGCAGGGACTCCGGCCTGCCCACGGAAGAAATTCACCCGACGCCGGATGTGTTCGCGGTACGCCAGTGACGTCGTCCCCACTGTCCCGGTCAGGGGATCAAACGAACCAGTCCAGCCCATGCTCGACTCCACCCGCTCGGACGCCCGGTACACGGTCTGATAAAAGCTCTGAACTTCGGCCCGCGACGAAACATCAACCACAAATCCCGCGGCGGGCACGCTTCCGGCACCCTCGGGAATCCAGGTATTTTCGTCGGCCCGCAACTGTCCCGGCAGACTGCCGAGCAGCGCCAATCCAAGAGGGTAAACGGTAGCACGGTGCTTCATCATGCCGGGATTCTGCCACAGACCCCGCCCGGAACTCAATCCCAATCATCGCTGCCGCTCCGCTTGTGCCGGGCAACTCTTCCTCCATACTTCCTCCCCCGCCGACGCTCCCGCCGTCCCGGAGCCTCTTTTCTTTCTATGGATTCTCTCCCCACTGTTCACTTCGGTCTGGCCGGCCTCGGAAATGTCGGCATGGGCGTCTACAAGAATCTGCTGCGGAATGGCGAACTGGTGGCTTCGCGCAGCGGCGTCCGCCTCAATGTCCGCAGAATCGCCATCCGGGACAAAGCCCGCCACACCGCGGCCGGCGTTCCGGCTTCCCTCCTCACGACAGACTGGCGCGACCTCCTCAACGACCCGGAAATCAAGGTCATCGTCGAACTGATCGGCGGCACCACGGACGCCTACGACCTCGTCAAGAGCGCCATCCTCGCGCGCAAGGCGGTCGTCACAGGCAACAAGGCCCTCCTCGCGGAACATGGACTCGAACTGGTCGCGCTCGCAGAACGGGAAGATGTCCCGCTCTACTTCGAAGCCGCCGTGGCCGGCGGCATTCCCATCATCAAGGCGGTCCGCGAAGCCCTCATCGGCAATAACATCGAGGCCATCTACGGGATCATCAACGGCACCACGAACTACATCCTCACCCGCATGAGCGACGCCGGCCTTTCCTACGGGGATGCCCTCGCGGAAGCTCAGCGCCTCGGCTACGCGGAGGCCGATCCCTACCTCGATGTCTCGGGCTGGGACGCCGGTCACAAGGCAATCATCCTCGCATGGCTATCCTATGGCCAATGGATCAATCCTTCGCAGGTCCACGTCGAAGGCATCAGCCAGCTCACGCGCAGCGACCTCTCTTTCGCCCGCTCCATGGGCTACTCGGTCAAACTCCTCGCCGTGGTCCGCCTCGACCCGTCCAAGAACATCGAAGTCCGCGTCCAGCCGTCCCTCGTCCCGCGCTCGAGCATCCTCGCCAGCATCAACGGGGTCATGAATGCGGTCGCGGTCTACGGCGACGTCGTCGGCGAAACCCTCTTCTACGGAAGCGGAGCCGGACAGGACGCGACCAGCAGCTCGGTCATCAGCGACCTCGTCGACGCCGCCGACAGCCTCATCAATGAAGCCGGCACCAACAATGGTTTCGTGCCCCATGGACAATATGGTTCGTCCCTTCCCGTCACGGAAACGGAATCCGGATACTACCTCCGCCTCCACGTCGATGACCGCCCAGGCGTCATCGCCGCCATCGCCGGCATCCTCGCCGCTCACAACATCGGCATCCTCTCGATCCAGCAGCCGGAAGTGCACGACGGGGCCCGCGGAGCCGACCTCATGATCATGCTCCACAAGGCCCGCTACGGCAGCATTCTCGCCGCCCGCGACGCCATCACGGCACTCGACTGCATCCGCCAGCCACCTGTCCTCCTCCGCGTCGAAAACCTCCCGGGCCGCAGCTGACGAGGACCATCCAGCTTTCCATGAACGCCGACACAGCCCGCCAGCGCATCGCGGAACTGTCCGCTGCCCTCGAACACCACAACCGCCTCTACTACCTCGAGGCCAATCCCGTCATCTCGGACCGGGAATACGATGCGCTCTACCGGGAACTGGCGGACCTTGAATCCTCATGGCCGCACCTCGCCTCGGATAATTCCCCGACCCGGCGCGTCGGCGGCGCTCCCGCGGAGGGCTTCCAGCAGGTTCAGCACGCGCTCCGCATGATGAGTCTGGAAAACACCTACTCGGAGGCGGAAGCACTCGAGTTCTACCAGCGCATGGTCCGCCTCACCGGCCTCGAACGCATCCACACGGTCATCGAACCGAAAGTCGACGGCGTGGCGGTCTCGGTCCGCTACGAAAACCGCTCGCTCGTGCTCGCTGCGACCCGGGGCGACGGCATCACGGGCGATGACATCACGGTGAATGCCCGCACCATCCGCCGCCTTCCGCTGACGCTGCCTCCAGAGGCCCCGCCACTCCTCGAACTGCGGGGCGAGATCTTCATGCCGAATGCCGCCTTCCGGAAACTCAACGACGAACGCGAGGCCGCCGGCGAATCCCGCTTCGCCAACCCGCGGAATGCCACGGCCGGAACGCTCAAGCTGCTCGACTCCCGCACGGTCGCCCGCCGCCCGCTCGACATCATCTTCCATGGCCTCGGCGAAACCAGCGGTCTCGCCATCACGTCATTTTCGGAATTCCACCGGCTCCTCGCATCCCTTGGTCTCCCCCGCGCCGAACGCATCTGGACGGCGGACGACGCCGACGGCATTCTCGCGGCCATCCGCGCCATCGATGCCGCCCGCCGCCTCCTGCCCTACGAAACGGACGGAGCTGTCGTGAAGGTCGACCGCACGGACCTCCAGCAGCAGCTCGGCTCCACCGCCAAGGCCCCCCGCTGGGCCATGGCCTACAAGTACGAACCGGAACGCGTCACCACGGTCCTCCGCCGCATCACAGTCCAGGTCGGCCGCACCGGCGTCCTTACCCCGGTCGCAGAACTCGACCCGGTCCTCGTCTCGGGCTCCACGGTCTCCCGCGCCACCCTCCACAACGAGGAGGAAATCCTCCGCAAGGATATCCGGGAAGGCGATACCGTGATCATCGAAAAAGCCGGCGAAATCATCCCGGCGGTCATCGAGGTCGTCGCCGACCGCCGTCCGGACGGCTCCCAGCCATTCGACCTCTTCCAGCACGTCCACGGCCAATGCCCGTCCTGCGGCGGCCCCATCGCGAAAACCGAGGGATTCGTGGCATGGCGCTGCCTGTCGCTCCAATGCCCGGCCCAGGCCGCCACCCGGCTCCGCCACTTCGCCAGCCGCAGAATGCTCGACATCGAGGGCCTCGGCGACATCGTCGCGGACAAACTCGTGGAACGTGGTCTCGTCCGCTCCCCACTCGATGCCTTCCGCATTCCGGAAACTTCCCTCGCCGCTCTCAACCTCGGCTCTGACGAAGAACCCCGCACCTTCGGCCCCAAAAATGCCGCGAAACTGATCGCTTCGCTCGACCGCGCCCGCTCGCTCCCTCTCTCCCGCTGGATCTTCGCCATCGGCATCCCGGAAATCGGCGAATCCGCGGCCCGCGAACTGGCAAGGCTCCACCGCGATTTTCCCGCCCTCGCCCAGTCGGACATCCTCCCCGCACTCGCCGCCCTCCCCAAAGGAAAACGCAAGGAGGACCACCCCACCCTCGGCCCGCTGCGCATCGCTCAGGAAGTCGGCCAGGTCGCTGCACGCAGTGTCATCGATTTCTTCCAGAGCCACGCCGGCATCACGTTCCTCGCCGACCTCGCCGACCTCGGCATCAACCCGCAGAGCGACAACTTCACCCCGGCCACGACCACGGACGCAGCCACGTCTCCGCTCGCGGGCACC
Organism: Verrucomicrobiales bacterium; assembly: GCA_044239025.1. Lineage (GTDB taxonomy): Bacteria > Verrucomicrobiota > Verrucomicrobiia > Verrucomicrobiales > V1-33 > V1-33. Next base: position 9,227 of record JBIICE010000102.1, read on the forward strand.
ACCTGGGTCATCACGGGCACGCTCAGCCAGCCCCGCCAGTTCTTCGAGGACCTCATCCGCGCCCGCGGCGGCAAAACCTCGGGCAGCGTCAGCACAAAAACTTCGTTCCTCCTCGCCGGCGATGAGGCCGGCAGCAAACTCGAGAAGGCCCGCCAACTCGAAGTCCGCACGCTCTCGGAAAAGGAATTCCACGACCTCCTCAGCCAGTCGCCCCTGCCCTCTCCGGACGATTCCACCTTCCAGCTCGAAAACTGACTGTGCCCACCCCCAGACTGAAAATCAGACTCTCGGCACCGGGAGAACGCGCGGTCAAAGCGGGGCACCCATGGGTCTTCAGCGAAAGCATCCAATCCCTCAGCCGCCCGGGCGAGGCCGGCGAACTCGCGGTCATCTACGACCGCAGCAGCGACCGTTTCCTCGCCTCGGCGTTCTACGATCCCGATTCCCCGATCCGGCTCCGCATCGTCCACCGCGGCCCTCCGGCCCCTGTCGACCTCGCCTTCTGGCAGAACCGTGTCCGCACCGCACTCGCGGCCCGCTCGGGCGTCTTCGACCGCGAAACCACGGGAGGTCGCCTCATCCATGGCGAAAATGACGGCTTTCCGGCCCTCGTACTCGACCGCTATGCGGACACCTGCGTCTGCAAACTCTACTCTCCGGTCTGGATCCCTCACCTTCCCCTCATCACGGAGGCCATCACCTCGGTGATCCAGCCGGCCTCGCTCATGCTGCGACTCAGCCGCAATGCCGCGCCGCTCTTCTCGGCAGCGGGCCTTGCGGAAGGCTGGCTCTCGGGTGAAGCGCCCGATTCGGTTTCCTTTCTCGAAGACGGTCTCCTGTTCTTCGCCGATGTCCGCCACGGACAGAAAACCGGATTTTACCTCGACCAGCGCGAAAACCGCCGCCGCCTCGCCACCCTCGCGCGCGATGCACACGTCCTCAACGCTTTCAGCTTCTCCAGCGGCTTCTCTCTCCACGCGGCGCGCGGCGGAGCCCGCTCGGTCACGGATGTCGACATCAGTCAGCACGCTCTCGACTCGGGTTCCCGCAACTTCGCCGCCAATGCCCACCTCCCAACGGTCGCCCAGTGCCACCGTCACATGGTCCAGGCCGACGCCTTCGCATGGCTCGCGGCCCGTCCCGCCTCGCTCTTCGATATCGCCGTCGTCGACCCACCCTCGCTGGCCCGCCGCGAAAGCGACCGCCCGGCCGCCATCAGGGCCTACCATCGCCTCGCCACGGCGACCGCCCAGCACCTCAAGCCTCACGGCATGCTTCTCGCAGCTTCCTGCTCGGCCCATGTCAGCCCGGCGGAGTTCTTCGATGCGGTCCGTGCCGCTCTCCCTGACGCCCGCGAACTCTGGACCGCCGGCCATGCCCCGGACCACCCAGCCCGTTTCCCGGAAGCCACCTACCTCAAGGCCATCGCCCTCCAACTTCCGGCCCGCCCCCTCCCGCGCCGCTGAAGCGCCCTTCCCCGTTCCGCAGAAGCAGAAGCCCCGGTGGCTCAGTGCCGCATCAGTCGCGGCTTGGGATCATGCGCCGGACGCGGCGGCGGATCATCTCCCAGCGCCGTCACTCCAAAGAAATCCTTCATCACATCCCGGTACACCCCACGCTTGAAATCAGGCAGCCAAAGCAGGTCGAATTCGGCCGGCTCAATCCACTTCCAGCTCCGGAATTCCGGCTGCTTCGTCTCGATGCTGATCAGACTGTCCGGCCCATGAAACCGGCACAGGAAGTACGTCTGCTGCTGGCCCACATACTTCCGCCTCCGCCGGTGCCGCACGGGAAACCGGTAGCGGTATGGCCCGCGCTCCTCCACAATGTCATACGCCCCGGGAAGCAGCGAAATCTCTTCCCAAAGCTCCCGCTGCAGTGCCTCCCTCGGCGTCTCTCCATGATCCCTCCCACCCTGCGGAAACTGCCAGCTGTTCGCAAAATCATCCCGCTCGCATATCAGTAACCGTCCCTCGTCGTTCACCAGCAAACAGGCAACACAGGGACGGAAGTGCTCTCGGGGGGATTCCGCAGTCTTCTCAGGCATCAAAGCTCAATCATCAATTGCGGCAGACCGTCAACCCTGATTTCCATCAGCACCCATTCACCGACCCCTTTTTCCCGCGCCGAAATGACCCTCCAAAGCCGCAAGTTCCCTGTAACTGCCGGCGCTTCCCGTCACTCATTGCTGTCATGACTGCCCGGCCTGCCGTCATCCCCTTTCCCCTCCCCTGCACCCCTCCGGTCCGCTTCCATTCGGAGCAACTCGATGAGGCTTCGTTGTCTGTGGAGCTGATCCGCGCGGCCCAGCAAGGCGACGAACCATCGTTCCATGCCATCATGCGTGCCTGCAAGGGCCGCATCGCTGCCATGGCTTCCCGCTACGTCCAGAGCGCCCCGGAACTCGATGACCTCTGCCAGGAAATTTTCGTTCACCTCTGGCGCGGCCTCCAATCCTACCGCTTCGACGCCCCGTTCCCCCACTGGGTCTCCCGCGTCGCCGTCAATACCTGCCTCACCCACCTCAAGAAACGCCGCCGCCGCAACGCGGTCTTCGCCCCTTCCAGCGAACCGGATTCCCTCGAACGCATCCCCGATCCCTCGCCGGACGCCGCCGCAGCCTCCCGCGAGGCCGCCGACCGCCTCCGCCCCGCCCTCGCTTCCCTCCGCCCGGAGGACCGCCTCGTCATCACCATGCTCCACCTCGAAGAACGCTCGGTCGCGGAAATCGCCGACGCCACCGGGTGGTCGCCCTCGAATGTCAAAGTCCGGGCCCTGCGAGCCCGGCAGAAACTCCGCGAATTCCTCCAGCGCCATGAACCCACACGCTGATCACCAGCTCGACGAACTCCTGCGCCGCGCCGCCCGCGACGAACGTCCGGCCGCATGGGCCGCCTCCGCCACCCGCGGCCTCGAAGCCCGCGTCCTGCAGCGCATCAGCCGCCCGCCTTCATGGGGCGATGCCCTCTTCAGCCTCTCCTCGTGGCGACCCCTCGCCGCCGCCGCAACCCTCGCCGCCGCCACTGGATTCTGGAGCGCCCCCGCCCTCGCCGAAATCATGGACGATGAATGGATCGCTTCCCAGGCCGCCGAAGAGGAAGCGGATGCGGATGCGGCCCTCACCCCGGACATCGCCGACCCCGACGTCGGTTTCTAATTTTTCCTCCGGGCCTCCCTCCCATGCAGAACTGGAAAACCGCTGTCCTCACCCTCGCGATCTTCGCCCTCGGCGCTCTCGCTGGCTCGCTCGTGTCGGCTCAGGTCTTCCGCGGGCGCCTCGCCGGTGCCCGCAAAACCTCTCCCGCTCCACCACCGGAATCACGCGAATGGCCCCAGCGGGTCTCGGACGCGGTCCGTCAGCAGGTGGGCCTCGCGGATACCCAGTCTGCCGCTGTCTCCAGCATCCTCAGCCGCACCTACGAAGATGTCCAGTCCATGCGCGAACGCTGGCGCCGGGAACTCCGCCAGCGCATGATTGAATCGGACCGCGCCATCGAAAAACAACTCACCGAGGCCCAGCGCAAGCCGTGGGAGGAGTTCCGCAAACGCCGCCGCAGCGATTTCTTCAATCAGCGTCCCCAGCCACCCAGACCGAACCGTCAGGATACCACCGGTGCGAAACCGGACGCCCCTCCCCAGCCGGAAGCCCAGAAAATTTCCCCGCCTCCGTAAACCCGCGGCCGCCCGGACTGGACAAGCGCTTCCCGCCACGGCACCGTCAGGCATGACCACTCGCCGCCACCTCCTCCAGTCCATCCTCGCTTCTGGCTCGGCTCCGCTCTTCCTCCCGCGCCACCTCATCGCCGGAAGCGGTCAGACACCGCCTTCCGAACAACTCGCCACGGCTCACATCGGCGTCTCCGGGCAGGGGGGAGGCAACCTCGGCGAAATCGGCAAGTTCCCGGAAGTCCGCGTCGTCGCCCTCTGCGACGTCGATGAAGGCCGACTCGCCGGACCAGCGAAGGAATACCCCACGGCGCGCACGCACCGCGACTGGCGTCGACTCCTCGATTCCCAGAAGGATTTCGATGCCGTCGTCGTCTCGACCCCGGACCACCACCACGCTCCCCTCGCCATCTCGGCCATGCTCCTCGGCAAGCACGCCTACGTGGAGAAACCACTCGCCCACACCATCGAGGAAGCCCGCCTCATGACGCTCACAGCCGCCCGCATGAAGGTCGTCACCCAAATGGGCAACAATGGCCACGGCGGCGACGGTCTCCGCCGCTGGAAGGAATACATCGACGCCGGAGCCATCGGAACGCCCAAGGAAATCCACGTCTGGTCGGACCGCCCGGGCAACTGGTGGCAATCCCAGGGCAAGCCGCGCCCCTCGGATGTGCACACGGCCCCGGCTTCGCTCGACTGGGACCTCTGGCTCGGACCGGCCCCGGCCCGGCCCTACCACCCAAGCTACCACCCCATGCAGTGGCGCGGCATCAAGGACTTCGGCTGCGGTGCCCTCGGCGACATGGCGGTGCATAACGCGGACCCCGCCTACTTCGCTCTCGACCTCGGAGCCCCGGACTGGGTCGATGCCGAAACCTCGGAACCAAACCCTGATTCGTTCCCCGCATGGTCCATCGTCACATGGCACTTCCCTGCCAAGGGCAGCCGCCCGGCCATCACCATGAAATGGTACGACGGCGGCAAACGGCCCCAGGATGTCCCGTTCGTCGACCCGAACATCAACCTCGGCGACAACGGACTGCTGATCGCGGGCGACAAGGCCACGCTCTTCGGGGGCTCTCACGCCAGCCCACCCCGGCTCCTCCCCGCCCAGGCCCAGGCCAGCACGCCGCCCCCGCCCAAAACCCTGCCCCGTTCCCCGGGACACCGCATCGAATGGGTCCGCGCTGCCATTGCCGGCAAACCGATGGATTCCCTCAGCGGCTTCTGGTATTCCGCTCCCTTCACGGAATCGCTCCTCACGGGCATGCTGGCCGTCGAATTCCAGAAACGCGTGGCGTGGAACGACCTCGACATGACGTCGCCCAATACCCCGGAAGCTCAGCGCGTTGTCCGCAAGGCCTACCGCGAAGGCTGGAAACTTCCCAGCCTGCCTGCCTGACGACGCTTCCGCACCGTCACTCCAACCGCCATCAGCTCCATGCGCCCACCAGCCGCTCCCGCTGGACTCGCGCTCGCGTGCCTGTTCGCGTGCCTGTCCAGACGGGGCTGA
>JBIICE010000103.1:0-14395 GCA_044239025.1 Verrucomicrobiales bacterium
CTTGAAGGTCTCGTCATAGCGTCTCCCAGTACGGGAAGCACCGGCTTCTTTGGTGGTAGTCTTGCTGCTCATGCGGATGGACTTGTAGTTTTGGTGTTTGGTGTCCGCAACTTCCCGTCAGGCTCAGTCCGGTTCAGTCCCTCCGGGAGTTCTTGTCGATGGCAAAAGTATTGACGGGTGGGAAACCTAATCAGATGCTCGGCAAGGCGCCTTGGTTTGTGCGCTCCAGCCTTCCGTGAGTCATGAGATCATTCTACTACGCAGACGCCAACGGCGATCCGTTTGGCCCGGTCACTCCCGATGACCTGAAAGCGCTCCACAAATCGGGCGCAATCACTTCCATGACGCTGGTCACGGATGCAGACCACGAAACTTGGCGTCCGCTTTACGAACACGAACTCACCGACGCTGGCGCACCAAATGAGCCAGACAACCCATCGAACTGCCCTTCGTGCGGCGAGTCCATCAAAGTGGGTTTGTTCTCCGCCAACTCCCTGCTGCCGGCGTGGCAGATGGAGCTGATCAACGAGTATTCCCGTGAGAGATTGCCGCATTGCTGCGAGCGCTGCGGTCCCGAACGATTCGCAAAGGCCAAAGAGAAGCTGATCGCGGATCGCGACAATCTGACACGGGAGATGCACGATGCGCTGGCATTGATCCCGATTCTCACGATCCACACGCCGCTCCACTGGGACTACAAAGTCTGCGGGCTTGTCACAGCACAATCCACCACGGGCACTGGTGTTTTCTCAGAGGTGGCCGCTGGTTTCACTGATTTAGTGGGGGCGCAGTCGAATGCCTACAACGAGAAGCTCAAGGCGGGTGAGGATCGGTGTAAGTCCATTCTGCGAGGTGATGCGCTCAAGATTGGAGGGAATGCGGTCATTGCGGTGGACGTGGACTACGCAGAGATCGGCACAAGCAGGGGCATGCTGATGGTTTGCATGACGGGCACAGCGGTTTTTCTCCGGAACCCGGACGTGGTCGGGGCCGATGTTGCCCGGTCACTGGAGCGCATCAATGTCCTCAGGGAGCGGCTTAGCGCCCTAGACAGATTCCGAGTCTGAGAAAGCAGGCGCGCCGGCGGTTGGCTCAGAAAGCGATCAGCAGGCCCCGGAGAACGGCTCGCACGGCATCTGCCAGCGCAACGCTGGTAGCAGACAGGAGCATGAGGTAAACCGCCTGGCGCATGGCTCCCGTTCTCAAAAAGCATCCCCCCAGACGTTTGCGATGATTGCCAGCAATCGCGCCTCGGTCCCGCTCCCAGATGCATCGGCGCGCGCCCTGCGCACAGCGTCCAGTTTGTCGGCGTTCTCAAGAAGGTCATCGATGCGCATGGCGAAACGGCGCACCGAGTCGCGTTCCTGTCGGATCTCAGCCCTTTCTGCCACCGCAGCCCTCTGCCAGTCGGAAAACGTGCTGTTGATGCTCCGGAGTTGATCAAGCGTCGCGCATGAGACCGCAAAGCGGCCGATTTTGGCGAGCAGGATTCCCCGCACGGCATCAGGCAGACATTGCGCCGGGATTCCGTCCGCAGCAGCATCCGCCATCAGCCGCTGCGCTTGCCAGTCCGGGAGATGGCTGCGCTTGAGTGCCAGCACACTCGCCGGCGTGGTCGTGATTCCATGATCGGCGCACAGGTCCACGATCGTTTGCAGCGTCGCGCCCTCCTCAAGCTGAACCATCACGCCGTCGGTGATGCCGACAGCGTCAATCCGCGATTTGAGGCTCCCTCGGGTTGGTGGCTTTGCGAATTCAGCCATTTTGGACCTGTACCGTTGGTGGGCGGGGTGGCGAGTGCAAGAAAATTCTCTAATGCGCATTCACGCATATTGCAACCCTCGATGCACAGACGGTGTGACTTGGTGAGACCATTTCGGTGGTCCACCTAGGCAGAAACGGTCCCGCATGCCCGCAGCATTTCCTTAGTGGACCGTGCGGAAATGTTGGCACTTGCGTTGGCACTGCGCGCCTACTTCCTTTGGAAATCGCTGACAATCAACGCTGAGGAGAGAGAGGGACTGGTACTACCAGTAGGAGCGCCGCCAGGGCGGACGCCTGCCGGTGGAAGCTCATCGAGGCCCATGCCAGTCTCAGCGGCCTTGAGCGCCGCAACAGCGAGGAAAGATACCGGGAATATGTCCGCGGGCTCGCTGCCGATGCCGGCGTGAAAATCAGCGATTCGGCGGCAGTGGCCCGTTTTTGACCAGAGCCGCGCAGACCGCCGGACCTCGAACCGCGAGTGGCACCATCCGGACGATCCCGATGCCCGTGCCGGCAGGACGAAGTCGTGGGTCTGCGACATGATCGACAAGCCCGCACACATCGTCGATCTGGAGAGCGGAGCGGGCATCAGCGCGGAAATCAGGCACGGCGGCGAGGGCGACCCGTGAATTGACTTGCGGCGCCTGACGCGGTCGTATGGGAGACATCATTGCGGAGGGGTGAAGCGCTCGACAACGGCGGGGACAGCGGAATAGGAGTCGCTTCATGTCATCTGCCACCCGACGAATCTTCATGAAGACTGCCATTGCTGCCGCCGCTGCGGCTCCTGTTGCTGCTGGAACTGCCGAGGAAACGAGTCCGAGAATTCCACTGAAGCTGGGTTTTGATAATTTCTCGATCCGGGCGCTCGGCTGGAAAGCGGGAGAGGTTCTTGATCATGCAGCGAAGCAGAAAGTGGATGCCCTGCTGCTGTCGGACCTCGATGTTTACGAGAATCACAGTGATGGGTATCTGAAGGATCTTGGGAAGCGCGCGAAGGATCTGGGGATTTCCCTGTATGCGGGAACTGGCGGCATTTGTCCGAGTGCTGTGAGGTTTGACCGGAAGTGGGGTACAGCGGAGGAGCATCTGCGTCTGACGTTGCGGGTGGCATCGCTCGTGGGGTCGCCCGTGGCCCGGTGCTACCAGGGATTTGCGGACGACCGGCGCAGTGAGGGAGGCATCTACGCGCGCATGAAGGACACCGTCGCCGTGCTCAAGGCCGTGCGGAGCGAAGCCCTCGACCGCGGGGTGAAGATCGGCATCGAGAACCACGCCGGGGACATGCAGGCGTGGGAACTGCTGAGTCTGATTGACGAGGCCGGGCGGGACTTCACGGGCTGCACCATTGACAGTGGCAATGCGACCTGGACGCTGGAGGATCCGATGCAGAACCTGGAGATTCTGGGCCCCGTGACGGTGTGCAGCGGAATCCGCGACAGCATGATCTGGGAAGATGCCGACGGTTGCCAGGTGCAGTGGATGGCGATGGGCGAAGGGTTGATGGATGGCCGGGCCTACGCGCGGCGGTTTGCGGAACTTGCCCCGCAGGCTCCCTTCATACTTGAGATCATCAGCGGCTTTGCGCGGGGATCAGGGTATCTCAAGCCAGAGTTCTGGGCCGGGTATGAAAAGATCCGTCCGGCTGAGTTTGCGAGATTTCTGGCAATGGCGAAACGGGGGAAGGCGGTGCCGTCATTCCGTGCGGAAGGCGACCGGCGCAAAGCCGAGCAGGAGTATCAGTTGGCCGAGCTGGACCGGTCGATCCGCTACTGCCGGGAAGTGCTCCATATCCGTCCGGCCTGAGATTTCCCGGGGAGCGCCGCCGTTATTCCGGAATCGAGGGGCGCGGTGGAATCATTCCGCTTTGATGGTGACATCGTCGAAGGCGATGGGCGATTCGCTGTAGGGAGTTCCCCAGAGCGATGCTTTGCCCTGGGCGGGAGGCTCCTTGGTGGCTGCGGTGATGGACGGTTGTTCCGGGCGCTGCTGATCGGAGGACCAGACGCGGCCTTCGATGGTGCTGCCGCCGTCCTTGCCGGGGCGGATCGAGAATTCGAGCCATGTCCATGATCCGCTGGTCCATTGGTAGGGGGCCGTGGCGATTGATTCCTCCTTGTCGTTGGCGAGGACGATTTCGATCTGTCTGGTGGCAGGAACGACGCGGAGGCGGGGTCCGCTGACGCCGTGGAGACCGACTCCGAACCGGGGCTGGGTGCGTCGTTTCCCGGTGGCCTTGATGCGGGCGGTGATGGTGGCGGGCCCCTTGATGGATTTACCGAGAAGGATGCCGCCATCGACGATGGGTTGGCCGGCGAGTTCGAGGAACTTGCCATCGTTGTCTCCGGCGATGGAGAATTTCGCTTCCTGGTCCGTGGAGAGAAAGCTATCCGGAATTTCTCCGGGGCTGAGGTCGTCGAAGTTGATGACCGTCGGGGCGGCGGGAGTGGGGGGAGGAGCTTCTTCCGCGGTGACCATGAAGGTCAGGGAAAGCAGGACGATGGAGAGCAGCGGCTTATTCATGGCGGAGAGCATCGGCGAGACGGTGGGAGAGAGCAAGGCGGGCGGCGGTCCAGCAGAAGAGGAGACCTCCGGCAAGGATCGCCACGAGCAGCGTGGACAGCAGCCGGAGCGGCAGACCATGCGAGCCAGCGAGTCTGAGATTTGGCCAGACCGCGAGGAGGGCGGCGGTGGAGCCGAGCATGACTCCGGCGACAAGGAGGAACCAGTGCTCTGCAAGGATCATGCGGCGGAGCTGGGCCGTCGTGAATCCGGCCGACTGGAGCACGGCGAATTCGCTGCGGCGTTCGAGGACATGGCGGGCGACGAGGACGGCGAGCCCTGCGGCCGCGAGGATGAGGGCGAGACCGCCGAGGGTAGAGAAGATGGTGAGGTAGGTGTTCTGGACCGCCTGGAACTGGGCGAGGCGGTCAGCCGCCGGAGTGAGCGTGAATCCGCGTGGGCCGAGCAGGTCGATGGCGGTGCGGCGGAAGGCTTCAGTGCTTTCCGGCGGTGCGTCGATGAGGAACAGGCGGGCCCCGCCGGTATCCGGGAAGAGGCGGATGAACACAGAATCCGGGATGATGACATTGCCCTGGAGGAGGCTGCCATTGAGGAGAGCGACGAGCTGCAGCGTGACTGGCTGGCCCTTGCTGTCCGGTACGGTGAGCGTGTCGCCGAGTTTTTTGCCTAGGGCGAACATGGCCGAGTACTGGTCCATGACTGCGGGGATGGGTCCGTCTGGAGGGGACGTCCGGGCAAGGCGTTCCCATGGGTTGGAGCCGTCGAGGACCGAGGCACCGCCCGTGAAGGCCCCAAGAGATGCGAGGGCATCGGGTTGGACCCCGAGGATGCGGGGAACCTGGGCGCGGTTGAGATTGAGGCAGGACGCTTCCTCGCCGTCGCGGACCCGGAGAGAGACGAAGTGGACGCCGCGGAGTTCGCCGGGATCGAAGTCCCAGTGCTGCCGACCGCTTTCCGTATTGAGGTCTTCGTAGATCGGGAGGGAAGATTCGCCGACGAAGGCGAAGCCGCCCGTGCCCGAGTCGCGGGTGGAAGGGGCTTTGCGGGCATCCTGGCGGAAGGCGTGGAGGGCAGTCACCATGAAAACGCCCGTGGCGAGGAGCGTGGCGAGGGCGAGGCTGCGGCCGCGGCGGCGGACCGCGTTGCGGAGGCCGAGAGCGTTGAGGGACGGGAGGCCGCTGGAGCTGCCGCGTTCCATGCGGCTGAGGACCGCCCCGAGGGCGCGCAGACCTTCCGTGAGCAGGAGGGCTCCGGCACCGAAGAACAGCATGGGAGCGAAGACCTGCGGGACCTTGCCCGAGAAAGCGAGCATAACGGCCGCGGCGATGGCCGCGGCGAATGGTGGCAGGCGGAAGCGGCGTCGCGATGACGGAGTGGATGGCGAACTGAGCGCAGCCGGACCAGCGCTGAGGAGATCGCGGGGCACGGCGCGGGCGATGCGGCGAGACACGAAAGTGACAACCGCGAGGGCGAGCAGCAGCGTGACTGCCGCGGCGATGAGCAGCGAGAGCGGACGTATGGTCGGTACGAACTGGAGACCGAGAGCCGCGTCGGCCCATTCCCGTTCGAGTCGATGCAGGGTCCAGCGGGCGTACGCAAGGCCGGCTGCGGTGCCTGCGGCGGCCGCGGGAAGGGCGAGGGCCGCTGCTTCCGCGACGAAGAGACCCTGGACCCGGGGTCCGGTCCAGCCGGTGGCCCGGAGCAGGCCGATCTGGCCGGCGCGCTGACTGATGCCGAAGGTGAAGAGAAGCGCCGAGAGCAGCAGGGCCGTGGCGATGAGGAAGGCGCTCATGCTGAGGAAGAGGGCACCGAAGTCCATGCTCTGCGCGACCGATTGCGCCGCCATGGCTTTGACCGGCACTGTCTGGAGGCCGGCCGTGGCCGCGGTCAGTCGCGAGCCGATTCTGGCGGTGACGGCGGCGGCGTCCGTTTCGTCCGGGATCCGCAGCGACGTGAGGTCTCCGAAGCGATTGCGCCAGAGCTTCTGCCCGTCGTTCAGACGGAGGAAGAGCTTCGGAGTGCCGCGCTGTTCGCGCCAGAAGGCGTCATCCTTGTCGCGGATGAGGTCCTGCTGGATGGGAATGCCCGGCTTCCAGTCGCGGCAGTTTTCCGATTCGCTGACGCCCGGGAAATCAGGCGTCCATGAGCGCTGCAGGGCGGGGTGGCCATGAGGAAGGACGGAGTGCACGGTGAAGGTGGCCGTGGCCTCCTCGAGGTTGCGGGCATTGGTGACGCGGAAGAAGCGCAGCGCGATGGAATCGCCGGCCTTGGCACCGAGGTCATCCGCGAGCCACGGGTGGAGGATCACGGAACCTTCCGGCCAGTCACTGGGGAGGCCGCCGGTGCCCGGCGTGGTGGCAGTGGCCATGGAATACGGGGTGAGGCCGCCGGGGTCCTTCGTGATTGCATTGACGAGGTAGGTCAGAACACCCTGGGAAGCCGGGTAGGCCGCCGAGATGGTCTCAGCCGTGGGAGCAGCCAGAAAGATGCGGGACGTGCCTACACGGACCGCATGGGCATCCGGCAGCGGCGTGATCTCCAGTCCGGCGTCGGCAGCAGTGAGGAGCCCTGGTGGAGTCAGGTCCGCGGAGCCGCTGCAGAGCAGAAGGTTGGCGCGGCCGGTGAGTTGTGCGGCCTCCTGAAGCGCGCCGAGGGGCAGGAAGAGATTGAGCGGGGGTGATTGTTCTGCCTTGAGGCTGAAGGCACCCATGGCAGCATCCGGAACTTCGGCGGCGACGGTGAGCCGCTGCGTGACCGAGATGTCCGACTCACCCGAAAGCGGAGCATCACGCGAGAGCAGGCTCGGCTTCTCGAAGCGCACGATGATCTCGCGTCCGTGGGCCTTTCCTGCGATGCCGAGGGCAGCGGCCAGCGGGCGGCTGATGACCGCGTCCTTGCCGGGGGCGGTCCATGTTTCCGGGCCGAGTTGCCAGAAGTTCTCCGGGATGCCGAAGAGATTGACGTGGGCGGCCCGCTGGCTCCCGTCCGGTTCGGTGACCGTGGCGGTGAGGAGCAGTGCGGGAACGACCATTCCGGCGGCAGGGGAGCGGGAGGCAAGCCGTCCGGCGAGGGATTCCGTGAAGAAACCATCGCGGGAAAGCACGACAGACGTGACCTTGCCGAGGCGGATTTCCGACTGACGGGCGAGCGTGGCGCGCACGGAATCGCCGGTGATGAGCGATCCGCTGATGACGGCTGCGGTGAGCGCCACCCCGAGGAAGAGGCCGGTGTGCCAGCGCCAGTAGTGGGTGAGGCTGCGGAGCAGGAGGAGGAGACGCGTCATGGAGGCGTCACCATGCTTCCGGTGGCCGCTGGCTCAACCGCAAGCCGTGCGTTGCCCTGGCGGGCTACTTGCCTTTGCGCTGCAGGTGCTTCTCGAGGTCGACGATGTACTTCTGAAGCTGGGCTGAAGGCTTCGCCGAGTTGGCTGATTTGAAGCGGAGGAGGGCCTCCGGGAATTTCTCCTCCTCGAGGAGCAGGCGGCCGAGTCGCTGAAACGCCTTCGACTGCATGTCCTTGTCCGAGAGTTTGCTTGCGCGTTCAAAGAAGGAAGCGGCTTTCTCGCGGACGCCCGAGGCGAGGTAGTGATCGCCGAGGAGCATGAGAGCCTGACCGTCGAGAGGATTGGCTTCGACGATCTGCTCCATGATGCGGGCCGCCTCGTCGTTGCGGCCTTCCGCGAGGGCCATGCGTGATTCCAGCTTGAGGAGTTGTTCCTTCTGAGGGGCGTCGAGGGTGTTTCCGGCGAGCGAGCGGATCGTGGTGATGAGTTCACGCGATTCGACGCGGGCGTCGGCGGCCGAGAGCATTTCCGCCTCGCGGAGGGCGGTGGCGAGGTCGCGTGTGTCCTCCGTTTCGAGTGCGCGCTTCCATGCATTGAAGGCAAGAGAAGCCTGCTGGCTGCGCATGTAGACATCGCCGAGGAGCCGGAGGTCCTTGCCCTTGAGTTTTCCGGCGCGGGCGAGGATTTCGAGGTTTTCCGTGGCCCGTGCGGTTTGGTCCATGGTGACCAGGACCATGGCCTGGCGTTGGACGAAGTCGGTATTGTCCGGCTGGTCGCGGATCATTTCGTCGTAGAGTGCGACGACCTCCGGGTACTTCGATTGTTCGACGAGGGCACCGATGAGGCCCGTGCGCCAGTCGTTCTTGTCCGGTTCGAACATGAGGGCCATGCGGAACGCCTGTTCTGCGGCGACGGGTTTTTTGCCGGAGAGCAGGGCGTGCCCGTAGAGACCGTAGCTGACGGGATCGGTGTCGCCGAGTCGGATGGCGGTGGAGAGCGCCTTGATGGCTCCGGGATAGTCCTGAGTCTGGTGGAGTACGTAGCCGAGTGCGCGCCAGGCCCGGCGGAAGTCACGGAACTTGAGGATGGCGGATTTGTAGTAGGTGGCAGCGGCCGGCAGAGCATTCCGTTCCACCGCGACCTGGGCGAGTGTGAAGTCGAGGATGCCCGAGCCCGAACCATCCGGCTTGATGGCATTTCTGACCGCGAGGGCGGCTTCGTCCTTTTTTCCCGCGGCCATGAGTTCCTGGAACTGCGTGAGAACCGTGCGTTCCTCGTCAGTGATCTTCGGTTCCGCCTCGCTCACCTGTCCGTAGTTGCCAAGGAACCGGGCCACGAAGTCGCGGTCCTTCCAGACGTCGAGGGGGTAGGCTGGGGCGATGGTCTGCGCGCGCGCTGCGGGAACCAGCGTAGCGCCGAGGAGAGAGGCTGCGATGAGGAGAGAGCGCATGGAGGGGGAGAGATGCGGTCAGCCCTGGAACGAGAACGGCTGCTGCATTTTGAAAGCGACCGGTTTGCCATCGCGTACGCCCGGCTTGAAGCGCCATTGGCGCACGGCCGTCATGCAGTTGCGGAGGAGTTCCGGATGATCCGATTCGACGGGGCGGACTTCGGCCACGGCACCGTCCGGGCCGACAATGATGAGCAGTTTGACCTTCCCTGCGACGCCCTTGACCGGCTTGGGGTTGATCCTGGTGGTGACGGTCGGTTTGTTGTCGAGGTCGCCCGATGAGATCATCGAGCCAGAGGAAGCGAGTGAACCCCCGGGAAGTCCGGTGCCGCCGGCGAAGCCGACACCGCCGAGGCCCGCAGCGGAAGCGCCCATGGAATCGCCCGAGGCACCGCCGAGCGCCGAGCTGAGGTCCGACAGGCTGAGGTTGGCCATGGCCGGCGCGGCATCTGGAGCCGAGGCTGCCTGACTGAGCGAGGCCACCTGTTCCTCCGTCTCGCTGGGAGGAGGAGGTTCATCCTCCGCCTGAGGTTCCGGTTTATTTTCCTGCTTTGGTTCCTCGAGCTGGACATTCTCCACGACCACCTTTTTCGGGGCTTCCGGAGCCGCGTGCTTGGGCATGAGCATCCCACCGAAGAGAAAAATGACGAGGTGTGCCCCTACGCCGATCATGAGGGCGAGGAACAGGCGCGGGCTTTTCTCCGGACGGTCCGCGGCGCGTCGCGTGCGGTAGTCGGCATCCGGCGGAAGCGGGGCGGGTTTGCTGCGGATGAGGAAGGCCATGGGAGGAAAGATGAGGGTTATTTGCGTTCCACGGAGAGGCCGACGTTGCTGATGCCGAGCTTCTTGATTTCATCGACCGCCTTGACCATCTGGGTCCAGCTGGCATCGCCGTCGCCATTGACCATGACCTGACATTCCTTTGACTCCGCCTTGAGGGCGTTGAGTTTGACGCTGAGCTGAGGAGCCGCCACTTTCTCCTTGTTGAAGAACATCTCGCCGTTCGCCATCACGGTGACCGTGGCGGTGGCCTTCTTCTTCTCGGCGGGAGCGGCCGCCGAGGCCGAGGGAACCTTGACCTTCATGCCCTCGTTTTTCGACATGGAGAGGGCCATGAGCGTCATGGTAGCGAGAAGAAAGAAGACGATGTCGATCAGGGGAATGATCTCGATTTTGGCGACCTTTCTGGCTTTCTTCGCGAATTTCATGGCGGGTCTCAGGCAGCCGCTTCCTGACCGGAAGCGAGTTCGTGTGTTTCGGCGGAGATGATGCTGCGGGCGCGGGCTTTGAGGAGTTTGTCGCCGTTGCGCTGAACGATGAGTTCGAGGCGGGTGGCGGCCGTTTCGAGTTCGTGTTCGGCATCCTCGACCATCTTATTGAGGTAGTTGAAGGGGATGAGTCCGGCCATGGCGATGAGGAGGCCGAAGGCGGTGGCGATGAGTGCTTCTGCGATACCGCCGGTGATGGCTCCCCCGGCCGAGAGGTCGCCAGTGACCATGGAGAAGGTGTGCATCATCCCGGTGACGGTGCCGAGCAGACCGAGGAGCGGGGCGATTGTGATTCCCGTGTCGAGGATCATGAAGCCCCATTTCATGCGTTTGATCTCCTTGGAGGCGGAGAGCGAGAGAGCATCGCTGATGGAGGTATCGGCATGATCGAGAGCATAGCCGAGGGCGCGGGCTACATAATCAGGGCTGCCATTGCCGATTTTCGAGGCCGCGTCGAAATTGCTCTTTTCGCAGGCTTCGAGGACGCGGGCGACATCCTTGGGCCGCCTGCGGGTTTTCTCGCGGAGGATGAACCAGAAGCGCTGCAGCGCCACCGAGGCGACCAGAATGGAGACGAAGAGCAGCGGCCACATGATCGGGCCACCGGCGATGAAAGTATCGGCGAGGCTGTGTTTCTTGACGAACTGCTGGATGGCCGTGCCGAGGGATGGGTCGAGCGGGAGGATGCCTGATCCCGTCGTGGCGAGTTGCTGAATGCCTGGGGTCATGGTGGGGTCGAGGGTGCGGATGACTGGGTTGGTGGAGCCGGTCTGGCCCATGGCTAAACCGGCGGTGCTGCCGTCCGGGGTGGAGAAGACGGCGACGGGGCCAACGAGAGCGAAGGTGCCCTTCTGGACGACGCCCGCGGCATTGACAGCCTGGCCCTCGAAGCGGGTGCCGCCGATGATTTCGCGGAGCCTCTCTGCGGAACGCTGCAGCAGATTGATCTGAAGGGAGAACTTCTCGCGGAGGGGCATTTCGACCACCTCCGGTGCTTTGCGGGCAGCGTCGAGTTCCGTGGCGTAGCGCTGGACTTCCGCGGGATGGAGACGCCCTTCGAATCCGCGGGCGTATTCATCAAGGATGTTGGAAACGACCTGATTTTCGTCCGCGCTCAGTTTGTTCGCAGAGCGAAGGTTCGTGATGTCGAGTTCCAGCTGGTTCACCTCGATCATGAGGGGATCGAACTCGTCCTGCATGTCGCGGAGAGCCTCCTCGCGAGCCTTGAGTTCACGGTTGAGTGGTTCCTTGTCCTTCTGGATTTCCGACTGCAGCGCACTGAGCCGTGCGATGCTGCGGTCGAGGTCGGTCTGGGCCGATTCCGAGGCTGCGGCGAGGACAGCCGGGACCTTGGGTGGAAGCGGGGTGGCGGGGCGCTGCGGGGATTGGGCCGTCGCGGGCCACGCGGGCATGGCGGAGACCGCAGCCGTGAGGATGAGGAGTCGGAGAGGGCGCTTCATTTGACAGAGGCGGGCAGGGGGAAGACTTTGGGTGAGCCTGATTTGTCGAGGACATCGATGATCTGGGTGACATCGCGGGCGATTTCGTTGCGCGTGGTCCACTGCCATCCCGCTGGTCCGGGTACGCCGGTTCCGGCGAAGTCGCCGGCGAGATTGACAAAGTAGGCCTGACCGAGGCCCACGTAGACCACCGTGACGTTGGTTTCCCGGCCGTCTGGAAGTTTGCGGGTTTCGACCGCTTTGTGGAGGAGAGGGTAGGCCTGATTGACCTGATCGATGAGGCCGACAATGGCCTGGTAGCGCGAGGCGATGGGAATGACCTTTTCCTTTCCGGCGGTGGATTCCCGGATGGCTTCCTCGCGGGCCTTCTGGGAGGCGTCGAGCTGGGCGAGGAGGATATCGAGTTTTTTCTCTTTGGCGATGGATTCGGGTACGAGGGTAACGGCCTCGCGGACAGCCTTCTCGAGGGCGTCGGCCATGGTATTCACCTCGGTGGCGGTTTCGCGGATCTTTGTCTTTTCGAGGAGCATTTCCTCCTTCTTGGCGAGGGCTTCTTCCTTGCGCTTCCTTGCGTCGGCGATCTTCTCCTGCAGTTCGCGGATCTGGCCATTCACGAGTTCGACCTGGCCGCGCAGGAGGGCCTTGCCTTCATCCCATTCGCGGCGTTCCTCGGTGATGCGTTTTTCCGTTTCCGCCCATTTCTGGAGGGTTTCGCGGGTCTTTTCGTAGCTGACCGACGGTGCGGGGGCTGGCGTGGGAGTTGGCGTGGCGGTTCCCGGTGTCTGAGCAGCGAGGTTCCCGGAGATCAGCAGAGGAAATACAAGGGAAAGCGGGCGCATGGGGGATGGTTTCCTGTATGTATAGCCGTGATCCGCACATCTGTGGGTTCTTCGTGGTGACGATCCTGTCACTCACGATTTTGTCACATTGGCAGACGTTGACGGTGGGCCTCCGCGTCAGTCAGCGCGGCCGCACTGGGTCGAGCGGATTCATTGGCGTGGCCGTGCGGTCGGGCTCCGGCGGACTGCTGGCTGGCGTGACTGGTGATGCGGCGGCGGCCTTTTCCCTGATGGAGGGGAAGTCGGCCATGAGGTCGGCGTAGGAAACCGCCAGAGTGCGGTAGCAGACCGCGGCGGCGGCGGATTTGCCCTGCTGTTCCCATTGGGTTGCCTGGGCGGCGAGAGAGAGAACCATGTGGCGGCGGCTGGCAGCGAGCCGGTGGGCGGCCTCCGGAGCTTTTTCACTGTCCGGGTGGACAGCGAGAAAATCGCTGAAGGCAGTGATGGCCTTTTCGCGGTCGGCGTCCGTGGCATTCGGGCGGGCCGCGTGGTTTGCTGTGATCATGGCCGCCTGGAACGAGGCATCGTCTGCGAGGTGGTGTTCCGGGTGATGGGCGGCGAGATCGAGGAGAGTGGACCTTGCATCTTCGGGGCGACCGTACTGCTGGAGGGCAATGGCGAGCTGGTAGCTGGATTCCGCGGTGCCCTCGGCGGTGCGGGCATTGGCGAGGGACGTCTGGGTCATTCCGAGGATTTCATCCCGGGTGAGCCGCTGCAGCATTTTGCGGGGCAGTTGGCCGCGTTCGACCAGTTCCATGCGGCGGATGAGTTCTCCGCAGATGACGAGTTGTGCGCGGACTGCGCTGCTGAAGTGTCCGCTGTCCGGGTATTCATCGGCCACTTTCTGATAGGCGAGCCAAGCCTCCGAGAATCTGCCGCTTTGCTCGAGAATGGAGCCCGCCTGGAAATTAGCGGATCCGGCGAGTGGAGTGCGTGCGCAGAGGGCGCGGACCTTCTCGAACTTGGCCAGCGCGGCCACGGTGTCGCCGCGGGCCGCGCGTTCCAGACCATCGCGGTAGAGACGCTCGGCAACCGCATGGTTGCCTGCCCACGGGGAGCCCTGTCTGGGTTTGAGGAAAGAGGTCAAACCAGCCATCGCCCCGGGGGCAGCGAGTGCCCACGTGGAAGCGAGGGTCAGCGCGGCGACAATCCTCACGGATCAGGGGAGGGGAGGGGCGGCCGGCGGGGCTGGAGGCGTGCCGAAGAGGTCGGCCGCGGATCCGGCCGGATTGGCGGCGGCGGGCGTCGCGAGATCAGGGCGGTACGTTTTCTGCAGTGTTTCCTCTGATTGTTTGCCGTAGGTGACCGCACCGAGGCTGACGAAGACGCCCATTTTCTTCCAGGGATTGGGGACCTCGCGTTCTTCGCCCGGGTAGAGGTTTTTCACGTAGCCGCTGTTTGGTCCGGCGGCATCCACATGAGGAACACCGGGTTGGTCGGCGATCGTGTAATCGAAGCTGAGCACCTGAGTGCCGGCGTTGCGGAAGCGGACGATGTGTTCCGTGTTGTCCTCGTCGATGATGCGGTTGGAGACCCTGAGAGACACGGGGTGATCCGGGAAAGTGACGGGTCGGCTGCTGACGGTGGTGCAGGAGACAGCGAAGGCGGCCGGGAGGATGAGAGCGAGGAAGCGCGTCATGGGGTGGGTTGGGAAAAGGGAATCAGTAGCGGAGGCGCAGGCCGGCCATCCATGATTCGTGGCGGTAGTCGCTGGCGGGACCGAAGTCAGCGAGGTCAAGGCGACGGTATTCGCCGTAGACCGAGAAGCGGTCATTGATGTTGTATTCGACACCTGCGAAGAACTGCTG
>JBIICE010000104.1:0-14377 GCA_044239025.1 Verrucomicrobiales bacterium
TGGTCCCGTATGTTCCGCCGCCAGTTTCTCGCCACATCGTTCAGTCTGCCGTTTGCTGCCCGGGCCGCGGGTCCTCCGGGGCCCGGTTCCGCCGTGCCCTACACGTCCTTCGAAGGCAAAAAGGTTTCGCTCTTTCCATGGCGCGGTCAGCGCATGGCGTTCCTCACGAAATCGGATGCCCATGATCCGGCCATCATGGCAGCGCTCTGTGCGGTCTTCGACAAGGTTCACGATTACTATCACGAGGCCACCGGACGGCTCCCGGCGAAGGCCCGGGAACTGGATGGCCTCGTCACGGTCGCAGAAGTCGACCAGACCTGCGGTGCTGCCTGCGGCTACCTCGGTGCCACCGGCATCGAACTGACCCCGGGCGTCTTCATGGAACTGTATGCGGGCTGGCAGAAGGACCAGTCCATCGACCAGGCGCTCCCGTACGAATTCGGCCGGAATTTCTGGTTCTACAGTCCGCAGCTGGCCTATCAGAAGCCGGTGAGCGACCGCTCGGTGGTGACGGGCTACGCAGTCTTCATGAGGCTCATGGCACTTGATGCGGCCAAGGCGAAGCTCGGCCCGTTCCGCGACCGCTCGGGTGCGGAATTCCGGGGGATCATGGAATCGCTTGTGGACCTCCATGAAGCCGACGCCAAGTCCACATGGGAAACCACACTGAAGGTGGATGCCGCGCCGGAGAACCCCCTCGGTCTGAATGGCACGGACCTTTTTGCGTCGTTCTGCCTTCGCCTCGCCCGCGACCACGGCGGCCTTGCCTTCGTGAAACGGCTCTGGAAAGCCGTCGGTGCCCGGCCCGTGGCGGCCTCGACGCAGGATGCCATCGACAACTTTGTGATCGCTGCCAGTGCGGCCGCAGCCAAGGACCTCGCGCCGCTCTTCACGGGCCGCTGGCGCTGGCCGCTTTCCCCCGGTGCCGTCAAGGCCGCCGCCACCGCTGCCGCCTCCCCGCCATGAAAGCCTGCGCCGCCCTCGCTCTCGTTTTCTGCGCGCCGCTGCACGCCGCCGCTCCGAAGAAGTCGTCTGCCCGGCACCATTGGGCCTTCCAGCCGCTTTCATCCCCGGCGGTTCCCGGTGTCGGCAACACGGCATGGCCGCGCAATCCCATCGATGCCTTCATTCTCGCGGAATTGGAGAAGGCCGGCCTCCAGCCGTCGGCGGAGACCGAGCCCGCGACGTGGCTGCGCCGTGTTTCGCTCGACCTCACCGGCCTCCCACCCTCACCGGAGGAGGTCGCTGCCTTCCTCACTGCGGCTGACGTTCCTGGTCAGAGGGAAGCTGCCTTTGCGGCGGCCGCCGACCGGCTTCTTGCCAGCCCGCATTACGGGGAAAGGCAGGCGCAGCACTGGCTCGACCTTGTCCGCTACGCCGACACTCATGGGTTCGAGGTGAACACGGAACGCCCGAACGCATGGCCCTACCGGGACTATGTGATCCGCGCCTTCAACGCCGATCGGCCGTATGACCAGTTCCTGCGGGAACAGATCGCCGGTTCAGGTCCGGAAGGGGACGCCGCCACCGGTTTTCTGCTCACCGCCAGTGTGCTGCTGCCTGGTCAGATCGGCAAGGATGAACCCTCCATCCGCCTCGCGAGACAGGACTCGATCGACGAAATGGTCGTCAACATCAGTCAGACGTTCCTCGGCCTCAGCATCGGCTGCGCGCGCTGTCACGACCACAAATCGGATCCCATCAGCCAGCGCGACTATTTCGCGATGCAGGCCTTCGTCGCCGGCGTCGAGTATGAAGACCGCGAAATGCGCACGCCGGAAACCCGGGAGCGCCAGGCCCAGGCCGGGGTTCTCCGCGGGAAACTCACGGAAATCGATGGCCAGCTCGCCGCCCTCACACCCATGGCACGTCCCGGCACGGCCAGCGCGCCTCCGCCGGATCCGCGCGGCATGTCGGCCGGATTCCCGCCCACGGAAGCCACGGCGGTCCGCTTCACGATCCACGACGCCAACCTTCATCCCGACCTCGGTCTCATCGAACCCTGCCTCGATGAATTCGAGGTCTTCACGGCCAGCGAACCAGCCACGAACGCGGCTCTCGCCAGCCACGGGGCCACTGCTTCCTCTGCGGGTTCCATGGAATCCGCACGCCACCGGCTTCCGCATCTCAATGATGGGCAGTACGGCAATGACCATTCGTGGATGTCCGATGCCATCGGTTCGGGCGAGGTCACGATCACCTTTCCTCAGCGCACCTTGATCAGCCGCGCCGCATGGAGCCGCGACCGACTGGGGCACTTCACCGACCGCCTGCCGACGGCATGGACCCTTGAGGCGCGACTTCCGGACGGATCATGGCAGATTCTTGCCGAACGCCGACCCCTGCGCCCCGCCGTCAATCCACGGTCCAATACCGACCGCTTCGCTCCGGTGACGGCTGGCCGTCTCCGTTTCTCCATCCTCGCCACGAACAGTCTCGAACCCTGCCTCGACGAAATCGAGGTCCTGACTCCGGGCGGCGAGAACATCGCTCCATCCGCCCAACTCGTCACGGGCAGCGACCGTACGGAGCCCGGCCGCCACGAACGCCGCTTCCTCAACGATGGGCTTCCCGGTAACGAACACAGCTGGATTTCCGGCGAGCAGGGCCGGGGAATCATTGAACTCTCCTTCTCTCGGCCTACGGCCATCGACCGCGTCACCTGGGGACGCGACCGTACCGGGAAATTCGAGGACCGCCTCGCCACCGACTACCGCATCGAGGTGCACGATGGCCAGGCGTGGCGCACTGTTGCCGATGCCTCGGACCGCCGCCCCTTCATCGCCGGAACCGACCCCGGCCCGGCCTTCACGACAGCCGGACTCCCGCCGCAGGACAAAGCGGCGGCGGCTGCCCTCCTTGAGGAAAGAAAAAAAACGGAGGCAGCCCTCCGCGAAACGGAAGTGGGTCAACTCGTCTTCGGTGGGAAGTTCCGTCAACCCGACCGCATTCATGTCCTCCGCCGCGGCGACCCGGAGCAACCAATGGACGAGATCGGTCCCGCCGTCCCGGTGGTGCTGGGCCCGCTCGCCCTGCCGCCATCATCGCCGGAAGCGGAACGCCGCAGCGCCCTCGCCGAGTGGCTGGCGCAGCCGTCGCATCCGCTCACCCCGAGGGTCATGGTGAACCGCATCTGGCAATCCCATTTTGGAATTGGCATTGTCGCAACCCCGAGCGACTTCGGTCTGCTGGGATCCCCCCCATCCCACCCGGCCCTGCTTGACTGGCTCGCTGGCACCTTCCTGCGCGCTGGATGGTCCATCAAGTCGCTCCATCGCCTCATCGTCCTCTCCTCCACGTACCGCCAGAGTTCCTCTGCCTCTGCGAATCCCGGGGGAGCCATGGCTCTGCGCACGGATGCCGATGCGCGCCTCCTCTGGCGTTTCCCCAGCCGCCGCATGGAAGCGGAGTCGCTCCGCGATTCCATGCTCGCCACGGCCGGTCTGCTCAACCCCGCCATGTTCGGACGGGGCTATGACCTCTTTGATCAGCGGGGCGGTCTCAGCGGCTTTCAGCCCATCGAGTCGTTCTCGGGCGACGGACTCCGCCGCATGATCTATGCCCATAAAATCCGCCGCGAACGCGAAGCGGTCTTTGGAGCCTTCGATTGCCCCGACGCCGGGCAAAGTACGGACCGCCGTCGTGAATCGACGACTCCCATCCAGGCACTCAACCTCTTCAATAGCCGCTTCACCGCCGATACCGCCGCCGCCTTGGCCGCCCGCATCGCTGGAGAGTCGCCCACCGATGCCGCGGCGCAGATCCAAAGGCTTTTCCTTCTCTGTCTGAGCCGCCCGCCCTCGCCCGCAGAAGCGGAGGCGGCCCGCGCCGTGCTCGCCGCCAGCAGCCTCACCACCGTCTGCCGTGCGATCCTCAATGCCAATGCCTTTGTCTTCTGGCCCTGAATCCAGCGCCAACACCCCCAGCAGGCTGCCGCCCGCCCACCGCAGTGGAAGGGCAATGCGATGGGGAACCGCCGCCAGCGACACGGCGGCCTCTGGTCGGACCGTGGTGTGAGCGGAGACCAATTCTCCCTCGACCCGCGCGTGAAGGGGGGCGTGGAGAAGCGCGCCGCGTCGGTCTCGAACCCTGGCTTCGCTGCTGATCCGTCCGGAGGCGATGCGGGCGTGTGGCCGGATGGCTGGGAACCGTGTTGGTTACCCGATGCTTTCGTCGGTGAAGGATTCCTCAGTGACGGTCTCGTAGCCCGCCCATGGGTCCACATTCGGATCGGCGGTCTCCGCGCGCAGGCCATCCCGGAAATAGTAAAGGCTCAACTGCCCGAACTCGCTCACCCGTCCGAGAATGACCATGCCATCCGTGGGGTTGCGGCTGATCCCGGTGAAGAAGTGGTAGTCGTCGAAGCCGGCGAGCACGGTCTTCATCCACATGGAGGTTTGGGTGGTGAATGCCTCAAGTCTTTCCGGGTGGTTGCGGGACACGGTTTCCTTGAGAGCGGTAAGGTAGAGATTCGCCTGGGCCATGTAGTCTTTCTTCGCATACCATGTTTCTGCGAGCCGGAAGTAGCCAGTGAATGAATCGCGGTCCTCCGGTTTGACCTCATACACAAAGCCTCCGGCAACTTGCGCGATGGGATGTGCGTCGGAAAGAATGAGGTCGTTAGTGAAGATGTCTCGGTAGTGGATCATGGGGTCGGGTGATGTTCTGGTTTCAGCAAACCGCCAACGCATCGCGTCTGGTCGCTCTGACAATTCATGATCAGGAAGTTGAGTGGCCTCCGCAACCAGTGCGGCTAATGATCTAGTTGACCCCGTGCAGCAGGGGCGTGATCGATTGGCGACGGATGGGCGGATTCCCGCGGTTTTCGCCCCGCGCGTGAAGGGGGGCGTGGAGAAGCGCGCCACGTCGGTCTGTGCGATGGGGACCCCGGAGGGGAGAGGTTTACGAGGAAAAGAAGAAGGGGTGCCACGGGAGTTGAGACCGCGGCACCCCTGAGGGGTTGGGAAGGTATTGCCTAACGAGCAATTACTTGTCTTCCTTCTCGCTCTTTTCGGCTTCGGCTTTGCCTTCGGCCTTTTTGGATTTTTCGACCTGGTCCTTCATTTCGACGATGCGTTCCTTGATGGCCTTGGCCTGAGTGGCGGTGTCGCTGTCGTCCTTGATCTTGATGACCGAATCCATGAGCTTGTCGGCTTCCTCGAGACGGTCGGGTCCATAGACCTGGAGCCGCTGCATCATGAGTTGCTGTTTTTCTTCGCCTTCGAGTTTTTCATCGGTGATGAACTTTTCGATGCGGTCCTCGAATTCCTTGAGTTTGCCGCTGGTGCCGAGTTGTTCGAGGTCCTTGTTGAGGGCCTCCATTTTGCCGGCCGTTTCCTTCTTTTTCTTCATGCCGAGGGAATCGTCGGCATCGAGAGCGATGATCTGATCGACTTCTTCGGTGTAGAATTTTTCGACCACGTCGTCATCGAGTTTGTCGAGGGCAGCGGCGATGAGTTTGGCTTTTTCGAGCCCTGAGGCGGCCTCGGCCTTCTTCATGGCTTCGTCGCGTTCCTCCCGGACCTTGCGGAGTTCGGCGAGGTGCTGCACGTACTTTTCCGGTCCACCTTCCTGGTAGCCGGTTTTGGCGTAGGGACGGCCCTTGGCGTCGGCGAGGACGATGGTGGGAAAGCCTTCGATGCCGAATTTCTCCTGGAGTTCGGCGTTCTGTTTTTTGATTTCTTCCGGCTGTTCCTTCTGCTGAGGGAAGTCGAGTTCGACGAGCACGAAGTGTTTGGGGGCGTCGTCCTTGAAGGCGTCCTTGGTGAAGACTTCCTTCTGGAGACGGATGCACCAGCCGCACCAGTCCGATCCGGTGAAGTCGATGAGGAGGTCCTTGCCCTCGGAAGCTGCGGTTTTCTGGGCTTTGGCGAAGTCTTCGGTCCAGCCTTCGGCGGCGTGGAGAGGCGCGGCGAGTGAAACGACGACGGCGGCGAGAGCGCGGAGCGTGGGAGTACGCATGGTGTGGGTCTGGATGGTGTTGGGATGACCGCGCTGACGGCAGAGCACCGGAAGTCGCGAGCGTGAATCCTTGCTTTGGGGAGGGTATGCGGCAACCGATGATTCCGCGGGGCTGGGAGCTTATGGATGCAGGAGGAAGGCGAGCAGGTCGGCAAGGTCCTGGTCCGTGAGTCCGGCTTCGATGCCGGTGGGCATGAGCGAGCGGGCGGGTCGGCTGATGCTGGTGATTTCGCTTCGGGCAACGCTGCGTTCCGTGCCGCCCGGAAGGCGGAGAGTGACGCCGGCCGGGTCATCGCGGAGGAGGATCCCGGATTCCTCGGAGCCGCCGGTGGTATGGACGACGGTGGTGGCGAACTGTCCGGCGACTTCGCGGTCTGGGTCGAGGATGGCGACGAGGAGGGTGGGCGTGCCCTTGCGGGTGAAGGTGGTGCGGTCCGGTCCGACCGGGGAGCCCGTGCTGCCGTCCCGGTGGCAAGCGGCGCAGCGGGCGAGGAAGTGGCTGCGTCCGGCGTCGGGATTTCCGGTGAGGGCAAGGGCTGGCTGGCGTCGGGCGATTTCCGCGGTGCGGTCGGCTGGCGGTGGGGGCAGGAGGGCAGCGGCGCGCTGCGAGAGGGCGGGGTCGCGTCGCAGTTGTGCGGCAAGGGTGGCGGGGATCTCGTGGCTGGGCAGTTGGCCTGAGGCGAGGGCGTCGAGGAGGCCCACGCGTCCGTCCGGAGAGGTGGCGAGTGCGGAAAGAGCGGCCGAGCGCAGGATGGCCGGCTGAGTTTTCCATGATGGGCTGAGCAGAGCGAGGGCCGAGGGAAGGTGGTGGCTGACGAGCCATGCGAGCACCTCCGGGGGGTCGTCGGCCATCGGCGCAGCCCATCCCGGATGATCTGCGGTGCGGAGGATGGCGAGGGCGGCGATCCGGTCCGGTGCGGAGCCGGGGCGCAGTCTGGTGGCCGTGCTGACGAGGTCTGCCGTCGCGGGAAGCTTCAGCTCCGCGGCGAGTTCAAGCGAGGCAGCGGTTCCTGGTGCGCTGACGGTGCCGTGGAAGGCGGGCGCTTCCGGTGCGGTCAGGCAGGTCAGGATGAGACTGCGGTGGAGGGGGCTGGCGGCATGATCTTTCCAGAAAGCGGCGAGCTTCGGGAGCTTTTCGGCGGTGGGAAGCCGTGCGGATTGCAGGATGCGGTTGGGCAGGAGACCTCCGTCCGCTGCTGATGGAGGGGTGTCATCGGTGGCGGGGGTGCTGCCCGTGCGGATGATTTTCCAGATGCGGCCGCGGTCGTTGCCGCTGTTGAGGTCCATCTGTGCTTTGAGGGCAGGCGGGAGCGAATCCGGGTGCTCGATGAATTCGCGGTACATGTCCGCGATGTAGAGGGCTCCGTCCGGTCCGGTGGCGAACGAGACCGGGCGGAACCATGTGTCGCGGCTCGTGAGGAATTCGCGGCTCTGTTCGTCGGACGGACGGCGGGCGGAAGGACCATGGGGAGTCCAGAGGATTTCCTTGCGGTGGACCAGATTGGATCCGACGTCGCCGATGAAGGCATGGCCCAGTCCCGTGGAGCCATTCGAGATATGAATCCCGCTCGCGCTGGTGAAGTAGCCACTGGCGCGTCCGCCGCCTTCCACGATGCCCGGAACGAGACCCGAGGCGCGCCAGCGTGTCCGCACGACCCGCCATGGTTCCTCCGGCGAGTCGCGGAAGACTTCGGCGGCAGGCCCTTCAGCCGCCGCATCCACGAGCGGTGCCGGCGGAGGAAAGTGACCATGAGCAGGCAGCAGCGAGCGGTCATAGGCCACCCAGACAAAGTGCCGGCTATTGCTGCAGACGAAGCGGTTGCCCCAGCGGTCGAAGGTCAGACCAAACTGGGCCGTGCCCGATTCCGCCCGCAGGTCGCGTTTCTCGTGAGAGAACGAGAAGTCGGCACCTGCGAGGTTGATCGGATCGCCGGAGGGTTGGCCGGAGGTGACCCGGCGCACCGATCCTCCATTGCCGGCCGTGGCTCCGAAGATGCGGCCGCTGATGGGATCGATGGTCAGGGAATTGACGAGTGCCTGGACGTTCAGTCTGGCGGATTGCGATCCGAAACCAGTGAAGACGATCTCGCGTTCGTCGGCGATGCCATCGGCATTGTGGTCACGGCAGAACCAGATGTCCGGGCTGGCGGCGACGTAAGCGCCATGGTCCACCGCGAGGACCGCCGTGATCCACGGGAAGCCCTCGGCAAACACCGTGCTGCTTTCGAACACTCCATCGCCATCGCGGTCGCGCAGGCAGCGGACCCGGGACAGCCGCTCGTTCCGCCGTTCCGAATAATCACGCATTTCCGCGACGAGCAGCGAGCCATCGGGCGCGAACGACAGGGAAACCGGGTCGACCACCGTGGGTTCCGCTGCGGCGAGTGAGATCTCGTATCCGGGGGCGAGGCGGAACGATTTCAGGGCCGCCGCGGGGGACAGCGCCTGAAGCCGTGGCAGGGCGTCGGATTCCCCTGCGGTTGCCGGGCCCGGCAGCATGCCCGCGAGCCATGGGAGGAGTCGGATCGGGAAGAGGCGGCGCATCGTCCCTGATGATGTCCGGGAATTCCAGCGGCGGCGAGTGGCGGCTGCTCCGCGGGCGCGGAGGGCCGGATTTACTTCGGTCATGTTAATGATTTGCAGGTGGCCGGAAATGCTCTAAGAAAAGAGCCCGCCGATTTCAGACATCACGAAGAACCATGCCCTCCAAGTCCCGACCGCCCGAAGATTCCTCCCCGGACGACCAGCTTCCGCTGGGCTTGCCCGAGGGAGCTGCGGAGGAGGTGGAGTCCGGAAATCCGGCGGTCGGCGGGGAAGAGGAGAGTCAGCGTGAGCCGCTGCATCCGACGGCGGCGGTGACTACGGCGGTGACTCCGCGGCATCTGAATGATGTGGCCGAGATGTATGGTCACTGGTTTCTGGATTACGCGAGTTATGTGATTCTCGAGCGGGCGGTGCCGCACATCGATGACGGGCTGAAGCCGGTGCAGCGGCGGATTCTGCATGCGATGGAGCGTCTGGATGATGGGCGCTTCAACAAGGTCGCCAACATTGTGGGCGACACCATGAAGTATCATCCGCACGGCGACGCGGCGATCACGGACGCGCTCGTGGTGCTTGGGTTGCGCAACCTGCTGATCGAGACCCAGGGGAACTGGGGGAATATGCTCACGGGAGATGAAGCGGCGGCGGCCCGTTACATCGAGGCGCGGCTCTCCAAATTTGCGCTCGATGTGGCCTTCAATCCGAAGCTCACGACCTGGGCCATGTCGTACGACGGACGGAACCGGGAACCGGTGACGCTGCCGGCCAAGTTTCCGCTGCTGCTGGCGCAGGGTGTGGAAGGGATTGCGGTGGGGCTTGCCTGCAAGATTCTCCCGCACAATTTCAACGAACTCATCGATGCCTGCATCGATGCGCTGCGCGGCAAACCGGTGTCCCTGCTGCCCGATTTTCCGACCGGAGCGATCATGGACGCCTCGGATTATCAGGAAGGCAGCCGCGGCGGCAAAGTCCGGGTGCGGGCCCGCATTGAAATCCAGAAGAAGGGCAACGTCCTGCGGATCGTGGAGATCCCCTTCGGTACGACGACCGGCAGCCTCATTGAATCGATTCTGTCAGCCAACGAGAAAGGGAAGATCAAGATTTCGCGGGTGGAAGACTGCACGGCGGCGCAGGTCGACATCATGGTGTACCTTGCGCCCGGCACGGATGCCGAGGACATGCTCAAGGCCCTGTATGTCTTCACCGACTGCGAGATCAGCATTTCTCCGAACAGCGTGGTCATTCAGGACGACAAGCCTGCATTTCTGACCGTCAATGACCTGCTGCGCCACTCGGCCGAGCAGACCCGCGATTTGCTGCGCCAGGAACTTGAACTGAAGCTCGGGGAGCTTGAGGAAAAGTGGCACTTTTCGTCGCTCGAGAAGATTTTCATCGAGAAGCGGATCTACCGTGACATAGAGGAATGCACGACATGGGAAGCGGTCATGGCTGCCATCTGGAAGGGGTTGAAGCCCTACCTGAAGCTGCTGCGGCGGGAAGTGACGGATGACGACATCACGCGGCTCACGGAAATCCGCATCAAGAGGATCTCGAAGTACAATTCATTCGAGGCCGATGAACAGCTGCGGTCGCTGGAAGCGGCGATTGCCGAGACCAAGGGGTATCTGGAGGGACTGACCCGCTATGCGATCAACTGGTTCAAGGAGCTGAAGAAGAAGTATGGAGCCGGCCGCGAGCGCCGCACGGAGATCACGACCTTCGGGGCCGTGAAGGCCAGCGAGGCTGCGGTGGCCACCGAGACACTGTATGTGAATCGGGAAGACGGATACGTGGGCTGGGGCCTGAAGCGATCGGGCGAAGCTCTCTGCAAATGTTCGCGGCTCGACGACGTGATTGTCATTCTCGACGACGGCACTGTCAAAGTGAGCCGGGTGACCGAGAAGGCCTTCTTCGGGCCGAAGCCTGTCTATGTGGGGATTTACGACCGGACGAGCCAGCCTGTTTTCAGCATCATTTACCGGGATGGGCCACGCGGGAAGTACTACGGCAAGCGGTTCCGCATGGGTGGGGTGACGCGGGATACGGTTTACGATCTGACGAAGGGCACGAAGGGGTCGCGGCTCATCTATTTCGCGTGCCATCAGAATCCTGACAAGAGTGCCGCGCAGAAGCTTCTGCTGCACTTCCAGCCCGCTCCGCGTCTGCGCAAACTCGAGCAGAATGTGGAACTGGGAGCGCTCGACATCAAATCCCGTACCGCGGCCGGGAGCCTCATCACCGATGCCCCCATCAAGCGCATCAGTGCGGTGAAGGGCTGAGCGGCTTCCGGTTCCTTTCCTTTCCGTTCCGGTTCCTTTTTACGGGGCTGATGCGGCGCGGGCCTCGCGTGCGTTCAGCCGAGGGCGAGGGAAGCGGTACTGTCGCCGAAGGATTCGACTGGGGCACCCATCCGTTCGAGGAGAGAAACGTAGAGATTGCAGAGGGGAGTGCCCGGAGTGGCGGCGATATGGCGGCCGCCGCGGATGGTGCCACCTCCGCCGCCGGCGAGGATGATGGGAAGGTTATCGGGCTGGTGGCTATTGCCGTCGGAGAGGCTGGAGCCGAAGAAGATCATGCTGTTGTCGAGCAGAGTGCCATCGCCTTCCGGGATCGCGGCGAGGCGATCGAGGAAGTAGGCGAGCTGTTCGGTGTGCCAGCGGTTGATTTTGGCATAGGGTTCCGAGTTTTCCTTCTTGTTCTGGTGGTGACTGAACTCGTGGTGGCTGCCGTTGACGCCCGGGATGATGCCCGAGAAATTCTTGCCGCTGACGTCGTTGGCGAACATGAAGGTGCTCACGCGGGTACTGTCGGTGCGGAAGGCGAGCACCATGAGGTCGAGCATGAGGCGCACATGTTCCCCGTGATTGCCCGGGGTTCCGAGCGGGGCGGCGAGGTCGGCGTCGGCCGGGGCTGACGGTTTCCATTCGCGGGGGTCGGCTGCCGAGAAGAACTCGATGCGGCGTTCGATTTCGCGGACGGAATCGAGGTATTCATCGAGTTTGAACTGGTCATCGCGACCGAGTCGGCCGCGGAGGGAACGGGCGTCGTCGAGGACGAGGTCGAGGAGGGCACGGCGGTCAGCGGCGTGCTGGAGTTCGGCTGGGCTGCTGGTGCGTCCGGCGCGGAGGACACCGAAGAGCCGTTCGTAGGCGAGACGCGGGTTGATTTCGCGGGCGACTGGCTGCGAGGGGGAGCGCCACGAAATGTAGGAACCGTAGAGACGGGTGTAGCCGACGATGGAATCGATGCCGCTGATGACGGGATCGATGCCGAGTTCAAGGGAAGGCAGCGGGGTGAAGCGGGATGTCGAGCGTGCGGCGACCTGGTCGACCGACATGGAACCGACGCTGAGGTCCTTGCCGGTGGTTTTGCGTACGAGGAGACCGGTGAGGAAGTTGGCGGTTTTGGCGTAGTGTCCATCGCCGCCGTGGCTGTGTTTTTTATCGAGGCCCGAGAAGACGATGGTCTGGTTGCGGTGTTTCTGGAGAGGTTCGAGGGAAGGCGTTGCTTCGTAGGCCTCGCCGGCTGTTTTGGGGAACCAGGTGGGATGCCAGACGCCATTCGGGAAGTAGAGGCAGGCCATGCGGACGGGAGGTCTGACCGTACCGCTGGGCGTGGTGGCGGCGGCGGCTGCGGCATGGGCGGAGCCGCTGAGCCGGCCCATGGCTTCGAGCAGAGGGAGGCTGAGGGAGACGCCGGCACCCCGGAGGAAACTGCGGCGGGCAAGCTGCCATGGTTTTGGGCTCATAGGGTTCCTTGGGTTGCGGGTTTGGGGATCATTCCGACGGAGGGTAGTAACGGTAGCGGAAGGCCTTGGCGGTGGCAATCGTTTCGATGGCGGCGGCAGGGCGGTAATTCTGTTCCGCGAGAGCCTTCATGGCGTCGCGCAGGATGCATTCGTCGAATCGGTTCAGTTCCCGGCCAAGGGCGTAACCGGTCAGTTTTTTCACGAGGTGCCGGACGATCTGGTCTTTGCGGCGGAGAAGGATCTGCCGGAGATCGGCGGGGCCGTGGAACGTTTCGCCTGATGGCAGTTTGCCCGAGGTGTCGACGGGTTCCGTGCGCAGCCGGCCGAGGACATCGAATGATTCCATGCTGAAGCCGAGCGGGTCCATGCGGTTGTGGCAGGCGGCGCAGTCGGGGTTTCTGCGGTGTTCTTCGAGTTGCTGCCGGAGCGAGGCCGCCGTGACCTTGTGGGCGTCTTCGGCGAGCGGAGGGACGCCGGGAGGAGGTGGCGGCACGCGTTCTCCGAGGATGACATCGAGGATCCATTTGCCGCGGAGGACCGGGCTGGTGCGGAGCGGGAAGGAAGTGGACGTGTGGATGGCCGCCATGCCGAGGAGTCCGCCGCGGGCCGGGTCCTTGAATGACACCTGCTGGAAGTCGTCGCCGTCGACGCCGCTGAGACCGTAGAGCGCGGCGAGGCGGGCATTGACGAAGCTGTAATTGCTGTCGATGAGGTCGGTGAGCGGACGGTTCTGGCGGACGAGGTGATTGAAGAACGTGATCACCTCCGTGCGCATGGCGCGGGCGAGGGCATCATCGAATTCCGGGAAGCGCGAGGGATCCGGTTTCACCTCGGTGCCGAGGCGGTCGAGTTCGAGCCATTGGGCCGCGAAGCGTTCGCCCAGGGAATCGGCGCGAGGGTCCGCGAGGAGGCGTCTGACTTCGCCAAGGTAGACATCGGCTTTGAGGAGGCTGCCATCAGCTGCCTTCTGGAAGAGCGGGTCGTCCGGCATGCTGGCCCAGAGGAAATAGGAAAGGCGGCTGGCAAGGGCGTAGGCGTTGAGCGGCTGAACGCCCGGTTCCGGGGGTTCCGGTTCGGCGAGGAAGAGGAAGTGGGGCGAGACGAGGACTCCGGTGAGCATGAGCCGGACCGAGCGGTCGTAGGCATCGCCGCGCGTGGCGGCGCGCCCGAACACCGCGAGATACCTGTCGATTTCCGCGGGCTCGGCCGGGCGGCGGAAGGCGCGGGGGAGGAAACGGGCGAGGAGGGCACGGGCGGCGTCGTGCGGGGCGAGGGATTCTGAAGGGAGTTGCCCCAGCAGGGTGGCGCGGGCGGCTGCGTGGCCCGCGGGCATGCCCTCGGGCTGATCCGGCAGGATGGACGTCATGATTTTCTCCGCGGAGTCGAGATACTTTTCAATGGCGAGCGAAGAAGTGAAGAGCGTGTCGCCCGTGGTATCGAAGCCTTCGCCACCGGCTGCATCGGCCGGGAGGTCCTGCCATGAATCCGAGGGGATGCCGATGAGGTCGCGGATGGTGTGGCGGTATTCGTCGCGGGTGATGCGGCGGCTCATGACGTGCCCCATGTAGAAGCTCTGGGTGCGGTCCGATGCCAGCTTGGTGCAGTCGATTTCCTCCTCGCGGGGCAGTTTGCGGAGCCAGTCGAGCAGTTCGTTGCGTTCATTGAAGTCCGGACCGGGCGAGCCTTCCGGGGGCATTTCGAAGGCGAAGACCCGTTCGAGGATATCGGTCCAGAGTTTCGGGTTGGCCGTGATCTGATCGTATTCCGCCTGGGTGGCGAGGTTGAGGTCGGCCTTCTGTTTTTCGTTGCCGTGGCATTTGCAGCAGTAGCGGTCGATCATGCCGCGGAAGCGCTCCTCGTAGGCCTTGCGGTGGGCCTCGTCAGCGGCTGGGGCCGTGGAAATGCCGAGGGAAGCACAGGCGACGGTGAGCGCAGGGAAAAGTGGAAGGCGGGCGGCCATGGATCATGGGGGAACGGTCACGGACAGGTGGCGTTTTCAAGGGAAGTACGAATGAGCCGGGCATCGGGATAAGCCGAGCCGTGGCTGGTGGTGCCCGTGCGGTATGCCCCGGGGCATATCCTTGTTGCCCTCAGCCGGTATTTCCGGCACGATCGGGGAAACCT
>JBIICE010000315.1:0-3594 GCA_044239025.1 Verrucomicrobiales bacterium
GAGATGCCAGACGATCACCCGGGTGGATTCTGTCGGTAAGCGCAGCGGCGTGTGGACTGATGCTGGCGGCTGG
Source organism: Verrucomicrobiales bacterium (assembly GCA_044239025.1). GTDB lineage: Bacteria > Verrucomicrobiota > Verrucomicrobiia > Verrucomicrobiales > V1-33 > V1-33. The sequence goes on from JBIICE010000315.1 coordinate 74, forward strand.
CTATGCGGTTTACCGTGGCGACGGGATTCCCCTGCGGTTGGCGCCGGCGATCCGTGAGGCGGCGGCTCCGCTGAGCAAATTTGCCCCGGCTGTGACTCTCGCGGAAGTCCGCAGCGGTGCGCTGGGCCGGCTTGGGTTGGACGATGCGTCCCTTCCGGTGCGGTGTGTGCTGTGGGGTGACAGTCATGCGATGATGGTGGCACCGCTGCTGGATGAGATGCTGCGGGAACGGGGGCAGGCTGGTCGTTATGCCGCTTATCAGGCGACTCTCCCATTCCCGGGGTTTGTCAGCAGAACGAAGAGTTCCCTGGGCAAAGAGTCGACGGACTGGAATGAGGGAGTGATTGGCTTCGTCCTTGGCCAGAAGGTTCCCGATGTGATTCTCGTGGCACGTTGGACGGCCTACGGAAAGCCCCCGCATTACCATGGCGAGGAAATTGTCAGGAAGAGTTTCGAAGAGACGGTTGGGCGGCTGCGGGAAGCTGGTGTGAGGGTATGGTTGATGCGGCAGGTTCCGGAGCAGGAAGCGATGATCCGCAGAATGCTGCCGCGGCATCTGATGCGTGGCGGGTTGGCTGACGACTACGGAACAACGGAGGCCGCGTACGGGGAACAACTGCTCTGTGAGCGCAAGAGCCTTGGGGAAGGAACTGCGGGTGTTGCGTTTCTGGATCCAGCACCTTACTTCCTGAAGGCCGGGCGGGTGCGGGCGCTGGAGGGAAGCACTCCACTGTACACCGATGGCAGCCACCTTTCGATTGCCGGGGTCCAACTGCTCAGACCAATGTTCGAGCGGGTCCTGGCCAGCCCGTGAGGGCAGCTGGCGGAGGAAAGTGCTCGCGCTGGGTTCACCTTCTGGCCTCGCGCGACGGCCTTGATGTGGAATGCTTCAGCGCTTTTGGACGCGGAAGTAGAGGGTTGGTTCGGAGCCGAGGCCGAAGTCTGCGAGCTGATAGGATTTGGTGGTGGTGGGTCCGCTGCCGGCGGGAACATTGTCGTCCAGTTCGCGGGACCAGTCGGCTGGGTTCCGGGTGTAGCGGACTGAGTAGGATGCGCCGGGTTCGGAAGTCCATGTGAGGGTGAGGACGCGGGTGGCCGGGATGAAGGAGTGGGAGACGATCGTGAAAGGGGCGGTCGGAGTTGACGATCCGATGATGTCGCTGAAGGACGAACCGATGCGGATTTCGTCGATGAAGAACTTGGTGCCTGAGAGGTTGAGGGTATCGAGCTGGGACTGATCGATGTTGGGTTTGGCGGCCAGCCAGTTGGCGCTCGAGAGGTCCGGCTTGAGGGCGACGAGGTTGAGGAAGGCTTCTTCCGTGAGGGTGTCTGTGTCGCGGAAGGCCGCGACGGTGATGATGTCCTCGCCGTTGGTGTCGCTGTCCCATTGGATTCTGCCGACGACGATGTTGGGGGTGCCGAATCCTCTGGCGTCGGTGGCGGCCCATGACATGGCACCGGTGGCGAAGGGGACGGTCACGCTGTCCTGCGACCAGGCGGTGACGGGGCCGAGGGCATTCCATGCGACCCCGTCCTGATAGAATCTGGGGAGGATATGGAGGCGGTTATTGCGGGGAGGACCGCCGCCGGCGCCGATGCCGTGTCCGCCGTTGGTCAGGGTGAGCGAGCGGGAACTGGTGGGGGTGGGGTCCGTGGCGAGCGTGAGGGCGGCGGTTTCCTGATTGCGGTCCCATCCGTGGGCGGTGACATAGCTGAACCATGTGGTCGCTTTGGTGCGGAAGCTGGCTGTGACGCTGGCGGCGAGGGGGATGGAGGCATCCATGTAGCGGCCGATTTCGAAATCCCGGTCGGGATCGGGTTCAGCGACGTCCTCCGGACCGGGGAGGCCCGTGAAGCCCCCTGTTGTCGGGAGATTGGCGACCTTGCCATCGAACATGTTGCGGGCCACAGGCGGGCCGGGATCGACGACGATGCCCGTAGTGGTGCCTTCCGTGTGGATGCGCCAGCCGTCCGCGGGGTGGAGGCTCTCATGGCTCATCCATTCGCCAGAGGTTCCGAGCGCGCCGCTGCGACCAGTCAGCGAGCCCTCAGGGTAGTTGAATGGTTCGTGGAGGAAAAGTTCGGCACGGGCGAACGTGCTGATCGCGAGGACAGGGAGGAATGCGACAGGTAGAGAAACAGTTTGCATGGACAGGAGGCGTCAGGAGTTGGGAAGGGGCCCGCTGGTGCTCCGGAATGCCGCCAGCGGACAGTCGCCGCAAAGGTTAATTGGACGTTACGAATGTTGTCCAGTCCCAATTAGTCATTCCCTGAGCGGCCATGGGAAGTGAACCGCGAGGTGTCGGGCGACTGGCGAGTGGGGCATTGGTGCACAATCGTGCGCCGCAGCCGGGGAAGTGACGGAGCACAGGGAGCGGCGATGAAATCCGGGAAAACCGGTGCCGCCCGGACCAAAACACGACCTTTCCGATCAACAATCCGGAGAATTCCGCTTGCGTGAGTGGCGTGGATGGGTTTGGGGGGAAGTCAGAGGAGCAACCATGTCGAATTTCAGTAACTATCAGATTTCCCATCTGCGGCAGTTGGAATCGGAAGCGATTTTTGTGCTGCGGGAGGCGGCGGCGCAGTTCCGGAATCCGGCCCTGTTGTTTTCCGGGGGGAAGGATTCGATTGTGATGGCGTGGCTGGGGCGGAAGGCATTTCATCCGGCGCGGATGCCGTTTGCGCTGCTGCATGTGGATACCGGGCATAATTTTCCGGAGACGCTGGAGTACCGGGATCGGTTTGTGGAGCTGCTGGGGGCGCGGCTGGTGGTGGGTTCGGTGGAGGAAAGCATCCGGCAGGGACGGGTGCAGGAAGAGAAAGGTCCACGGGCGAGCCGCAACAAGCTGCAGACGGTGACGCTGCTGGATACGATAGCGGAGCATCGCTACGATGCGTGCCTTGGAGGTGGTCGGCGTGACGAGGAGAAGGCACGGGCGAAGGAGCGGTTTTTCAGTCACCGGAATGACTTCGGGCAATGGGATCCGAAGAATCAGCGGCCCGAGCTGTGGAATATCTTCAATGGTCGGATGCACGAGGGGGAGCACTTCCGGGTTTTCCCGCTGTCGAACTGGACAGAGATGGATGTGTGGCAGTACATCCGGCAGGAAGCGATCCCGCTGCCGAGTCTGTATTTTTCGCATCGCCGCCGGGTGTTTCTGCGTGATGGATCGCTGCTGGATGCGGAGACGGGTTATGCGAACCCACAGTCCGACGAGGAAGTGGTGGAGAAGACCGTGCGGTTCCGGACCATTGGAGATGTCACCTGCACCGGGGCGGTGGAATCGGCTGCGGCGACCTTGGATGACATTGTCGCCGAGGTGGCTGCGGCGCGGCAGACCGAGCGGGGAACGCGGGCCGACGATCAGCGGAGCGAGACCGCGATGGAGGATCGGAAGAAGGAAGGGTATTTCTGAGAGGGAGACAACAACCGTAGAATAGAAGACGATGGACTTACTGCGCTTTACGACGGCTGGATCGGTGGACGACGGCAAATCCACTTTGATTGGGAGGCTGCT
>JBIICE010000316.1:0-3591 GCA_044239025.1 Verrucomicrobiales bacterium
GGGCGGCCGCGCTGGCGGCCGGGCGCTGGCGGGAACACGGGGCGGGGGGAATCGCGGCGTGGGCGGCGTGGGTCTGCGTGGGGGCGGCGTGGGTGCTGTCCCTCGAGGTGTTGCTGGCGCTGGGGGGCGAGGGCGTGCCGCCCGTCCTTTCCGTGGTGGTGACGGTACTGCGGACAGCTTTGGTGGTGGTGCTTTTCGCTGCTCTGGTGGGGATTGGCCCGAAACTGGAGTGTGGTGAGGAGCCGCCGACCCTGCGGATCCGGGCGGGCAGGACAGGCGCGGGGCGGGCCCGTGGCTCCGGACGACTGCCGCGGACACGGCGCTGAGCCCGGATGGTTCTTTTGGTTCTGCTGGGGATCAGCTTCCTTTCAGGGACAGGTTCGCGGCTCCGATGGGGGATCCCTGAAAAGCAGAACGCCGCGGACTGTTCCAGGAACAATCCGCGGCGTCTGGTCAGACGGGAGAGAACCTCAGTTCGGCTGTGGCCTGGTGACTGCTTCCATCACGCGTTCCAGGTTGAAGCTGCCTGGTTTCTGGCGCGGCGGGAATTCGCGGAAGCTCTGGAGCCACTCACCGACGTATCCGGCGGCCGGGGCGATCAGGAACATGCGGTCGAGGTACCAGCGCTGGTAGCCCATGGCATTTTCCTCTTCGGCGCGCTCGAAGGGATCCATGCGCAGGTTGGTGATGAGCGGGGCGCGGAGTTCCTTGAAGGGTTCCTGCCAGACCTTGAGTCCTTCACCTTCCTGCTTGAGGAAGGTGACCTTCCAGTTGCCGTAGCGCAGGGCGGCCACGCTGCCGTCATCGGTCCAGTAGATGAATTCCTTGCGCGGCCATGGAGCGGTACCCTTGAGAGCGGGCGCGAGGTCGTAGCCATCGAGATGGACTTTGTAGGTGCGGTCCCCGATCGCGCGGCCTTTCTTCAGGTCGGCCACGACGGTGGTGTCGCCGGCGGCGGCGGCGAACGTGGTCAGCATGTCCTCGTGTGCGGCGATGTCGTTGATGACGGTGCCGGGTTTGATGACCCCTGGCCAGCGGATGAGGGTGGGAACGCGGTAGCCACCCTCCCACTGGGTATTCTTTTCACCGCGGAACATGGTCGTGCCGCCATCGGGCCAGGTGAAGGTTTCCGCGCCGTTATCGGTCGAATACATCACGATGGTATTTTCCTCGAGGCCGAGAGCCTTGAGCTTGTCGAGGACCTGGCCGACGTGGCCATCGTGTTCCACCATGCCATCGGCGTAGACACCGAGGCCGGTCTTGCCTTCGGATTCCGCCTTCAGGTGGGTGAAGATGTGCATGCGGGTGGAGTTCCACCAGAGGAAGAAGGGCTTCTCCGCCTTCTTGGCGCGTTCCATGAAGTCGAGAGCCTTGGCGGTCACCTCTTCGTCGATGGTTTCCATGCGTTTGCGGGTGAGTGGTCCGGTATCCGTGATGCGGCCATCGGAGAAGCTGTGGATGACGCCGCGCGGGCCGAACTGCTTCTTGAAGCCGGGATCCTTGGGATAGTCCGGGTTCTCGGGTTCCTCTTCCGCATTGAGGTGGTAGAGGTTTCCGAAGAATTCGTCGAAGCCGTGATTGGAGGGCAGCATCTCATCGCGGTCACCGAGGTGGTTCTTGCCGAACTGTCCGGTCATGTATCCCTGGGCGCGGAGGACCGTGGCGATCGTCGGGTCTTCCTTTTTCATCCCTTCCGGAGCGCCGGGGAGGCCCACCTTGGTGAGGCCCGAGCGGATGGGGGACTGTCCGGTGATGAAGGCGGCGCGGCCGGCGGTGCAGCTCTGCTGGCCGTACCAGTCCGTGAAGAGGGCTCCTTCGGTGGCGAGGCGGTCGATGTTGGGGGTGCGGTATCCCATCATGCCACGGTTGTAGGCACTGATGTTGAACTGGCCGATATCATCGCCCCAGATGACGAGAATGTTGGGTTTGGCGGCTTCGGCCGCTCCGACCGAGGCCGGTGCGATGGCTGCGCAGAGCGCGACGCCAAGGAGTTTAATGATCGAGTGCGTGTTCACTGAATGGGTGTTAAGGATTAGCAGGGCCTACGAAAGCCCGTCGGGACCCTACCATGTTCCGGTGCTGGCGGCAATGAAACTAAAGTTTATCCCCGGTGCCGGAAGGATGGCCGGATGGAGGGACCGCGAGGGCGAGGTGGAAGACGGCACCGGAGGGGCTGCCGGGTTCGGCCCAGATCTGACCGTGATGGGCTTCGGTGATGGAGCGGCAGATGGGTAGCCCCATACCGAGGCCATGTTCCTTGGTGGTGTGGAAAGGGGTGAAGATGGATTCCGGGTCTGAGGGGAGACCGCGGCCGGAGTCGGTGATGGCGAGGCGGACCGAATCTCTGCCGTGGTGCGTGGAGAGATGGAGTTGCCGCTGGTCCGGGGGCGTATCCTCCATGGCTTCGCAGGCGTTGAGGACCAGGTTGAGGAGGACCTGCTGCATCTGGATGTGGTCTGCGAGGATGAAAGGAAGGGCTGGATCGAGGTCCGTGGTGACCGTGATATGCTGATCGCGCAGGAGAGGTCCGGCGAGGCTGAGGACCTCCGAGGCGACGGTGTTCATGTGGACGGGTTGCTGGCGGACTTCGCCACGGCGCAGGAGGTCTCGCATGCGGCGGATGACTTCGGTGGCGCGGCGGTTCTCGCTGATGATGTCGGCGATGATCTGGCGGACGGTGGCGAGGTCCGGATGGTCTCTGGAGAGGAGTCGCTGAGCTGCCTGTGCGTTGCTGAGAATGATGCCGAGCGGTTGATTCATCTCGTGTGCCAGGGACACGGAGAGCCCGCTGACGGTGGCGACCCGACCGAGGTGGGCGACTTCCTGCCGGCGGCCTTCCCTCGTGGCGCGGAGTTCCTCCGCGAGGCTGCCGGCGCGCAGGGTGTCGCGGCTCAGTTCAAACGCCATGGTGGCGATCATGCCGAGGAAGTAGAGGCAGGCAGCGACGGGAACATCCGCAAGGCCCCAGAACGAGAGAATGGCATTGGCGGTTCCGGCGGCGACCCATGCGGCCATGATGGCAGGGACGAGCAGGGCCCGGCTTTTTTCGCCTCGTTTCCAGACGGTGACGGCGGCGTCGATGAGATAGGCGATCAGGAGGAACAGCGAGAGCTGTGCGATCGGCATCAATGGATTGGGGGGACCAGCAGCGAGAATTACCGTTTCCCCCAGGAATTGGATGGGCCGTAGACTGGAGACGGTGGCGAAGTTGATGTTGACGCCGGAGGTGAAATTGAGGGCGAGAGCGATGGTTCTGGTGACGATGCCGAGAATGCCGAGCCATGGACGGCCAGCCCGGAGGTGCCACGAGATGAAGAGCACAACGGCGATGTAGTTGACCCAGACGGGAATCTGGTGCCAGCGGAGGAGTCTGGCGCTGGTTTCGGTGGAGGCCGAGTGCATGAGCGCCAGTTCCGTGAAGGCCATGGCGGCGGTGGCGAGGCAGTGAAAGCCGAGGGCGACACGGTCGCGGCTCTGGCGATGGCGTGACCAGACGAGGAGATGAATGGCCGCGAGCACGAGGCAGGCGGAGGCCACCATGGACCAGATGATTGTGACCGGGCTCATGGATAGGAGAGCCTTGGCGGTGCC
>JBIICE010000317.1:0-3585 GCA_044239025.1 Verrucomicrobiales bacterium
AAATGGGGACGCCCATCGACCGCGTGCACCGCGAACTCTCGGACGATGACATCGAACGCATCGTCTCGACCTACCACGCATGGCGGCAGGCAGTGCCCGCATCCAAATCGCCTGCAGCGGCTTACACCGACGTCCCCGGCTTCTGCAAATCCGCCACCACCGACGAAATCGCCGCCCATGGCCACGTCCTCACCCCCGGCCGCTACGTCGGTGCCGAGGAAGTCGAAGACGATGGCGAACCTTTCGAGGAAAAGATGAATCGCCTCGTCGCGGAACTGGCAGGGCAGTTCGCGGAGTCGGCCAAACTCGAAGCCGCCATCCGCGCCAACCTCAAAGGCCTGGGCTATGCCCTCTGAATCCAGACAAAAAGAAACCCCGGGGCCTCTCAACCGCAAGCGGCCAAGGAAGGGATCCCGGGGTCAACACGATCAGAGTGCGCGCGCTGGTGATGCCCGTCAATCTCTTTTGCAGGCCGCACTGCCGCCTCTTGGCTCATGAATCCGGCATTTTTCCAGCAGATCGAAGGCATCCTCCATACGGAGCGCATTGACGCCTACCGGAAGGACGGGGCGGATCACACCACCACGCTGTCCCGTTACCTGCTGAACATGGCGCTGAGTGAGTCGCTCTACCCTGCCTTGCAATTCGCCGAAATAGCCCTCCGCAACGCGGTGCATCGGGAACTCACCGCACGATGCGGCTCGCATGCATGGTATGATTCTCCGCATGCTCGGCTTACCTCATGGCAACAGGACAAGGTCACGGAAGCCAAAGACTCTCTTCGGACGACCCGCAAACCGATCACGCCAGGCCGCATCGTCGCCGAACTCACCTTCGGATTCTGGACAGGCTTCTTCAACAACGCCCACGCCCGCACCGGTATCGGCGCGTTTCTCTCCCGCCACGCCTTTCCCCATGCCCCCGCCACGGAGCAATATCAGGCGAAACATGCCCGGCGATGGCAGAATATCCGCGACCTCCGAAACCGCGTCTTTCACCACGAGCGCATCCTGCATTGGCGGGACCTCGAGGCGCGGCATCAGGCCGTCTTCCAAGTCATCGCCTGGATGTCACCGGAACTCCACAATCTCGCAAACTCGCTCGACCGCTTTGCCCAGATCCGGCAGGACGGATTGAACCCGTGGATCACCAAACTCCAAAACCATTGGCCCACGCCATGAATCCAACCCTGCATCACGCGGAAAAAATACCGGGCCTCGTCGCAGATCGGCACAGCCAGTCCGCCGAGTCCGCAAAACTGAAAAAGGCCTCCAAGGCCAACCTGGGAGGGCTGGGGTATGAAGGGTGAGTTCTTATCTCCTGAAGAAATGCGGAAGGTTGTCGCCGACGCCCTTTCCGACTTCGCAAAGCACGACATGGAGCTGCTGCATGTTGGCGTCCAGGAAGAAACGCTATCTCACCGCTTGGCGATATACATCGAACGGCGACTCGATGGGTGGCAGGTTGATTGCGAATACAATCGAGACCTCCGCCAGCCGAAAATGAACACGGAAGGCTCCGGGCGTATCCGTCCCGACATCATCGCGCATAAACGCAATTCTCCACGTAACCTCCTTGTTGTTGAGGTAAAGAAAACCAGCCACACCAAACAGAAGATCGGGGCTGCTAGAACGAGAGTCCGCGAGTTCACCAGTAAATGGAGCAAGCATCCTCGATACTGCCACGGTGTGGTACTGGTGTTTCCAGTGCAGCGCCATGAGGCGAAGGTTGTTCGGTGCGAATGGTTTCACCGGGACGGCTGCGGGGCGATGATAGGTGGCGATCCAACAACGGTGACCCAGAATGTCTCACTTTCCAAGGAGCCTGAGCTATGACGAGTTGGCAGAACATCACGCTCGGCGATTTCGTTGCTCTCCAGCGGGGCCACGACCTCACAGAACCGCAGCGCCGAATCGGCCGTGTTCCTGTGATGGGTTCCGCTGGGCAGAACGGCTTCCATGACACGGCACTGGCCAAAGGACCGGGCATCGTGATTGGCCGAAGCGGGGCGTCGTTTGGTCAGGTGCATTTCTCCAAAGAGGATTTCTGGCCGCACAACACTGGCCTCTACGTCACTGACTTCAAAGGCAATGACCCGCTCTTCGCTTTCTACTTTCTCAAAGCACTCGACTTCGACCGGTTCAATTCCGGCAGCGCTCAACCCTCCCTAAATCGAAACTTCATCTATCCAATTCCGATTTGCGTTCCACAGCCAGTCGAGCAGAAAGCCATCGCGGCGGTGCTTGGGTCGCTGGACGACAAGATCGAGCTGAACCGGCGGATTAACGCGACGCTGGAAGCCATGGCGCGGACGCTCTTCCAGAGCTGGTTCGTGGATTTCGACCCCGTCCGCGCCAAACTCGACGGTCGCAAACCAGCCGGCATGGACGACGCCACCGCGGCTCTTTTCACGGATTCATTCCTAGACTCAGAACTCGGACAGATTCCTACTGGCTGGCATGCTGCGCATCTGGGGGATGTCGTCGAAGTGTTCGACTCCGGAAGAGTCCCGCTTTCTGGCCGCGAGCGTGAGCAACGCAAAGGCAAGTATCCCTACCACGGCGCGGCGTCAGTTATGGATTACATCGATGATTTTATTTTCGACGGCATCTACGCGCTCATGGGAGAGGATGGCTCCGTAATCAACGACGATGGGACACCCGTCACCCAATACGTCTGGGGCAAATTCTGGGTGAACAACCACGCGCATGTTCTGCGCGGAAAGAACGGGATCTGCACCGAACGCCTGTTGCTCCACCTCAAGAACAGCAACATCGCCGCCTTCGTCACGGGTGCCGTTCAGCCCAAGCTCAATCAGGGAAACATGAACCGCATCCCGTTCACGCTCCCGCCAAAAGAAATCGGCGAAGCATTTGCGAAAACCATCGAGCCGCTGTTCGCCCAAATCCGCGCCAACACCGACCAATCCCGCACCCTCGCTACCCTGCGCGACACGCTGCTGCCGAAGCTGCTGAGCGGGGAGTTGCCAGCAACTGAGCCCAGTGCCGCCGCATCATGATTGAATCGATTTCCATTTCCAGCGTAGCCACATACGCGGCCACGCCCGAACGGCTCGACGGGCTCTCGCAATTCAATTTCGTGTTTGGATCAAACGGCACGGGGAAAACCACCGTCAGCCGGGTGATAGCGGATGAAGGTAAGTTTCCAACATGCAGCGTCACATGGAACGCGGGCACCAAACTACAGCCGCTGGTTTACAACCACGATTTCGTAGAGCGGAACTTCAACCAATCGTCAGAGCTCAAAGGGGTGTTCACGTTGGGAGAGAGGCAAGTCGAGACACTGGCTAAGATTGTGAAAGCCAAACGTGAACTGGATGTGCTCACGGAACAAATTCAAAGCCGTACCCAGAGCCTGCAGGGCGAGGATGGAAGCGGAGGTAAGAAAGGAGAGTTGGCGGCGCTTGAGGCCGGACTAAAAGACAAGTGCTGGGCTCAAAAGCAAAAACACGATACGAAACTTCAGGGCGGTTTCGAAGGCTTTCGGAACAGCTCAGAACGGTTCAAGAGCAAGGTGCTTCAGGAGCACGCTTCCAATAGCGCGACTCTCCTCACACAGACCGCG
>JBIICE010000105.1:0-14305 GCA_044239025.1 Verrucomicrobiales bacterium
TCGTGGTGGGTGGTCAGAACGATGCCAATGGCAACCCGGTGGTTCTCAACTCCGGCATCCACGTCGCGAGGGTCCGCGTGCATGATACCGTCCTTGCCCCGGCGGAGATCGCGACCACGTATTTCTCGGAGGCGTCCAGTTTCGGAATCCAGACCCCGCCGCAGATTGCGTCGTTCACCGCCACGCCACCGGGCTTCCTGCCCTCGCAGCCCGTCTCGCTCGCATGGAATGTCATCACGCCGACGGCCAAACCACTCACTGCTCTCACCATCTCGAACGGCGTCGGCACGGTCACCGGAAACACCGGTTCGGTCACGGTTCTGCCGGAATCAGCCACCACCTACCTCATCACCGCGGTCAACGCCGACGGCACCAGCACAGCCCAGGTCACCGTGGCACCGCGTTCCCAGCCTCTCGTTCTCCGCCACCGCTGGTCATTCAATGAGCCGGCCGGACCGGCCTCCGCCAACGCCCCGATTACCGACCGTGTCGGCGATGCCGGCACGGCCTTCGTCCGAGGCTCCGGAGCCACCTGGACCGGCACAGGCCTGCGGCTTCCCGGCGGAGCCTCGACCACGGCTCCCTACGCCGACCTCCCGAATGGCATCCTCTCCAGCCGCTCGGGTGACGCCACCTTCGAAGGCTGGGCCACCATCAATGGTTCCTCGAACTGGTCGCGGCTCGTCGACTTCGGCAGTTCGCTGGCAAATGGCGGAGCCGAAATCCTCGCGCCGGGCGGAGCGGGCAATGGCGACGAATACATCATTCTCTCCGCCCAGATCGGCGGCACGATGACTCAGCAGCGTTTCGAGTTCCGGGAGAATGGGGTGAGCGCGGCCGCGGATCTCAATGTTCCCTACACGGCGGGGGAGCAGTTCCATTTCGCCGTGGTCTATGACGCGGACGGCGGGGCCGGCGGCCTTGCTCAGATGCGTTACTTCCGCAATGGTCAGCTGCTTTCCTCCGTCGATACCGGCAAGCCGCTCGCCAGCATCCGCGACAACAACAACTGGCTGGGCCGCTCCAACTGGACGGCCGACGCCAACCTCAACGGGGCCTACAACGAATTCCGCGTCTGGGACGGTGCCATGCACGCCGAAGATGTCGCCTCCAGCACGGCCGCCGGACCGGACCCGGAACAGATTCCCACGCCGTTCCATATCGACCTCTTCGCGCCGGACCGCTTCACCGTCTACGAAGGCGAATCCACCACCCTGCACTGGCGCATCACGGACCCGCTCAACAGCACGGCGACTTCCATCAGCCCGGGCATCGGCTCCGTGGCCAACCCAAACGCCGGCAGCGTCACCATTTCCCCGGCCACCTCCACAACCTACACCCTTTCGGCTTCCAATCGAGCCGCTTCACGGTCGCAACCGGTCACCGTCACGGTCCTCTCCGCCTCGCCGGTCACGGACTCCCAGTCGGTCCTCGTTCCGCTGAACGGTTCTCAGCCGATCACGCTGACGGCCCGCGACCCCCGGAACCTGCCGCTCACATGGCAGATCGTCACGCCGCCGGCCCGCGGCTCCCTCGCGGGCTCGCCACCGAACGTGATCTACACGCCCGGCAAGGACTACGCAGGCAGCGACGAGTTCACCGTCCGCACCAGCAATGGCTCGCTGCAGTCGAATCCTGCCACCATCCGGCTCTTCATCCGACCGGACGCTCCTGTCGCCGACAGTCAGGTGATCGAAGTTCCTGCCGGCCGCCCCCGCCAGATTCTGCTCACGGCCATGGATCCGGATAATGAACCACTCACCTGGTCCATCGTCTCTCCACCGACCAGCGGGACGCTCTCCGGAACGCCGCCGCTCGTCACCTACACACCAGCTCAGGGATTCGCCGGACCCGACTCCTTCCAGTTCCAGGCAACCGACGGCACGCTCGTGTCGAATGCCGCCAGCGTCAGCCTCACCGTGTGCCCACCCTCAGCCCCGCAGGGCATCACCCTCTCAGCCGACCGCATCCGCACGGACGACACACCGGGTCGGCTCATCGCCCGGCTGGCCGCGGTCGATCCCGGCTGCCGGGAGACGCACACGTTCGCGCTCATCGGAGGCGAAGGCAGCACGGACAATGCCTCGTTCTCCATTGCCGGCAATCAACTGATCGCCCAACGCAGTTTCGCGGACGCCCTCGGTCAGCGCCTCTCAGTCCGCCTCCGGGTCACGGACGAAACCGGCCTCTCCACCGAACGCATCTTCGCCTTCACCGTTTCGCTCCCGGACCTCCACGTCCAGATCAACGAGGTCTACTACAATTCCCCCAGCAACCGGACCCGAGCCGAATTCATCGAACTCCACAATCCTCTCAGCGAGGCCGTCAACCTCAGCGGCTGGAAGTTCACCGGCGGCATCAACTACACCTTCCCGGCCGGCACCGTCATGCCGGCTGACGGCTTTCTCATCGTCGCTCAGGACCCCGCCACGGTCAAAGCCCTCTGGGGAACCGATGCCCTCGGTCCATGGAGCGGTGGCCTCAGCAGCGACGGCGAACAGATCGAACTGAGCACGGCCGCCGGCATCGTCATCGATACCGTCGACTACGGTATCCAGACCCCATGGCCGGTTTCGCCGAATGGTGAAGGTCCCTCCCTCGAACTCGTCCATCCATCGCTGGATAACGACCTCGGCAGCAACTGGCGCGCCGCCACGGGTGGTCCCGCAGCCACGACGTTCATCCAGAGGGGCTCGGCCGGCTGGAACTTCCGCCCGGGACGCACGGAGGCGTCGGATCCCCTCTCCGCATGGACGGCAAATGGCTTCGCTCAGGACGCCACATGGCGCTCCGGCACAGCCCCCATCGGACTCTTCAAGATCAATGGCAATACTCCGGTCGCCACGTTCCCGGAAACTGGCGTCACGCTGCGCACCCAACTGACCGCTGCGGCCACGGGGCTCACCGCGGACATGGCCACCTACAGCAATGCCAACGTCGAAGTGAGCAGCAACTTCTCGGTCAATTACCAATCGGTCTTCTTCCGCCGATCCTTCGAAATCGCCGGCACGCCGCCATCGGCCCTCTCGCTCAAAGTGATGCGCAACGACGCCGCGATTGTCTGGATCAATGGACGCGAGGTCGCACGTTTCGGCTTTGCCGCCAATGCCCCGGCCCATCCGCCGGCCAATTTCGGAGCCATCTACGAACGGGGCAACGATCCCTGGAGCGAAACAGTGCTCACGAATGCCGCTTCCTACCTCGTCCCAGGCACCAACACCATCGCGATCCAGGGCTGGGCCAACGACCCCAGACTCCGCGGGGGCCCGAATGGTCAGGACGACCCCGCGCTCTACAATGTCTTCGACTTCTGCATCGATGCCGAACTGAGCACGGCCTCGGCCTTCAAGGCGACCCCGGGCAGCCGCAACTCGGTCTTCGATGCCATCAGCTCCGGTCCAGCCATCCGCAGCGTCACCCACGCTCCCCGGCAACCGCACTCGGGCAACCCCATCACCATCACCGCGCGGATCTCGGACCGCCAGGGCATCGGCAGTGCTGCCCTCCTCTATCAGATCGTCGCTCCAGGGGCCTTCCTCCCCGCAGAACTTCCGCGCACCAACGCTGAAATCCTCAGCAATATCGTGGCCAATCCCGATTACCCAAGACTCCCCAATCCCGCCTTCGAGGCCGCCACCGCATGGACGTCGATCCCCATGAGCGATGACGGATCGGTCCCGGGCGACATAGCCGGCGATGGCATCTTCACGGCCAGCATTGCCCCGCAACCCCACCGCTCGCTCGTCCGCTACCGCGTCGCCGCCACCGACACCGCAGGAGCTTCCAGCAGAGTCCCGGCGGCCGACGACCCTTCCCGCAACTTCGCCGCGTTTGTCTACAACGGTACCCCGCCCTACTCCAACGGCCAGTTCACAGCAATCCCCCAGGACCTCGAATCTCTGCCGGTCTACCACTGGGTCATGCGCGCAGCCGACTTCGACCGCCTCATGGCCTACAACGCAGCTGACCAATTCGCCAACAACAACCAGCTTGGCGTCCTGCTCGCACGCCGCTTCTACAATTTCGAAGGAGCCCTGGTCTACGATGGCAAGGTCCACGACCATGTCGACATCCGCCTGCGCGGCGGCAACAGCCGCTACAACGGCACCGGAAAACGCCACTTCCGCTTCAAATTCCCGCGCGGCTACCCCTTCGCCGCGAAAGACAACAAGGGCAATCCCTACCCGCGCGACTGGGAAGACATGCTCTTCAATAAACTCTTCGGCAATAAAGGCGACTACGACTGGGGCCTGACCTACCGCGCCGGCGAGAAACTCTGGGGCGTCCAGGGCATCCCCATGCCCTACAATCACTGGGTCCACTTCCGCGTGATCCGCAACGCCGCCGAATCCGCCAATGCCACCACCGGAAACGACTTCTTCGGCCTCTACCAGGCGCTCGAACTCCCGGACGGGCGCAACTTCCTCTCCGCCCGCGACCTGCCCCGCGGCAATTTCTACAAGATGAGCGACTACATCCAGAACGGCGAAATGGATGAACGCTACCAGGCTCCCGATGCCCCGGACCACGCCGAGGACTTTGATAACATCCGCTACAATATCCACCCCACCACCCCGCAGACCGACATGGAGAAATTTGTCCACATGCCCCTGTGGTACAAATACAACGCCGTTCAGGAGGCCATCCGCCACTACGACATCTTCATCGAACCCACCGGCCGCCACCGCGTCAAGAATCTCTACTGGTACTTCCACCCCGGCACGCTCCATCCGGATGGCTCCCGCACCGAACCGCTCGGCCAATGCTGGTTCCTGCCCTACGACTGGGACGCGAGCTTCGGCCCGAACTGGAACAATGGCTTCGATTTCGTCAACAATGCGCTCTATAACCGGAACGACGTCGCTGATTCCCCCACATGGCAACTGCCGAAACCCGACCGCTCGGGCATGCAGATCCAGCACCGCAATGCCATCCGCGAATTCCGTGACCTCGTCTTCCACCGCAATGAATCCGGCGGCCGCGGCCCGGTCGATGACATCCTCGACGATGCCGCCGCCACGCTCGCACGATTCTGGCGGGCCGACGCCTCCCGCTGGCCCGCCCCGGGTGCCGCCTCATGGCGCTCCATGCCATCCAAGGTGGATGACATGAAGGCTTTCTGCTTCACCGGCTGGAACAGCATCGCGGGAGAACCGGCGGTCGGTGCGGGCGGCCGCGCGGCGTACCTCGACGCCATCTCGGATGGCCTCGATGCCGGTCAACTCCCCGCGACACCAGCCATCGCCTACACCGGCAGCGCCGGATTCCCGGTCGATGGTCTCCGCTTCTCGGCCTCGCCCTTCAGCGACCCCCAGGGCATGGGCTCGTTCGCCGCCATCGAATGGCGCGCCGGCGAGATCACCGACCCCTCCGCACCGGATTACCAAGCGGACGACGACCGCCTCTTTGAAGCATCCGAGGTCTGGTCCTCCGGCGAGATCACCACAGCCGGCGTCACCACCATGAGCCTTCCGGCCACTGCCCTCCGCCCCGGTCACACCTACCGCATCCGCGCCCGCTACAAGGACAATACCGGACGCTGCAGCCACTGGAGCCCGCCAGCCCAGTTCACGGCGTCCCCCGGGACGGCCCTCGCCTCGCTCCAGCAGTTTCTGCTGATATCGGAGATTCTCTACAAACCATCCCCGCCAACTGCCACGGAAACCGCCGCAGGATTCATGGAGAGTGACTTCGAATTCGTCGAACTCACAAACACCGCCACCACTCCCATCGATCTCTCCAGCATCCGCTTCACCAAGGGCATCGACTTTGACTTCGCCGCAGGAACCACCCTCGCCCCGGGAGCATCCCTCCTCGTCGTCGCCAACCCCACAGCGTTCACCGCCCGCTACGGCACCGGTCTCCCCATCGCCGGAGCATGGCAGCCCGGCCAGAGCCTCAGCAACGCCGGAGAACAGCTGAAACTAAGCTTCGGAGCAGGCGACGCCATCCACGACATCACCTACGACGACCGCACTCCCTGGCCCGCCGAGGCGGACCAGGGCGGCGTTTCCCTCGTCTACGCCGGACCTTCCCCCACGGAAGGTTCCCCGGACCCCCAGGAATCCGGCAGCCACTGGCTGCCTTCCCAGATCAACGGTGGCACCCCCGGCCGCCAGGAATTCCTCTCGCTCAAGGCATGGCTGCGCGGCAATCAGCAGTCCGACCCCAACGCCGACCCGGATGCCGATGGCTGGTCGAACTTCGCCACCTACGCCTTCGGACGCGATCTCAGCAGAGACCATGGAGCGGCTTCCTCCACCACCGAAGGCAACTCCCGTTTCCTCGAGTTCACGTTCCTCCGACGCCGCGGCATCCCGGACACTTCGTGGTCCCCGGAATCAGCCAGCACCCCGGATGGACCATGGTCGAGGGAAAATGTCACCACCACGGCCATAACCAATCTCGGCGATGGCACGGAAGCCGTCACGGTCCGACTCACCGAACCTGCTTCGGCCGCCCCACGTCGCTTCCTCCGCGTGCGCGCCAGCGTGACCCCCTGACACCCCTCCCGCCCACCCCGGGCCGCACGATTTTCCCGTTGTCGCCCCACACGCCCGCCGTCACCCTCCCGAGCATGACCGCAAGGCTGTTCACCGCCAATAGCGACTACACCGTCGTCGACCGTTCCCCGCTCCAACTCGCCCCCGGCGACCACGTCACCACTGGTCCGGACGATGTCTCCTGGCCCGGCTGGGTCTGGGTCACCGCCACCGACGGCCGCGGCAGCTACGTGCCTCAGGAAATTCTCCGGCGCTCCCCCGACTCCTCCGCCACGGTCACCCAACCCTTCAGCGCACGCGACCTTTCCGTCGTCCGCGGGGAAACCGTCACGGCCCTCCGCGAAGTCAGAGGCTGGCTCTGGTGCCGGAATCATGAGGGTACGGAAGGCTGGCTCCCGGAATTCGTGCTCTCCCCAGCACGCTCACACCAAAAGGACTGAATCGGACAAAATCGGACGGAATTCGGTCCGTCTCGGTCTCCGACCGGCTCCCACCTGAAGCAAGGGACAGGTCCGGATCACCCTGACGGTAAATCCACCACGCCCATCGATCCGCTCAGCCAACCCTGGCAACGCGAGCGATTCCCGGGCGCGGGCCACACAGCCTGCCGGCCAACTCAATTCCCTCAGCCCTCAGGCGTTGCGGATCGATTCCAGCAATTCCTTCTTCTGCGCCACAAAGGACGCCTCCCCTTCAATCTTCCTCTGCAGGCGCATCAGTCCTTCCAGCAGGGCTTCCGGCCGCGGCGGACATCCCGAAATGTAGACGTCCACCGGAATCAGACGGTCAATTCCCTGCAGCACCGCATAACTCCGGTACATCCCGCCGGACGACGCACAGGCACCCATCGCAATGCACCACTTGGGCTCGGGCATCTGATCCCAGATCCGCTTCACCGCCAGCGCCATCTTGTACGTCACCGTCCCCGCCACAATCATCACGTCCGCCTGCCGGGGAGAAAAACGCATCACCTCAGCCCCGAAACGCGCAATGTCATACCGGCTCGACGCCGTCGCCATCAACTCAATCGCACAGCACGCCAAACCCATCGGCATCGGCCACAGCGAATTCTTCCGCATCCAGTTGATCGCGGTATCCAGTCTCGTGAAAATAATGTTTCCCTCGATCTTGGAATCGTAAGCAGCATTGGTCAGAATCGGGTCAGCCATGGGAAAAATCGGCCTATCTTCAGCCTTGAAGGACGGTGACCACCCCTCCCTCGTCTGCAAGTGCGATTGTGAAAGTTTTCACAAGCAAACAGGGTCCGCCAACGCTGCTTCCGCTCCTTCCGCGGCGAAAAGCAGTTGCGACGGATCGCCCGCTCGCTATTGATCGCGCCCCCTTTCTATTCCCCTGACTGCGGACGACCTCGCCTTTCCTTCCCCGCAGACCCCTCAACCCCATCGTCACGCCCCTCCGATGCCAACGAAAGCAAAGCCTGCCGCCAAAAAAGCCGCCAAAAAAGCGGCCCCGGCCACCCCCAGCAAAAAAGCGCCTGCCAAGAAAGCGCCTGCCAAAAAGGCCGCGGCGGCCCCCGCCAGGAAACCATCCCCACCGGCGAAACCAGCAAAGGCGACCAAGCCCACTAAGCCCGCGAAACCAGCAAAGCCGGCCAAGGCCGAAAAGGCTGCCCAACCGGCCAAAGTCACCAAGTCAGCCAAACCAGAGCCGCAGCCCGCCAAGGCCAGCAAAGCTCCAGCTCCCAGGGAAACCCCGAAAGCAGCACCCAAGGCTCCCGCCAGGAAGGCTCCTCCCGCCTCCCCGGTCAAAAAACCAGTCGCCCAGAAACCGGCCGGCCGTCCCTTTCCCAAACCAACTCCGCTTCCCACGTCCCCACGCCGTCCCGTGGTGCGCGAGGAATGGACCCCGGACCCCGAAATCCCGATGGCTGCTTTCATCAAGAAGCAGAAGACCCGCCTCCTCGAACTGAAGGACACGCTCGTCGACAGCGTGGCTGGCATGGCCAGCGAAACCCTCCGCTCCCGCGCCGAGGGCAGTGAAGCTTCCGCCTTCGGCATGCACCAGGCCGATGCCGGGAGCGACGCCTACGACCGCGACTTCGCCCTCAGCCTCCTTTCCAAGGAACAGGACGCTCTCTACGAGATCGAAGAAGCCCTCAAACGCATCGAACAGGGCACCTACGGTGTCTGCGAAATGTCCGGAGAGAAAATCCCGCAGGCCCGCCTCGAGGCCAGGCCCTTCGCCCGCTTCACGGTCGATTGCCAGGCGGAATACGAACGCGAAGTCTCCTCCAGTGGCGGCCGCCGCTCGGTCCGCTCCCTCTTCGGCCTCATGGATTCCGAAGACGACGACGAGGACGAAGAAGATGGCGGAAAAGAAACAGTTGAAAAGTCGGATGACTGACCTACCATCCCCGCCCCACCGCCCCAGGATGACTCGCCCAGCCCGGCACTCTTCCTGAGCATAACCATTTCCATCGATCCCATTCAACTCCTTCTCTCATGCCCCGCGAAATCATCATCATTGAATGCACGGAAGCCCGCGCCGCCGGGAAAAATCCGTCGCGCTACGTCACCACCCGCAACAAGAAGAGCACCCGGACCCCGGGCCGCCTCGAAAAGGTGAAATTCAATCCAGCCATGCAGAAACGGACGCTGCACCGCGAAATCCGCTGATCGACTGCTCACACCAGCCAACCTTCCTTTCCCATGCAACCAAAGACCCCGCAGCGTCTCATCAATTTCCGCAAGGCGAACAAGCGCATGCCGCGCCGCCGCCTCGACATCAAGATCGACAAGATCAATCACAAGAATCCGGAATACCTCGCGAAGTTCACCACGGAAACCGGCAAGATCCTCCCTCGCCGCCTCACCGGAATCTCCGCCTGGATGCACCGGAAGATCACCCGCGAAATCAAGCGCTGCCGCGCCGTCAACCTGGCCCCGTGAGCGGCCGTCCCTGCCCATCAGCAGGGAATTTCAGTTCCAAGTCTTTCCGTCAGGGGCGTAATTCTTTGCGCCCCTGATTCTTTTACCGCGACCTCACCCCATGAGCCTGAAAGACACCCAGAGCGAAAAGGATTCCCGCAACCTCGCCATCACCCGAGCCGGCATCAGCAGCCTCCGCTACCCTGTGTCCATCCCCAGGCCGGACGGCGGCACGCTTCACAGCATCGTCACGGCCGCGCTGACCGTCAGTGTCCCCGCCAGTCAGCGCGGCACTCACATGAGTCGCTTCGTCGAGGAAATGCACGACGCTCACAAGGCCATCGACGCCGCCGCTGCCCTCAGCCTCGCGCGCAAGCTGCGCACCCGTCTCCACGCCACCGAAGCCCATGTCACGCTCTCGCTTCCATGGTTCATCGGCAAACGCGCACCGGTGAGCGGCCGCGAAGCCTTCATGGATTATGAAGTGACCTGGGAAGCGGTCGCCACCAGCCGCCGCAGCCGACTGCTCACAACCGTCCGCGTTCCCGTGGGCACCCTGTGCCCCTGCTCGAAAGCCATCAGCGACCGCGGGGCCCACAACCAGCGGGGGCACGCCACCCTCACCATCGAAGCGGCTTCCCCCATCTGGCCCGACCGGCTCATCGCTCTCGTCGAGGAGGCCGCCAGCTGCGAACTCTTCAGCCTCCTCAAGCGCCCGGACGAAAAATTCGTCACGGAACGGGCCTACGACAATCCTGTCTTCGTCGAGGATCTCGTCCGGGAAATCGGCCTGCGCGCTGCCCGTCTCCGCGGAGTGCGTGCGTGGCGTGCCGAAGCCGAAAACCTTGAAAGCATCCATAGCCACAACGCCATCGCCGTCATCGAAGCGGGATTGAGCCGCTGACCCTTCCTCACCACCATCCCTCCATGCTCACCCTCCGCAAAGTAGCCAAGTCGTTCAACGCCCGCGTCCTCTTCCAGAATGCGGACATGACCGTGAACTACGGAGAACGCGTTGCCCTCGTCGGCCCCAATGGCGCGGGCAAATCCACTCTCTTCTCCCTGATTCTCGGAACGGATACCCAGGACGCCGGCGAGGTGAACCGCGACGAATGGACGTCTCTCGGATACCTCGCCCAGGAGGGAGAACCCGTCGCGGATGAAACCATTCTCGATATCGCCACAGGCAAGGCCGGCGAAATGGACCGGCTCGAAGCCATTCTCCAGGAACACGAGAAACGCGGCGACGTCAGCGCCCCGGCCTACTTCGATGCCCAGGCCAAGCACGAAGCGCTCCAGAATCCCCAGGCGGAAGCCCGGGCGCGGAAAATTCTCCGCGGCTTCGGCTACAAGGAGGAAGACTTCACCCGTCCCGCCCGCGAATTCAGCGGTGGCTGGGTCATGCGCGCCCACCTCGCCCGACTCCTCGTCATCGAACCCGACCTCCTCCTGCTCGACGAACCCACCAACCACCTCGACCTGCTCTCGCTTCTCTGGTTCCGCAGCTACCTCAAGCACTATCCGGGGGCCGTCCTCATGATCTCGCACGACCGGGACTTCATGGACGAAATCATCGAGAAAATCTACGAAATCGACAACGGTCAGCTCACGCAGTGGACCGGCAACTATTCTTCCTACCTCAAGCAGAAGGAAGAAGCATGGGAACGCTCCATGCAGGCCTACCGCAACCAGCAGCGCGAGATCGAACAGATTCAGGAATTCATCGAGCGCTTCCGCTCGGTCGCATCAAAGGCGGCCCAGGCGCAGAGCCGCGAGAAGCAGCTCGCCAGAATGGAGAAAATCGACAAGCCGGCCCCGCTCCGCAAGGCGTTCCGCTTCAATTTCCCGCAGCCGCAGCGCAGCGGTCAGCGCATCATCCAGCTCAATGGCGTCCACCAGGCCTACGGAAGCCGCAAGATCTACGAGGACCTCGATCTTGAGATCGAACGCGGCGAAAAGACCGTCCTCGTCGGCCCCAATGGTGCCGGTAAATCCACCCTCATCAAGATTCTCGCCGGGGAACTTCCGATTCTGAAGGGGGAACGCCGCCTCGGCTCCAATGCCCGCCTCGGCTACTTCTCCCAGCACCGCGCCGATACTCTCGACCCGGAATGCTCCATTCTGGATGAACTGAAACGCTGCGCCCCGGAACTGCGCGACGATGACGCCCGGGCCATTCTCGGATCGTTCCTCTTCCGCCGCGAAGAGGTCTTCAAGAAATGCAAGGTCCTCTCGGGTGGCGAAAAAAGCCGCCTGAACCTCGTCAAGTTCCTCGTCGATCCCCCCAATCTCATGCTCATGGATGAGCCGACCACGCACCTCGATATCTGGGGAATCGAAGGCCTCATCCTCGCCCTGCAGCGCTACGAGGGCACCCTCGTGTTCATCAGCCACGATGTCCACTTCATCCGCTCCCTCGCCACCCGCGTCCTGCACATCAACAACGGCAAGGTCACTCCCTATGCCGGGGGATACGACTACTATCTCGAAAAAACCGGGACCGGGACCGGCAATGCCCGCGCCGCAGTCATTGCCGAATGAGCAGAAGCCTCTGCGTCAGCAAGCCGCTTTGCTGCGACGCCCCCTGCTGATGCCCGCGCCTGCCGCGCCACCCCCCTGCGCTTCCCGAGGCTCCGCAGACCGGGCGTCATGATCCTGCGGGCCAACGAGGCCGCCGTCTCTTCTCCAGTCTGCAATCGTCCCGCAAGCCGTGGCTCACGGAGCGCCATGGTCACCGCAGCCACACCCATGGGCGTGGTCTCAGGAAGCCCCGGAAACAACCCGGAACTGCAACCGTCCGGGAAGGATTATCAGTGCGCCTGACTGTAGTGCTTCTTCAGAAGGTCCTCGCCGAAATCATTCGCAAAGTCGCGCCACACAGCGTGCGGATGATTGGCGTTGTTCTGCGTATTGTCGTACTCGAACAGAAACTCGGGGCTCTGGATCCGGTAGTAATGCGGCTGACCGACCTCGGTGCCGCCGGCCCAGGCAAAGGTGATTGATCCCGCCCCGCCGGACTTCAGCTGCCCGCGAACCAACCCGGCCAGATCCGGACGGAACCGGCCAATGTATTCCTCCACGGTCTGCCACAGGATTTCGCGCTGCGCAGGCTCCAGCTTGTCAGCTGTGAGCCCAGCCGGCTGCAGCGGCACCGCCTTCCGTTCTTCCTTGCTGATGACATCGGCCGGCACCTCACCGGGCAGCATGACGACGGCCTTCTGCGCATCGCTGAGCGACTTCACGAGCCTGCGCGCATGCTCCTCTTCCTCGGCAAGAACCCGCAGTCCCTTGCGCGGACCTTCCCGCACTTCCCCGGGATTCGTGCCCATGAACGACGGCGTCATGCTCAGAACCTTCCCGCCGGCCACGGTGACATTGAGAGAAAAATGATGCCCTTCCCAGCGCCAGCCCCACACCCCGGTCTCGGACGGTTCGCCGAAAAACGCGAGGTAGTATTTCTCGGTATTCCGGTGCGGCGCGCGTTTCTCGAGGTCGAAGAGAATCTTCTCCTGACTCATGATGGCGGCCGCCTTGCCGAATCCTTCGTTGCTCAGCACGGAATTGAGCATCGCATAGGCGAGGTGATCCTGTTCGGGACGCAGCTTCTCGAGGGTGATTCCCTTGCGGTCGAAGGGCACAAAATGCCAGTTCTTCCGCTCGTCATCCTCCACCCGGAAAACCGCCTCTGCCTTCTGCCCGTCATCGAGACTCGCAAGGAAAGTCCGCGCGGCCTGCGTCATGTCGGCCACCGCCTTCGCCTGCACGGCCACGGCCGCCGCTGGTTCTCCGTCGGCATGCACCGCACGGCTGGACACAAAAGGAAGCGAGGCGGCCAGGGCCACCGGAATGATCAGAAGGGACGGTCGCATCATGCGAATCTCTCGCGGAACCACCACCTCTTGCACAAGTGCAATCGTCTTCCATGATGGCGGGCCGCCGAACCCGGCGCGTCCTCCCCATGAATCCAGTGTCACGACTGCTCCGCTTCGCCCTCTGCCTGCTCGCCTTCGCATGGGCTCCCACCGCATCGGCCTCCACGGAGAAACTGGCGCCGGCGTGGCCCGCCACCGAATCCCGCGACGAACAGTTTGCCTCGTTCCCCCTTCCGCTCGACCAGTACGTCTCCGCCTCCGCGGAAAACCACCAGTCGCTCGGAGCCCGCATCGCGGAGCGCGCCCGCAAGGATCCCTTCAACGTCTGGGCCACCGTCATTTTTGTCTGCGCCATTCTCCACACCTTTGCCGCCGGACTCTTCCAGAGCCTCGCCCACCGCGCTGAAGAGAAGTACCACGCGGAATGGCATGCCTCGGAGGCGGCCCGACACCGCGGCCAGTTTGTCGACGCCCCGCCGCCGACTTCCTTCAAGGCACAGCTCTTCCATTTTCTCGGCGAAGTGGAAGCGGTCTTTGCCATGTGGGCCATTCCCCTGCTCATCGCCGGATGGTGGTTCCACGGCTGGACCGATGTGAAGGCCTTCGTGAACCGCGACTGCAATTTCACGGAACCCCTCTTCGTGGTCGTCATCATGGCCATCAGTGCCTCCCGGCCCGTGGTGCGCTTCGCGGAACACTGCCTCGCCATCCCCGCCATCAAACTCGGTGGCGGATCCCCGGCCGCATGGTGGCTCAGCGTCCTCACGGTGGCTCCCCTCCTCGGTTCGCTCATCACGGAACCTGCGGCCATGACGATCAGTGCCCTGCTCCTTGCCCAGCGCTTCTACGAACTCCGCCCGGGCCGCACCTTCGCCTACGCCACCCTCGGACTCCTCTTCGTCAATGTCTCGGTCGGCGGTGTCCTCACCAATTTCGCCGCCCCACCCGTCCTCATGGTCGCCAGCAAATGGAACTGGAGCTCGGAATTCATGCTGAAAACCTTCGGCTCCCATGCGGTCATTTCCATCCTCATCTCCAATGC
>JBIICE010000004.1:0-48625 GCA_044239025.1 Verrucomicrobiales bacterium
GGTCGCCTGGCTTCATGGCCGAGACCATGCGCATGAGGGTGGCTGGGTAGGGAACTGGTTCGCCATTGACCGCGATGATCTTGTCGTCGGGTTTGAGTCCGGCCTTTTCGGCGGCGCATCCGCTCACCAGTTTCCCGATGGGAACGCCCGTGCCATCCATTTCGGCATCCATTTTGAATTCAATCCCGAGGGCGCCCTTGGTTTTTTCCGAAAGGCTGCGGGCCGGGACGCTGATGACTCCTGTGGCGAGTGGATCTTCGTCGACGCTGACGGCGGCCACGAGGGTGCCCACGGCAACCTCTTCCGGAACGATGGTCACAGCCGGCAGAGCAGAGGCTTCCATTTTCAGCAGGGCGAGGTCATAGGCTTCCATGGTGTCGACCACCTTGGCGGTCACGATCCGGCCGTCTTCGAATTCGGCTTCGAGCGAGCCTTTGGCGACTTCGCTGGCCTTGGTGAGGGCGTAGCCATCCGCACTCACGATGGTGCCGAGGGCCACCTGATCGCCGTCCCGGAGGATGCGCACAGTGGATTCACGGGCGGCCTTGGTGAGGGGGCGCCATTCTGCGAGGGCAGAGGTATGCTGTTTGCTGAAGCGCGATCTCTCCCGGCCGGTGCGGGGACCGCCGACGCCGTTCTTCTGAGCGCGTTTCAAGAGATCCTCGAGGGGATTGGCTCCCGGGGCGGGGGGGGCTCCGGGGGCTCCGCCTCCCTGCATCCGTTTCATGAGTTCCTTCATCATTTCCTCGAAGGGATTGCCGCCGCCTTCGCCGCCGAGCTGTTTG
The DNA here is from genome assembly GCA_044239025.1 of Verrucomicrobiales bacterium. GTDB lineage: Bacteria > Verrucomicrobiota > Verrucomicrobiia > Verrucomicrobiales > V1-33 > V1-33. Next base: position 786 of record JBIICE010000004.1, read on the forward strand.
CGGAGCATTTCCTCGAGCTGTTTCTGCATCGGGCCCATGAGATCGCCGAGATCGTCGGGCTTCACTTCCTTGCCGTCGCGGTACATCTTCGGGCCGGAGCCGTCGTCCTTGAATTCGAAGCGGAACTGCTGCTGCTGGGTTCCCTGAGCGGGTTCGAGGCCGCCGAGGCCCATGCTTTCGAGCATACGCCGCAGGGTTTCATTGAGAGCCGATCCGGCACGGGGATCGCCTTCGAATTTGAATTCGAGACCGGGTGGTCGGCTGTCCTGTGCCCTCAGAGAGAGAGTGGGCAGCGCCGTCGCGGCGGTGAGCATCGGGATAAGAAGTCTTGCTTTCATCGGTAGGGATGAGGGGTGGTTGGTGAAGAGTCTGCGCTTACTTGCGTTCGGCGAGCGTGATGGAGATTTCCTGTTCCTTGCCTCCGCGGCGGACGGTCAGCGTGATGGCATCGCCGACCGAGGCACTGCGCACGCGGGCGGCCACATCACCCGTACCGCCGACGGACTTGCCGTCGATTTTCGTGATGACGTCTTCCAGTTCGACCCCGGCCTTCTGGGCGGGTGATCCATCGGCGACCTCCGTCACGGTGACGTTACCGTCGATCACATCCATGACGATGCCGAGCCATACGGCAGGCTGGGACGACGGCTGCGGCGCGGGTTCCCGGGGAGTCGGCTGGCTGGGGGGCGCTGGTTTTTCTTCTGCCTTCGGCTTTTCCTTTGGCTTGTCTTTCGGGGTGAGGTCCTCCGAGCCGCTGAGGAGTTTGTTCATGTTGCCCCAGACATCGCCTTTGAGGAGCCGGTCCCAGTCGTCGTGGAAAACGCCGATGGGGACGTGGCGGTTTTCCGAGAGATCCATGCTGATGCTGGAGTGGATGCCGATGACCCGTCCATCGAGATCGAACAAGGGGCCGCCGCTGTCGCCTCCCGAAACGGTGCAGTCGCTCCGGTAGTATGCCTTGTCATTGTTCTGCCAGAGACGGCCCACCCGGACCGGAGCTCCACGCTGCGGGTCGAAACCACCTGGATGGCCCATGGCGATGCACCATTCTCCCTGGCTCACGGTTTCCGCCTTGGCCATTTCGACGTGCGCCCATTCCGTGCCCTGGAGAATTCGGCACATGGCTGCGTCCCGGTTGCGGTCGCGTCCCAGGACCTTTGCCTTGACCTCCCGGCCGTCGTTGAGAACCACGACGACTTCGCCCGGGCTTTTGCCGTCTCCACCGGCGCCGTCGACCACGTGGGCGGCTGTCAGAATCAGTCCGTCAGCCGATACGATGACGCCGCTTCCGGAACCCATGGCCGCTCCGCTGCGCGATTGGATGCAGACGACGGCCGGGCGGGCCTTGGCGACCACTTCGAGCACCTTGGTCTGCCGTTCCTTGAGGGTTTCAGCAGAAAGCGTGGCAGGGGCCAGGAGGGAAACGATGGCGAGGGAAATTCCGCCGAGGGCGGAACGGGGCAGGGCAGCAGTGGAGGGCATGAGGTGAATGAGAGTTCCGTATTTTCGTCAGGGATAGCGATTCCAGGCCAGGGATTTATCTGGTATTTTCGCGGGGCGGAGGTTGACAAGAAGCGGTGGCGGTCGGTCAGTCGCCCACTCGCCGCAGATTTTGTCTTCCGACCGACCCATTCCCGTGATTTTCAATCCCTGTGCCCGTGGCGCAAGGGCCGAGTCCCGCGTGGACGAATTGCGGGGTCTGAGCCCGCGGGTGGTGCTGCATCCGACCCGTGCGGCTGGCGACGCCCGGAAAATCGCTGCGGAACTGGCGGCTGCGGGAGAACCTGTCGTGGTGGCTGCCGGCGGCGATGGCACGGTGAATGAAGTGGTCAATGGGCTGGCGGATGCGGGCAGGGCTGACGCCGCACTTGGATTGCTGCCGTCCGGGACGATGAACGTCTTTGCCATGGATCTTGGCCTGCCTGCCGGGCGCCTCGACGAATGCTGGGCGGTCATCGAGCGTGGCAATATCCGGGAGATCGACTTCTGGCGGGCCAACGATGCGCATTTCGTGCAGCTGGCCGGAGCGGGTCTCGATGCGAGCATCATTGCGGATACGACGTGGGAGAGCAAAAAGCGTCTCGGGCCTCTCAGTTATGTTCTCAGCGGCCTGCGCTCGCTTCAGCAGGAAGCTCCGCTGCTGACGGTCCGTGCTGCCGGGCAGGCCGAATACCAGGGCACCGTGGTGCTGGTCGGCAATGGCCGCAGCTACGGGGGGCCGTTCCGCCTCTTCCCTGCCGCGCGCTACGATGACGGGCTGCTCGATGTTGTGGTCATGAAGCATCATGGCGCGGCCGATTTCCTGCGGCTGGGCATGGGCCTGCTGTCCGGGCAATTCGCGCGGGATGGCCGGGTGTCTGCCTTTCAGGCGAGCGAACTGACGGTTACTTCCGAGGTGCCGGTACCGTTTGAGGCCGATGGGGAACTCGCGGGTGGGACGCCGCTGACCATCCGGAAAGCAGGGAGTCTGCGGGTGCTGGCGTGAAGCCGGTGCTGGATTCCGCGGGTTCTGCCGCTGGTGCCGGAGCCGCCGCGTCCGCGGAGGGCTGAATCCTGATTCATGGTTGCAAGAGGGTGCGTCCGGATGACGGTTGCAGGGAAGAGTCCTCCACTCCGCAACCTCATGAAGTCATTCACTGCCCGTGTCCTCCTGCCGGCCGCCATTTTCGGTGCCGGACTGCTGCCCGTTTCCGCCGAAAACTGGTACTCGTGGCGCGGGCCGACCCAGGACGGCCGCAGTGCCGAGAAGTACGGCAAGTACACCTTCAGCGGAAAACCACTCTGGACGTACGATATCGCCAGCCGCGGACAACCAGTCATCGCCGGAGGCCGCATCTACCTCTTCGGCTACCATGGGGAAGGCAGCCAACTCGTGGAGACCATGACCTGTCTCGACGAGAAATCCGGCAAACTGCTCTGGGAAAAGACCTTCCCGGATTTTCTGTCGGATAATGCCTACACGCGCTACGCCATCGGCTCCGCCACCATCGATCAGGACACCGGGCTCATCTACCTTCTGACCACTCCCGGCGAATTCCTCTGCTTCGACCCGGACGGGAATGTCCGCTTCCGCATCAGCATGATGGAATCCTACGGAAGGCTCAGCTTTCCGAACGGACGCACGGGAGCCCCCGTCATTGTCGGCGACCTCGTCATCGTGCGGGGCATCACCGCGAACTGGGGAGGAGACGGACCGGCGCGCGACCGCTTCTATGCGTTCCAGAAGGACACTGGTTCCCTTGTCTGGGCCTCGACGCCGGGAACTCAGCCGAACGATTCCTCCTTCAGTACGGGAATCGTGGAAATGCGTGACGGCGTGCCCGTCATGTACGCGACCACCGGTTGCGCGAATTACGTGGCCCTCAATGCGCTTACCGGAAAGCCTCTCTGGCGCTGGACCGGTGGCAAGGGCGGCATCAATTCCTCGGCGATCCTCGTCGATGGGCTTCTCATTTCCACGCACGACAAGGAGAATCTCGACAGCACCGAGACGGGGCGCATGGCTGCGGTGCGAATTCCGGACAAGGCGCTCCCGCCGGGTCCACCGGAAGATCCCGTGCCCGTGCTCGACCCCAAAGCCGAAGCATGGCGCTTCCCGTATTCCGCGGAAACGAGTACGCCAACCTACGCGGACGGAATGGTCTTCCAGGTGGTCACCTCCGGCGTGCTCTACGCGGTTGATCCGAAGGAAGGCAAGGAACTGTGGAGCCTCAAACTGGGGCCCGGCAATCTTCATTCTTCGCCCACCTGGGCCGATGGCCTGCTCTACGTTCCCATCCTCAACGACACGGCGAGCGAGGACGGTCTGCTCTTCGTGATCCGTCCGGGCCGGGATAAGGGTGAAATCCTGCACCGGGTGAAGCTTGAAGGTTTTGCCTTCGGGGCCCCCGCCATCGCCAATGGGAAGCTGTACGTCACCACCACCAAGCACCTCTACTGCTTCGAACTCGGTCAGGAAGTCACCGGCAAGGGCGATTGGTTCCGCCTTCCCAAAACGCCCCCCGGCCCGGTTGCTTCCCTCCAGGCGATGCCGCAGGAGGTCATTCTGTTTCCGGGGAAATCGCAGGAGTTCTCCCTCCGCTCGGTAGATGCCAGGGGCTACCCGGTCGGTCCGGTCACTTCCGCCAAATGGGAAAGCTTCATTCCTCCGACCGCAAAGGTCCGGGCCACGCTCGACGCGGCCTTCAATGAGTCCGGAGCGCTTGCGGCGGCACCGACGGCCAAAGCCAGTGCCGGTGCCTTCAAGGCGACCGCAGGGACAGCCGCGGGCATCATCCGCGGTCGCATCATGCCCGACATTCCCTTCGCGCAGGATTTCGAGAACTTCGAGATCAACCAGGTGACCCTTGTGGACGGGGTGACCGTCAAGCCGCTGGTGGCTCCGCCGCCTTCGCCTCCCGGTGCCGTGCCCGCGCCGACGGCAGCCACCGCCGAGGAAGCGGCGGCCGGTTCCCGTTTCGCCTACCCGCCCCTTCCATGGATCGGCGGACGCTTCAAATGGGAAGTCCGCGAGATGGACGGCAACAAGGTCCTCGCAAAGACCCTGACGCCCATCTTCTTCCAGCGTGCCATGACCTTCATCGGCAGCCCTGACATGAAGAACTACACCATGCAGGCCGATGTCATGACAGATGGCAACCGCCGCATGAAGAGCGAGGTCGGCGTCATCAATCAGCGCTACCTGATCACGCTGAAGGGTAACAGCAACGAAATCGAAGTCAGTTCCAACCAGGAACGACTCAAAGTGGCGGCGCCTTTTACGATTTCCGCGAAGCAGTGGTACACGCTCAAGACACGGGTCGACGTCAAGGAAGACGGCAGCGGCATGATCCGCGGCAAGGCATGGCCCCGGGGCGAGGCTGAACCGGAAGCATGGACCATCGAGGTTCCGCACCGGAATGCTCACCGTCAGGGATCGCCTGGGCTGTTCGGCTTTGCGCTCCAGGGCAAGCAACCGGTCTACGTGGACAATGTGAAGGTCACGCCGAGCGAGTGAGGCGCATCCGGCAGCCATGCCGGAACGTTGCCCCTGCGTCCTGCCATGTCCGCTTCTCCCACTGCGCCCACCGTCTCGCCTGTCCGCTTCCGGATCGGCAACGAGAAACTGATTCGGCTGCTGCCTGCGGCCTCGGACCGCCTGCGCTCGCTCCTCAGAAAGCAGGGACGCGAGGAGACCGGGGCGCTGCGCGTGGCCGTGGTGGGCGGAGGTTGCTCCGGACTGCAGTACAAGATGGATCTCGTGGATGGCCCTGCAGACCGCGACATTCTTGTCGAATCCGCGGGCGTCCGCGTCGTCATTGACCCGAAGAGCGCGCTCTTTGTGACGGGTTCCGAACTGGATTTCAGCGACGACCTGCAGAACGGCGGTTTCAAAGTGAGCAATCCGAACGCTGTGGTGACCTGCTCCTGCGGGGAAAGTTTTGCCGCCTGAGGATTCTCCCGGATGAGCACCTGCACCGATGCCTTCGCCGTGATCGGGCTACCCAGACAGGCGGCGCTCGATCCCGAAATTCTGCGGCAAAGCTTCCAGAAAAAGGCCACCGCCATCCACCCTGACCATGCGGTCGATGCAACGGACCGCGCGGGCCGCACGGTCGCCTTCGCGGCACTCACGGAAGCGCAGCGCACGCTTGCCAGCCTTCCGCTTCGGCTCCGTCACCTGAGGGAACTGCTGGAGGGATCTCTGTCCGTGCGCACCGCTGCGGTCATGGACGCGGAGATGATGTCCCTTTTCAGCGAGGTCGGCGCCGCTCTCGCCGCTGCGGAATCCGTGCGCGGCAGACTTGCGGATGCATCCACCGCGCTCGCACGCGCTTTGCTTTCGTCCGACGTCATGGCAGTCACCGGAAACCTCTCGTCCGCGATGGCTTCCGTGGGTGCCGTCCGGGCGGCCCTGGAGGCTTCCCTGCCTGCCATCGACGCGGCTCTGCAGAAGCATCCTCCGGACCCGGGGCCGCTGCGGCAGGCCTGTGGAACCGCTGGATTCCTCGACAAATGGGAAAGCCAGCTCCGGGCCGTCTACGCTGCCCTGGTGTTCTGAACCCGTGCTCAGGCCGGCGTCTCCGGACGCTCCTCCAGAATGTACCCCATGCCCCGACGGGTGTGGATGAGCTTCGGCTTTCCTTCGCGCTCAATCTTGCGGCGCAGATAAGCCACAAAGACATCGACCACGTTGCTCTCGGGATCCTGATTGAAATCGTACAACTGTTCCCAGATTTCGGCCCGGGAAACCACCTCGCCGGCCCGCAGCGCCAGCAGTTCGAGCAGCGCGTACTCCCGCGCGGTCAGATCAATGGCTTCGCCGCCGCGCGCTGCGGCGCGGCGCCTTGTGTCGATCTCCAGATCACCTACCCGCAGAACCGGGTTCTTCACGGAATGTGCCCGCCGCGTCAATGCCCGCACCCGCGCCATCAGTTCGTCCAGCGCAAAGGGCTTCACCAGATAATCATCTGCGCCCGCATCAAGCCCCGTCACCCGGTCCCCCACCTGATCCCGCGCGGTGATGATGAGTACACTGGTGTCCTCGTTCTGCTTCCGCATTCTGCGCAGCAGCTCGATCCCATCCAACCCAGGAAGCATCAGGTCGAGAATCGCCACCGCGTACTTGTTCTCAGTCGCCAGCCAAAGCCCTTCCGGACCATCCCCCGTCTCGTCGACCGCAAAACCGGACTCCCGCAGGCGCTGAGAGATTGATTTGCGGAGCGGTTCATTGTCTTCGACGACGAGTACTTTCATGATGGAGAATTCGATGGGGCAGGTCTTTGCTGCCTGCATGACAAGGAAGCGATTCCACACCCGCTGCCAACCTTGAAATCTCCATAATGTCCCTAATCCCTTAGGGAAGACTTAATGAGGGGGCTGCAGGATACTGGCCCTCCGTTCCGTCAGCGCGCTCCGGAACCCAGCAGAACCGCAGGAATGGTCCGCAGGAGAATCTTGATGTCCAGCCAGAGCGACCAGTTGTCGATGTACTCGAGATCAAGTGCCACCCAGCGGTCGAAATCCCGGATTTCATTGCGCCCGCTGATCTGCCACAGACAGGTGAGTCCGGGATTGACGCTGAGCCTGCGGCGGTGCGCCGCGTCGGCCATGTTGGCCACTTCGTCCACGGGGAGCGGACGGGGACCGACCAGACTCATGTCGCCACTGAGTACGTTGATGAGTTGCGGAAGCTCATCGATGGAATACTTGCGCAGCAGCCTCCCGAACGGGAAAATCCGTGGATCGTTCTCCACCTTGAAAACGGGACCGCTCATCTGATTGCGTTCCATGAGCGCAGCCTTCTGCTGCTCCGCATCGGTTGTCATCGTCCTGAATTTGTACATCCGGAAGGGCTTGCCGTGTCGTCCGCAGCGCATCTGCGAAAAAATGGCTGGTCCCGGGGAAGTAATGCGGATGCCGATCCACGCTGCCACCATGAACGGGGCGCTCGCCAGCAGCAGCACCAGCGCTCCCACCTTGTCGATGAGCGACTTCAGGAACAGGGCCCACGAAACCTCCGGCGTGCAGCGGAACACCAGCATGGGCTTTCCACCCATCGCATCAAAGGTCGGCCGGGCGATGCTCGTCTGGATGAATTCAGCGGAAAGCCACGCCTCGACTCCCTCGAGTTCGCAGGCGTTGACCGCCTCCTCGATGCGGTTCAGATGTACCCGTCCGGCCGCGAAGATGACGCGCTCCACATTCTGCTCGTGCAGCAGCAGAACCAGTGTTTCGACGGGTTCCTGCGAGATATCAATCCGGCCAACCACCTGAAGCTCGTCAATGTGTCCGGGTGGAAGTGCAGCGATCAGCTTGTCGATGTCAGCCGGAGGACCGGCAAAGACCACACGCTCCCGCAGCACTCCCGACCTCACCAGCTGACGCAGCCGGACCCGGGTGACCGCCTCCCGTGCCAGCAGGGCGGGCACCGCCAGAAACGGAAAAATCAGCAGTACCGCCCGGCTTTCCGCGGCCTGACGCCCGAACGTACTGATCACCGAAGTAACCAGCACCATGATGACGAGCCCCTTTGCTGCCTGAGAAAGCGACCGCAGAAATGGCTTCTGCAGAACGTGGCTGTAGAAGCCAATCCGCTCCAGCACGAGTGGTGTGAACGGCACCAGTACCATCAGTTGCCAGTAAAAGCGGTCGATCTGCGGGATGGCAGGCCGACCCAGCCATGCGGTCGATGCCGAACGCACGGCGTATGCCAGCCAGAAGGCCAGCGCGAGCAGCACGCTGTCGACAATCTGATTGAGCTTGAGGTTGAATTCCTGCTTGCGGCCGAGCATGGGGTGTAGCGTGTAAGCCCCCGAGGCCCCGGCCGGATCCGGCCAAAGCCGTGCATTTTCTGCTGTCCGGGCTCTTCTCGGGGAGCTTAAACCATATGAGCGCTCTGAAATCAAGCTTTGTTACCGGATGCTGGACCGTGGGAAGTCTCTCCGAGGCCGCCTCCCTCGGCAGTCTTCCCGCCGTGGCGGCTTCCTGCGATGTGGTGGAGTGCCGGGTGGACTGCTGGCCTGACGCGGTCCCCGGAGCCCTCGGGGCGCTCACCGGCTGCCCAGTGCCGGCCCTCATCACCGTGCGCGGCCCCGCAGAAGGAGGCCGTCACCGCCTCACTGCCGCCGCACGCGAGAGTCTCTACCGACGGTTTCTTCCGGTCGCTTCGCTCCTCGACATCGAAATTGCCTGCTTTGACGAATTCCGCGATCTGATCCGCGAAGCGAGAGAACGGGGGGTCCTCGTGGTGGCATCCGCACATGATTTCGTGGGCACGCCGCCGACCGATGAACTCCGTCGGAAAACGGAGGCCGCCATCCTCGGCGGAGCCGACATCGTCAAGTTTGCAGCGACCGCGCAGCACAGCGGAGACCTTGCCACCCTCGCCGCACTTCTCGAGGAACCCGGACATCCTCCGCTGAGCGTCATGGCCATGGGCCCGCTCGGTCGGATTTCGCGTCTCCTCATGGCGAGGCTGGGAAGCGTGCTCAACTACGGTTACCTCGACGCTGCCACTGTTCCCGGGCAGTGGCCAGCGTACCGCCTGCGCGAACTCGTGAGGGAAATCAACTCATGAAGCTTAACTTTCCGGGTGCTCTCCGGTTTGTGAATGATACTTTAGCATCATGCTTTTTCGTTTGTCAGGTCGCTGTTTTTCCATTCTGTAGGGTTGCGGGGCATCTTTGATGCACATGTAGGCAAAGGACCCAGCTCCTGCTGCGAGGCTTTCCGCAAGGACGCGGCTGCAGGATTGAACCCAAACAACCCAAAAGAAAGTAATGAGTCAATCCATCGACGAACAGATTGCCACACTGGAAAAGCAGTTGGAGCAACTGCGCCGCCGCAAGCTTGAAACGCTGCAGAAGGAAATGGCAGCACTGCAGGCTTCACTGCTCAATCCTGGTGTGGCCGCACCCCGCCGGGGACGTCCTCCCGGATCGGAAAGCCGCCCCAAGGCCGGCCGTGGATCCCGTGGACCGCGCCTGAAGGAAGATGAAGTGCTGGAGCGCCTGCGCGCTGCCGTGGCGGATGCTGGAGCCGATGGCATTTCCGCAACGGATGCCGCCGCCCAGGCCGGCGTTTTCTATCCAAGGGCGATGCGTCTCATGCCGAAGCACTTCAAGCGCTCCGGCAAAGGCAAATGGACGCGCTACCGCCTCAAGTAAACCGACTGGCGCCGCTACCACCCGAAATGCAGAGGGCACCGGATTCCGGTGCCCTCTGTCATGTAAGTTTCGCCTCCGGAGAACTGGAGTCATGGCAGAGCGTCCACGCAGCAGATCGCTGCGCCACGAGTTCATTGAAAACCGGAACAGCCAGCGGATCCGCGTTGGGCTGGCTGGAGGAAGTGCCGCTTCGCGGTGCGCTGCAGAACAAATTTCCGCGGAAGGCGTAACTTTTCCCGCAACGCTTCATCGCTTCTCAGGAGAAGGCCCTCGCCTTCTCCGTTCTCACGATTCGCCTTGTGTGAACAGGCCCTGGCGCGCTCACGATCCTGGACTGGCGGCAGACCTCTACCGACTGCCGCTGTTCAGGAGGTGATAGGCTATGCTATCGATGAGGGCGTGCCATGAGGCGTCGATGATATTGCAGCTGACGCCCACGGTGCTCCACGTCTGATCGCCGGTTGAGGAATCGATGAGAACGCGCGTCTTGGCCGCGGTTCCCATGAGTCCATCAATGATCCGGACCTTGTAATCGGTGAGCTGCATGCGACCGACCTGCGGGAAGAATGGGGTGAGTGCCTTCCGCAGCGCGGCATCGAGTGCATTGACCGGTCCGTCGCCTTCCGCAGCTGTCAGCACGCTCTCGTCACCGATGCGGATCTTGACCGTGGCGATGCAGCTTTCATAGTCACGGGTCGCATCGCGCCGGTAGGTGCATTCGTATTCGAGAGTCTCGAACGGCGGCACCCACGATCCGAGGTGGCGTCGGATCAGGAGATCAAACGAGGCTCCCGCGGCTTCGAACTCATATCCTTCGCTCTCCAGTTCCTTGACATCGCGGAGGATGGCTGCTGCCTCCGGCGATCCCTTGTCGAGCGGGAAGCCGGCCGCCGCGGCGCGCGACAGAATGTTGCTCTGGCCGGACATGTCCGAGACGACAATCAGCTGTTCGTTGCCGACAAGGGCCGGAGAGACATGCTCATAGGTGCGTGCCAGCTTCTGCACCGCGTGCACGTGGAGACCACCCTTGTGCGTGAACGCCGCCCGTCCCACGTAGGGTGCCCTGAGGTCCGGCACCACATTCGCCAGTTCATCCACAAAGAGGGACAGTTCCTTCAGGCCGGCCAGCTCGGGAACCACTGGAATCCCGTACTTGAGCTGCAGGTTGGCGATGACCGTGATGAGGTTGCAGTTTCCGACCCGTTCGCCGTACCCGTTGATGGTTCCCTGGACCTGAACAGCACCGGCCCGGACGGCGGCGAGGGCGTTGGCCACCCCGAGACCTCCATCGTTGTGGGTATGGATGCCAACGCCCCGGCCCAGATGCGCCACGGCGGCTGCGGTGACCTCCCCAACCTGCTCCGGAAGTGCCCCTCCGTTGGTTTCGCACAGCACCACGAGATCCGCCCCCGCTTCCTGTGCCGTCCGGATCGTCGCGAGGGAGTATTCCGGATCCTCGCGGTAACTATCGAAAAAGTGTTCCGCATCGTAGAGCACCTCGCGTCCCTGACTCTTCAGGTAGCGGACCGTGTCCGCGATCATGGCGAGGTTCTCCTCCAGACTCACCCGGAAGACTTCAGTGACATGAAGGGGCCAGGTCTTGCCGACAATGCATACCGCCGGAGTGCCCGCCGCGATGAGCTTCTCAACCTGCGCGTCATCTTCCACGCGCACATGACCCCGGCGCGTCATGCCAAACGCGGTCAGCCGTGCGTGCCGCCATTCCTCTTTTGCAGCCGCAGCAAAGAACTGTTCGTCGCGCGGATTGCTGCCCGGCCAGCCGCCTTCAATGTAATCAATCCCGAAAGAATCGAGTTTGCGTGCTACTCGGAGTTTGTCGGCAACGGAAAAACTGATGCCGGTGCCCTGCGTGCCGTCGCGCAGGGTGGTGTCGTACAGGGTGACGGCCTTGTTCATGATTTCAGAGGATGGAAGGAATGAGGTGAAGTCGGATAAAACAGCAGGACGCCGACCCTGTGGGCCTGCGTCCTGGTGGGGTAGGTTTTCCTGGCCTGAGGCCCGCCCTTTCCCTTACTGGCTGACCCGCATGGGCATCAGCACGTAAAGGAAGGGCGTGTTAATTCGCACCACGCCCGGGCTGACTTCATCGATCAGGTCGAGGAATACTTCGTCCGTATCGAGATTGCGGAAGGGGGCCTGCAGGTATTCCGGATTGAAGGCGATGGCCATGTCCGGGCCGTTGTATTTGACCGCGAGCGATTCCCTTGCCTCGCCGATGTCGGCGCTGTTGGCGGTGATTTCGATATTGTCGCGGGAGAAGGCGATCCGCACGGAGTTGCTCTTGTCCTGAGCGAGCAGCGAGACCCGCTGCACAGCCTGCAGGAACGCTTCCCGTTCGAGAGTGACCCGCTGTTTTGCCTGGCCGGGAATCACCTGACGGAAATTCGGATAGTTTCCTTCGATGAGCTTGCTCACGAGCAGGGAGCGGTCGCAGTCGAAGGCAATCTGCTTGGGACCGATGCGGATGCGGATTTCTGCTTTGTCGCCGGCATCCTTGAGGATCCGCTGCAGTTCATTGACGGCTTTCGTGGGAATGATGACGCTGCATTCCTGGCTCTCCGGGAATTCAAGATCGGCATCCGTCATCGCCAACCGCCTTCCATCCGTGGCCACCAGCGTCAGTTTGCCTTCCTTGAACTGGCAGTAGACACCATTGAGAACATAGCGGGTTTCGTCCGTGGAAATCGCGTAGGCCACTTTGCGGAGTCCATCGCGCAGGGTGAAGGCCGGCACCTTGAATTCCTTGACGTCCTCGAACCGGGGCGGGGGCGGATAATCGTCAGGGCTCAGTCCGAGAATTCTGAAAAAGCTGTTACCGCAGGTGATGCGGGCCGCGTTGTCGTCGTTCACCTCGACGAGGATTTCGTCGGCCGGGAGTTCCCGTACGATGGTGGCGAGGCGCCGGGCCGGCAGAGTGGTGCTGCCCGGGGAACTGACATCTTCCGCATCCACCCGGCAACTGATGACCACATCGAGATCGGTGGTGGTCATCCGCAGTTCCGGACCGTCCGCCTCGAGCAGAACGTTGGACAGGATCGGGAGGGTTGCTCTGCTGCTCACAACGTTCTGAACCTGCTGGAGGCCGTCGAGGAACTTCTCTTTGGTGATCCGGAACTTCATGGGAAAATATCAGGTGTGACGAAAAATCGGCGTATCTATATCCGGTCCCCCCCCCGGCGCAACGGATTTGCACGGGAAACCACCTGCGGTTTCCCGGACAGTGTGGAATCGAACTTGCGTCCGGAGACGACTGGTTCATTGCTGCCTGCGTGCCTGCCCGCAAAGCCGCCGCCCGCAAAGCCGAACCCGTGTCCGGCTCTCTGTGGGCGTTTCTGGGCACGGATGACCTGCGTGTCAAGGAGGCCGCCCTCGGCAAGAGCCGGGAACTGGCCGAGGCCGCCGGGGAATTCGGTCTCGAGATCGTCGAGGGAGCTGCCGACAACTCGGAACACGCCGTTAGAATTGTCGCTTCGGTCATTGAGTCGCTCCAGACCCTCCCTTTCTTCGGCGGCGGCAAGGTTGTCTGGCTCAAAGGAGCCACCTTTCTGGCCGACACGGTGACGGGAAGGGCTCAGAGCACCCTCGACGCTCTCGAGCGGCTGGCGTCGGTCCTCGGGACGCTGCCGCCGGATGTCCAGTTTCTGCTGAGTGCCTCGGAAGTCGATAAGCGGCGGTCTTTCTTCCTGACGCTCAAGAAGATCGCGAATCTTGAGGTTTTTGATCTGATCGACACCTCGAAGCAGAACTGGGAGGAACTGGTGGCCAATCTCGTGGAGCAGCGGGCGGAGGAGTTCGACCTGCATTTCGTTCCGGAAGCCATGGACCTCTTCGTGATGATGGCGGGAGAGAATTCGCGGCAGATCGAGAATGAGCTCGAGAAGCTCGATCTGTATCTCGGCGAGCAGAACCGCACGGTCCGCCCGGAGGATGTCCGGGCCATTGTCTCGCAGACGAAGGGGAGCGTGATTTTTGAACTCGGTGACGCCATCGCCAAGCGACGCCTGCCGCTTGCTCTCGCGCTTGTGGACGAATTGCTGGAGCAGGACGAGGCACCCATCGCGGTGCTGCTCGCCGCGGTCGTGCCGACCGTGCGGAATCTCTTCGCGGCCCGCCAGATGACCGATAAATTCGGAATCAAAGCCTTCAACTATCAGGACTACACGGCGCAGGTGGAACGCAAGGTGCCTGCGAAGGAGAGGGACCGCCTCCCGAAGAAAAAAGACGGCAGCGGCCCGAATCTGTACCCGCTTTTCCTCGCCTCGAAGGACGCCGCTGCGTACAGCGCCGACGAACTCCAGCGTGCCCTCGAGGAATGCCTGCGCGCCAACCGCCGCCTCGTCACCTCCGGACTCGATCCGGTCATCGTGCTCAATCAACTGCTCATCCGGGTGCTCCCTCCGGCCGGACGCTGACCGGACGGATGCCGGACGGAAAATCTGTCACCAGTTGTGCCGCTGGGAGTCATGCCCTGCAACCATCGTCCCCGTTCCGCTCATGAAGCCCTCTGCCCGATTCCTCGCCGAGCATTATCCCTCACTGGTCCATGGGCGTGTTGCCAGCACACGACGCGATTTTCTGAAAACCACCGGGATGGGCATGGGCCTGCTCAGTCTCGCCGGACTGCTCCGGCCGTCTCCACTGGAAGCCGCGACAGGATTGGCGTCCCCTGCCGCCGGTGCGCTTAAACCGCATTTTCCCCACAAGGCGCGCCACGTCATCCAGATCTTCCTCGAGGGAGCGCCCTCGCACCTCGACACCTGGGATCCCAAGCCGGAACTGGTCCGCCTCGATGGCAAATCACTCCCCGGCGGCGACGGACTGGCGTTCGGATCGCCCTTTGCCTTCCAGCGGCAGGGAAAGAGCGGCATCGAAGTCAGCGAAGTCTTCCCGGAACTCGGCCGCATGGTCGATGACATGACCATCGTCCGCAGCATGTGGACCGATATCCCGGCGCACGAAACGGCCACGATCTTCATGAATACGGGATCGCTCCGCCTCTCCCGCCCCAGCATGGGAAGCTGGGCCCTGTATGGCCTTGGGTCGCTCAATGACAATCTGCCGGGCTTCATCAGCCTCCGCGGCGGGAATCTTCCGAACGGAGGCACGCAGAACTGGCAGTCGAGCTTCCTGCCGGGGCGCTTCCAGGGCACGTCCGTCAATACCACGGGCACCGATGTCACGAAGATCATCGAGAACCTCCGCAATCAATTCGTCTCCCTGCCCGAGCAGCGCCGCCAGCTCGACCTCGTGCGCGCCCTCAATGAGATGCACAATAAGGCCCTTGAGCGCGACAGTCAGCTGGAAGCGGAAATCGCCAGCATGGAAATGGCCTTCCGCATGCAGACCGAGGCGACCGATGCCTTTGACTTCACCAAGGAACCCGCCAGCATCCGCGGACTCTACGGCATGGACGGCCCGGCAGCCGCCAGCCGACCCGCTCAGGGCAAGGGAGCCGGCAACCGCCGCGGCGGAGCCGAGGAGGTCGGGCGGCGTCTCCTCATCGCCCGACGCCTCGTCGAACGCGGTGTGCGCTTTGTGCAGGTATGGGTCGGTGGCTGGGACATGCATGGCAACCTCCGCCAGAGCATGGAACAGCGCGCCGCTTCCATCGACAAACCCATCGCCGGCCTCCTCCAGGACCTCAAGCAGCGCGGTCTCCTCGATTCCACCCTCGTCGTCTGGGGCGGTGAATTCGGCCGCACCGCCGGACGCGACCGCAATGGGCAGGGCGAAACCGCGGGACGCGACCACAATGCCAAAGCCTTCTGCACCTGCATGGCCGGCGGTGGCGTCAAAGGCGGCTATGTCCACGGAGCGACCGATGACCTCGGCCGCAGTGCCGCCGTCGACAAAGTCCACGTGCACGACCTGCACGCCACCATTCTCCGCCTCGTCGGCTTCGATCACGAAAAGCTCACCTACCGCTACAACGGACGCGACTTCCGCCTGACCGACGTGGCCGGAAAAATCGTGAACCAGGTGATTGCCTGATTTCCGGGCCGGCGCGGAGATGGATCCGCGGCCTGTGCCGATGCCGATGCCGATGCCGTAACGGAAGAGGAATCAGCTTCAGGCACCCGCAATTTCCTCGAGGAGCGCCTGGTTGAGCTGAATGCCGGCTTCGAAGTTCCCGATGGGAAAGTTCTCGTTGGGAGCGTGGGCCTGGCAATCGGGCAGGGCGAGACCGAGGAGCAGGGTTTCCACGCCGAGGACGTCGCGGAAGCTCTGCACGATGGGGATGCTGCCCCCTTCGCGGATCAGGGCCGGGTCGCGCGGGAAGGTCCGGCCGAGGGCGCGGCGGGCAGCGAGACCGAAGCGGCTATCAGGATCCATGGCGTACGGTTTCCCGCTGTGGCCGATCTTGATCTCAAGGCGCACGGACTCGGGGCAGATCGCCCGGAAGTGTGCGCTGACCTTGGCGAGAATGTCTTCGGGATCCTGATCCGGCACGAGGCGGAAAGAGAATTTGGCGAAGGCGCTGCGCGGGATGACCGTTTTGGAGCCCTCTCCCTGGTAGCCGCCGCCGATGCCGTTCACTTCCGCCGTGGGGCGGGCCCAGCGGCGCTCGTGGTCGCTGTAGCCGGCTTCGCCCCAGAGCTGCGGAACGCCGGTGAGCGCGAGTGTTTCCTCGGCTCCGCCGGGCAGTTGCGACCATGCCTCCCGTTCCCATGGCTGCACCGGGCGGACGTCGTCGTAGAAACCGGGAATCTGGATCCGGCCATGGGCATCGTGCAGGCTGGCCACCAACCGGGCGAGCATCGTGTTCGGATTCGCCACGCTGCCTCCGAAAATCCCACTGTGCAGGTCGATGGTAGGGCCGTGCACCGTGACCTCGACGCAGGCAATGCCCCGCAGGCCGTACGTGAAGGTGGGCACGCCGGGAGCCACCATGCCAGTGTCGGAGATCGCGATGATGTCACAGGCCAGGGCTTCCCGCTGCGCCTGCAGGAAGGGCTCGAGATTGGGACTCCCGATTTCCTCTTCCCCCTCGAAGAGGAAGGTCAGATTCAGCGGCAACTGACCGTGCCGGGCGAGCGTCTCGGCCACCCCCGAAACATGCGCGAGCAGTTGCCCCTTGTTGTCGGTGCTGCCGCGGGCGTAAATCCGCCCATTCTCGATGCGGGGCTCGAACGGCGGCGAGATCCACTGATCCAGAGGATCCACCGGCTGCACGTCGTAGTGACCGTAAATCAGCAGAGTCGGCCGCCCAGGCTGATGCGCATTCTTTGCGACCAGCACCGGATGACGGGCCGTGGGATGGAGCTCGGTGCTCAGTCCCATCCCCTGCAGTTTCGCCTGCAGCCACTGCGCACAGTGCACGAGGTCCCCGGCATGAGCCGAACTGGTCGAAATGCTCGGGAAACGCAGAAACGTCAGGAGGTCGTCGAGGGCTGTGGCCATGCCGCGGACATGCCCTCATTCGGTTCGGAGCGCAACCGCCGGGAGATTCTTCACGGCTCCCGCCAGAAAACCGGAAATCGCCCTGGCGCCGCAGGCCCGGCGGCCGCAACCTGCCAGTGCTGCACCCGAGACGGTCGCCTGTGAACCGCGAGGTTCATGGGAGGAAAGTCCGGACACCACAAGGCAGCGTGCCGCGTGATGAACGCGGGCAGTAGACGACGCAAGTCCCTGCTGACGGAAAGTGTCACAGAAAACATACCGCCACGGTCCCTCACCGGATCGCGGTAAGGGTGAAAAGGCGGGGTAAGAGCCCACCGCCCCGTGCCGCAAGGCCGGGGGCATGACAAACCCCGCGCGGTGCAAGACAAACAGGGTAAACGGGCCGCCTGCCCGGTCAGCCCGGGCCTTCACCGGTCCGGGCCGATGACTCCCGGGTTCGTTGCACCCGGCTTCGGCCGGGGGCGGTCGCCGCAGGGCGGCTGTCAGAGGAATGACCGTCGATCCGCCGGCAACGGCGGGGGACAGAATCCGGCTTACGAAGGTGCAGCACCTTCTGCCTCCGGGGGCGGGTCACCGCTCCCGGGGGCCGTTCCGCAAATCCCGCAAATCCCGGGGCTGCACGGCCGTGAAAACTGTGCATGGATGCTTCCGTTCCCGTTGTGCCTGCGTAAACGATTCATCGAACTGCCTCTTTCCATGTCCGCCTCTCTACGTTCGTCGCTGCTGCTGCTTGCCACCGGAGCCTCCATCGCTTCCGCGCAGGAGAAGATCACCTATCAGGACCACGTCCGACCCATCCTCGAGAACCGCTGCCTGAACTGCCACAACCCGGACAAGAAGAAGGGCGGACTCGATCTGAGCACGTTTCCGGCAACCATGGCGGGAGGCAGCGGCGGGGCCAGCATCGAACCCGGCGACGCCCAGGCCAGCAAGCTGTTCCAGGTGATCATTCACACGGCGGAACCCTTCATGCCGCCGAAGAGCGACAAACTGCCGCAGGCGGAAGCCGATGTGATCGCCAAGTGGATCCAGGGCGGCGTGCTGGAAACGGCCTCATCGACCGCCAAAGCGAAGAAGAAGGCGGAGTTTGCCATGAGTGCCGGTGGGACGGCAGGGAAACCGGAGGGCCCACCAGCCATGCCGGAACATCTCAGCCTCGAACCCGTCGTGACTCCGGCTCGCCCCAATGCTGTCACTGCCATGGCGCACAGTCCGTGGGCTCCGCTGCTGGCGCTGGCCGCTCCGAAACAGGTTCTGCTCTATCATTCGGAAACCCGTGAACTGCTCGGCGTCCTCGCGTTTCCGGAAGGCGGCTTCCCGGAGAATGTCACGTTCACCCGCAACGGGGCACTCGTGCTCGCCAGCGGCGGCATCGGGGGCAAGAAAGGCACGGTGGCCGTCTGGGACGTGAAAACCGGCAAGCGCGTCATCACGCTCGGCGAGGAATTCGATTCCATTGCCGCGGCCGACATCACCCCGGACTACCGCCGCATCGCCATTGGTTCCCGGGAAAAACGCGTCAAGATCTACGATACGGCCTCAGGCCAGATGCTCAAGGAGATCAAGAAGCACACCGACTGGCTCACGGCCGTCGCCTTCAGCCCCGATGGGGTTCTGCTGGCCACCGGCGACCGCAATGGCGGGCTCTATGTCTGGGAAAGCGAGACGGGCGGAGAATTCTACAACCTCAAGGCCCACGAAAAAATGGTGGCAGCGCTCGCGTGGCGCGGAGACAGCAATCTGCTCGCTTCCGGCAGCGAGGACGGCAACTGGATCTGGTGGGAAATGGTCAACGGTTCGCAGGTCAAGAAACAGGCGAGCCATGGCGGGGTGCTCGCACTGCACTTCGCTCCGGATGGACGCATGGCGTCAGGCGGACGCGATGGCCATGCCCGCATCTGGGATGCCAATGGTGCCCAGGTGCGCGACTGGGTCCCGTCGGGTGGTCAGATGATCCTGCGCACGGTATTCACCCAGGAAGGCAAGACGGTGGTCACCGGCTCATGGAATGGAGAGATCAAGGTCTGGGATGCGGCCAAGGATGGCGACCCCCTGGGATTTGTGCTCTACAATCCGCCGGCCATTGAATCGCGTATTGGACTGGCGGCCAAAGATGCGGAAGCGGCACGGACCGCCGCCGAAAAGGCCACTGCCGACTTGGCTGCCGCCCAGAAAGCGTTCGACGAGGCAAGGGCTGCCATGGAAGCGATGACGAAGGAGCAGCAATCGGTTCAGGCGGCCCACGCTGCTGCGGCTCAGCAACTGACGGAACAGGAGACCGCCGCTGCAAAAATGGCGGAAATCGGCACCCGTGCCGGCGCGGCCCTGACCGCAGTGCAGGAGAGGCTCGCCGCTCCCGAGGCAGCGCCCGCCGCCGCTCCTCCCGAATCGTCCCCGGAACTGCTGCGTCTCCTCATGGATCGTGCCACACAGGCGGAGGCGTCGGTTCATGCTGTCGCGAAGGCAGTGCTCGCTGCCCGCGGGAAATCGCTCGCGGCCAAAGTGGAGGAGACCGCCGCCGCCGGTGCCGGGGCTGCTGCCGCCGCGCAGCTGGCGAAAGAAGAAATGGCGGTTCTGCAGGCCAATCTCGATTCCCTCGCGGCGTCCCTGCCGAAACAGCAGGCTGCCGTCGCCGATGCAGAGAAAGCGGTCGCGGCCCTGAAGCCGGCTGCCGAGGCTGCCGCCGCCGCTCTCGCGGGACCTCAGCGCTCGCTTCAGTACTGGCAGGCCCAGCTCGAAAACAAACAGGTCATCGCCCTCCGCGAGGAAGTCGCTGCCCTGAAGGAGAAGACAGAAGATCTCAAAGCCGAAATCCCGGCGCTCGAAGCCAGCATCAAGTCGGTCACCGAGAAAAAGGCCGCCAGCCCGGCACCGGAAGAAGTGGCCAAACTCGACAAGCAGATTGCCAGCGAGACCCAGCGGCTCGAGGAAGCACGCAAGGAACTCGCCGCTGCCGAGCCGCTGCTTCCGGAAAAGGAAAAGGCGGTGGAAGCGGCATGGCAGAAATATCTTTCGCTGCTGCCCAAGTGAGGCTGTCATTGCCTGAGGGTTTGGCCTGATGCGGGACATGAAAGCGGAACCGGTACGGATCGATTTCGACGCACTGTGGTCGGCCGTGACGGACGCGGGGCGCGGGAGCCGCCATGAATGGCATGGGCCAGACCACTGGAAGCGGGTGGAACGGAATGCCTGCCTGCTTGCGGCCCGCACGGGTGCGTTCGTGCCCGTGATCCGGCTCTTCGCGATCTTCCACGACAGCTGCCGCCGGAACGATGATGACGATCCTGACCACGGGAAACGGGGGGCCGAATTTGCGGAGCGGGTCCGCGGGTCATGGTTCGACCTGCCGGATGATCAGTTTGCCCTTCTGCACTATGCCTGTGTCTGGCACACGGACGGGCTGCATCATGACGACCCGACCATCGGGACATGCTGGGACGCCGATCGGCTCGATCTGGGCCGGGTGGGTCTGCAGCCCGACGCCCGTTTCATGAGCACTGCGTTCGGCCGTGAAATCGCTTCCCATGGCAGCATGGAGCCATGGCTGCCGGGTGTTCCTCCCGATGGTGCGGAGCCGCTACCGCGCGGCATGGACTGAAGCTGGGCCCGTCCTCACCCCTGCCCTCCGTTGCTCACCCGGCCGTCAGGGCGGAATCGCCCGGCCGCTCTCCCAGCATGAGTCCGCGCAGGTGAACATGCTGCGGCTCGCGGAGCATGGGGTCGCGTGCCATGATGGCGGCCGCGAGCCGCCGTGCCGTGCGCACGAGTCCCGTGTCCTGCAGGAGGTCTCCGAGCCGCAGGGCAGGCAGGCCACTCTGCGCTGTGCCGAGCAGGTCGCCCGGCCCACGGAGACGCAGGTCGGCTTCGGCCACGGCGAAGCCATCGGTGGTCTTTTCAAGGCTGCGCAGCCGGGCGGTGGCTTCCGGATTACTGCCGGAAGTGATCAGGATGCACCAGCTGCGGTGGGGTCCCCGGCCCACCCGCCCGCGCAGCTGATGCAGCTGGGCAAGGCCGAAGCGCTCGGCATCGAAGATGATCATGACGCTGGCATTGGGAACATCGACACCGACCTCGACCACGCTGGTGGCACAGAGCGCGTGCAGTTCCCCATTCCGGAACTGCGCCATGAGCTGATCCTTTTCATCGCCGGGCGTGCGTCCATGCAGAAGCCCGAGCTGGAATTCCGGCAGGCGCTCGCGCCATGTTTCGACCTCCTTGGTGGCGGCCCGCACCGCCAGTTTCTCACTCTCCTCGATGAGCGGAAAAACCAGGTACGCCTGGCGCCCTTCCGCGAACTGGCCCCGCAGAAAGGCCGCCACCTGGACGGGATCCGGTTCCTCACGCACCGTGGTCGTCACCGGCCGCCGGCCTGCGGGAAGTTCATCAAGAACAGAAACGTCGAGATCGCCGTAGACGGTCATGGTGAGTGTCCGCGGAATCGGCGTAGCCGTCATCACAAGTACATCGGGTGCGGTGCCTTTGCGGATGAGGGCGGCGCGTTGTTCCACGCCGAACTTGTGCTGCTCATCAATGACCACGAGGCCCGGATCACGGAGCCGGTCACCATGAAGGAGGGCATGGGTCCCGATCACAATGTGCGGGGCCGCCGCTTGTTCCCCGAAGAGCGGCAGGCTGCTGTCGTCCGATTGTTCGCCGGTGTGCAGAGCGATTCTCAGTCCCAGAGGTTCCAGCCAGCGGCGGAACGTGAGTGCATGCTGCGCCGCAAGAATCCTCGTGGGAGCCATGAGCGCGGCCTGGCATCCGCTTTCAATGGCCAGCAGCATGGCGGCCATCGCCACAAACGTCTTGCCGCTGCCCACATCCCCCTGGAGCAGCCGATGCATGGCGGCAGCGGCGGCGAGATCCGCCCGGATCTCCGCAATGCATCGTTCCTGTGCGCCCGTCAGCGGAAACGGCAGTGTCCCCAGCCATTGCCGCAGCAGCCGACCCTCTCCGCAGTGCGGGGCTCCCCTCAGTTCCTGCCAGGCCTGACGCCGGCGCAGGACATTGAGCTGCAGTCCAAAGAATTCCTCGAGCGCGAGGTACTGCCGGGCCAGTTCCGCCACCTCCAGCGATTCCGGAAAATGAATCCGCCGCAGTGCTTCCGCCCGGCTCAGCCCGGCAAAGGGACTGTCCGGCGACGGCGGTGGCAGCAGATCGGGTACCGAGGCCGGATCAAGGGCCGTGACCACCCGGTGCACGCTGCGCCGCAGCACTTTCTGCGGCACGCCTTCCCGTGCATGGTAGATCGGCACAATCCGCCGCATGTGCAGCCCGGCATCCTCTCCGGCATCCGTGAGAATTTCATATTCCGGATGATCGATGTGCAGCCGCCCGGTCTTCGACTGCTTCACCCGCCCGTACGCCACCACTTCCATGTCCGCGGCAAAGGAACGGTGCAGAAACGGCATGTTGAACCAGCGCAGGACCACCGGGCCGCCAAAGCCGGCCGAGTCCACCGGAACCAGGGTCACTTCCACAAAGGCCCTGCGGAATCCCTGCCGCTGCTGCCGGGCATCGCTCACCACCCCGTGGATCGTCTGCGCCTTCTCCCCGGCCGTCAGCGGCCACGGACCAAACTGCCTCCGGTCTTCGTACCGGAAGGGATAATGGCCCAGCAGATCCCCGCCGACCGCAAAACCCGCCGACAACAGCTGCCGGAGCGTCTTCGCATCGTCACCCAGCAGATCAGGCAGCGCTGCCGCAGGAGTCACTCGCATCGGGAGAGAACCGGAAACCGGAAAACTGCGCGCGGGCATTCCCGCAGCAACGCAGCGCGGGCCGGAGCGACTGCGCACCCCGGCCCGCGGAAAACGCCTGCGTGCCCGGCGGACACCGTCAGGCCTGCTTCGATTTGTCGAACTGGGCGTCGAACACAATATTCGATGGCGGGAAATCCACCCGCTTCACATAGGCGCACGATTCCGTGGCTCCGAACTCGCGGTCCATGCCGCCGTCTTCCCACTCCACACTCAGGGGGCCGGCGTAGCCGATGTCGTTGAGTGCACGGATGATCTTCTCGAAATTGATGTTCCCGCGTCCGACCGATTTGAAGTCCCAGTACCGCTGCGGCTTGTGGAAGTCGACATGGCCGCCGAACACTCCGGCTTCCGATCCCAGATTCCACGCCACATCCTTCATGTGGACATGGAAAATACGGTCGTGGAACTTCCGGATGAAGCCCACGTAGTCCACGCCCTGGTAGCCGAAGTGCGATGGGTCGTAGTTGAATCCAAAGGCCGGATGGTAATCGAGCGCCTGCAGCGCCCGCTCGGCACTGGCGATGTCGAACGCAATCTCCGTCGGATGCACCTCCAGCGCATACCGCACCCCGCACTTCTGAAACTCATCGAGAATCGGCAGGAATCGCTTCGCAAAGTCCTTGTAGCCGGCGTCAAGCTGCCCCGGCAGCACCGGCGGAAAACTGTAGCAGAGATGCCAGATGCTCGACCCCGTGAAGCCATTGACCACCTTCACCCCGAAACGCTGCGCGGCCTGCGCCGTCTTCTTCAGTTCCTCGGCCGCCCGCTGGCGCACGCCTTCCGGATCGCCATCGCCATAAATGTAATCCGGCAGAATCGTCTGGTGCCGCGCATCAATGTTGTCGCACACCGCCTGACCCACAAGGTGCGTCGAAATCGCATGGCACTGCAGCCCGGCCTTCGTCAGCTGAGCCCGCCGCGCATCGCAGTACGCCTGGTCGGCATTTGCCACTTCAAAATGATCGCCCCAGCAGGCGAGTTCCACGCCGTCATATCCGAAGGCCTTCGCCTTCTGCAGCATGGTTTCAATCGGCAGATCGGCCCACTGGCCGGTGAAAAGTGTGACGGGTCTGGGCATGGGATGACAGCAGTTGAATTGATTCGGTTTCCAGCCGGAACCGGCAGCGCTCCGCCGCCGCTCCAGCCGCCCCGTTCATGCCACGATGCCCCCCAACGTGGCAACGGAAAACCAACGCCGGAGGCGCGGAGCCCGCAGACCATGCTGCGGAGCGACCCCGCGGTCGCTTCAGCGGTTCCGTGCTTCCTGCACCATGGTGGCGAGGTTGGTGAGGACCTGGGAGAGTTCGCGGCTGGCGGGGGCGTGGTCGCGCAGAATGCCAAGCGCCTCGTCGATGCCCGGGAAGCCTGATTCCGGGGCGGCGGGGGACGGCGGAATGGCCTCCCCAATCTGTATCGAGACAGGTTCCGGAAACGAATCGGGAATGGCATCGCGCAGCCATTGCTCCAGCAGGTGTCTGCCGTCGCTTTCCTGCAGCAACGGAAGCAACCGGCCTAGCGCTTCTCTGGTCATGCCGCGAATTCCGTTCCGCAGCAGGCTCATCTGGCTGAGCCCGGCTCTCCGCGCGAGGATCCCCTGGTGATAGCGCCCTGACGATAGCCAGTCATTGAGAAGATTTGCCACACGGGGAGTCTGCATGCCGATGCCAGCGTACGGGGTTGGAGCATTCGGGCAAGGAGGAGCCGATGACCGATGCCGTATAGTGGGGCCACGGAAATTTCGGAACAGCAAATGAAAACGCTAGGTCATAGTTTCTATTTTTTTCGTTGACAACTAGTTAACTCTTTACACAGTAGAACTAGTCAGACGACAAAGACTTTTCTTGTAATGTCACCCGAACTACACCGATTTCTCAGTGAGATGAAGGACTGGATCAGGGCCGTGAGGAATCTGCGTCCTTCTGTGCATTCTGCCTGTGAGCATGTGGAGGCGGCGATTGAAGCGGATCTGCAGTGCCTTGGGTCGGGCGTGCCCTTCCAGGGGATCCTTCAGGGGTACCGGTTGCCGACAGGCCCGGAGCTGGGCGAGGGTGCCGAACCGGGGAGCAGCGGCCACCCGGCCGGTGCGGAGTGATGTCCGGTTTTTGCTGGGGAGTTGACCAGGACGAGGTGGAAAACAGGCGGCGTGGAGGGATGCTCGGCAGGTGAGCGTGACCCTGCGTGCCCGAGAAGCGTCAGGGGAGTCTGACACGGAAAATTTGACAGTATTTGTTTAATGAGCAGACACCACCAATCCCACAAGGATCCCACCGGCAGCCTTCCGGCATTTTTCCGGCGTGTGGGCCGATGGCTGGAGGGAGCCGAGGGGCTGACGTTTTCTCCGGACGCGGGGAGCGGACTGGATGTGTCGTGGGGGGACACGCTCTACGCCTTCAGTGTACGGGACGGGACGGTTGGGTCCGAGCAAATGGCGGAGGTGGTGCACCTTGCGATGACCAGTCAGCCTCTCGCCAGTCGGATGGATCAGTATCTTCAGGGCGACCTCGCAGAGGGGCAGCATCTGGGGAGAATCCGCAGGCTGATTGTGTCGGAACTGGAGGCGGGCCGGGTGGTGGAGGTGCACGGATTCGGGCAGGAACAGGCATCGCTGCACTGGGAGGGATGCGAGGTGAACCTTGCGGCGGGGTTGTACCGCAGCCTCCAGCAGTCGCTGGCGCCTGGCTGGGATGATGGCTGGGAGGAGGAGGAAGACGAGGAAGGAGACGGGGAACGCCCCGGGGAGGACCCGTCGGGATACGGTCAGCCCGGCGTGGAGGAATTCCGCAATGCCATCCGCGAAAAGATCCGGGCGGCCGCGGAGGCTGGGCTGGAGTATGTGGAAATCCGCTCCGGTGATCTTCATGATGCCCTGGAAGCCGAGGCCCGCCATGCGGCCTGCTGTCAGGCCATGCGCAGCCTGCACGGGCCAGGCGATCTGATTCTCGGGCTCCCGCGGGACCGTGAGGTCAATCATCACGGGGTGACCTTCGATCAGCAGCGGAATGGCAATCGGCATTCCGGAGCGAACCTCGTCGTGCGTTACCGCACCGCAGGCCGCTAGCAGGCTGTTGCAGAACCGGGATCGACTGTGGATCCCGGTTTCACAGAAACTGGAAGCAGGGGCTGCGGCGGAACGCGAGGTGGGCGGGGCAGGGATGGCGTGAGATTGACAGGGCTGGGATGAGGGAGGATGGGAAGGCGATGCACGAGCGGGAACTGACCGGAAACAAACTCAGCCATGTGGGGCCGGATGGATCCGCGCACATGGTGGATATTTCCGGTAAACCTCCGCTGGTGCGGGAGGCGGTGGCGTGCGGGGCGATTCGGATGTCGGAGCGGACGATGGAACTGATTGAGTCCGGTGGCCTGCCGAAAGGGGATGTGCTCGCGGTGGCGCGGGTGGCCGGCATTCAGGCAGCCAAGGAGACATCGCGTCTCATTCCTCTGTGTCATTCCCTGCCGCTGGCGGCAGTGAGCGTGGCATTCCAGGCCGGGGACGGAGCCATGCTCATCGAGGTCCGTGTGCGCACGACCGCGGCGACTGGTGTCGAGATGGAAGCGCTCACTGCTGTCAGTGTGGCCGCTCTCACCCTCTACGACATGTGCAAGGCCGTGGACAAGGGCATGGAAATCGGTGCGATCCGCCTCGTATCGAAAACGAAGACGGCACCGGTGGCGGGCTGATCCGAAGGTTTCGGCTGCACGTTCAGTTCCGGCGCCTGGCCGCGAGGCCTGGGCCACGGTCGGTTCACTGACTCCTTGATGGGCTTTGCCTTGTCGGCCGAACGCGTGGCGGCGGCAGGTCAATTTTCCTTTGCCGGAGGACCAAAGCGCGGGAACAGGTCTGATTTTCCGCCTTTCCCGAGCCATGGCCAATTCTTCCGAGACCACCGAGCGCGAACCGACCGATTTCATCCGCGAGATCGTGCACGAGGATGTGCGGAGCGGAAAGCACCCCTTCGTGGTGACCCGTTTCCCCCCTGAACCCAACGGTTATCTGCACATCGGCCATGCGAAGAGCATCTGCCTGAATTTCGGGATTGGTCAGGAAGTGCCAGGCAGCCGGACGCACCTGCGCTTCGACGACACCAATCCGGTGAAGGAAGACATGGAATACGTGGAGAGCATCAAGGAAGATGTGCAGTGGCTGGGATTCTCGTGGGGGGACTGCATGTTTCATGCGTCCGACTACTTCGATCAGATCCATGCGTGGGCGGTGGAACTGATTGAAAAGGGACTGGCCTACGTGTGCGATCACACGGCCGACGAAGTGCGGGCGCGGCGTGGAACCCTAACTGAACCTGGGCGGGCGAGCGACTACCGGGACCGCAGCGTGGCCGGGAACCTTGAACTCTTCGAGCGGATGAGGAGCGGCGAGTTCCCCGACGGGTCGCGTACCCTGCGGGCGAAGATCGACATGGCCTCGCCGAACATCAATCTGCGCGACCCCGTGCTGTACCGGATCAAGAAAGTGCCGCACGACCGGACCGGGGACAAGTGGTGCATCTATCCGACATACGACATGGCACACGGCTACAGCGATGCCATCGAGGGCATCACGCACAGCATCTGCACCCTGGAATTCGAGGCGCACCGGCCTCTTTACGACTGGCTGATTGATCAGGTGAGTGCCCCGTGCCATCCGCGGCAGATCGAATTTGCCCGGCTGAATCTGACGTATACGGTGATGAGCAAGCGGAAGCTGCTGGAACTCGTGGAGGGCGGACACGTGGACGGCTGGGACGATCCTCGGATGCCGACCATCTCCGGGCTGCGCCGCCGGGGGTTTCCGGCGGAAGCGATCCGGAACTTCTGCCGTCGCATCGGAGTAACCAAGTTCAGCAGCCTCACGGATGTGGGGGTGCTGGAGCATGCGGTGCGTGAAGCACTGAACCGGACCAGTCCGCGCTACATGGGGGTGCTGCGGCCGCTGCGGGTGGTCCTGACCAACTGGCCGGAGGATCGCGTGGAAGAGATCGAGGCTGCGAACAACCCCGAGGATCCGTCCGCGGGGAGCCGCGTGCTGCGGTTCGGGCGGGAACTTTTCATCGAGCAGGAGGACTTCATGGAAAATCCGCCGCCCAAGTATTTCCGGCTGAGTCCGGGGCGCGAGGTGCGGCTGCGCTACGCCTACAACGTGCGGTGCGACGAAGTCGTGAAGGACGAAAGCGGTCGCGTCATCGAGTTGCGCTGCACCTGCGATCTGGACAGCCGCCACTCCGGTCCGAAAAAAGGCAGCGCTGTGATTCACTGGCTGAATGCGGCGGATGCGGTGACCGCCGAGGTGCGGCTCTACGACCGCCTGTTCACCCTCGAAGATACGGGGGCGGTGCCCGAAGGCCGTGACTACCGGGAGTTTCTCAATCCTGCATCGCTCGAAGTTCTGTCGGGAGCCCGCATGGAGCCGGTGGTGCCCGGACTGGCCGCGGGCGCGCACTTCCAATTTGAGCGCATGGGGTACTTCTGCATCGACACCAAGCATTCCCGCCCGGGAGTTCCGGTGATCAACCGCACCGTGACCCTGAAGGACGGCTGGGCCAAGGCCCAGGCGAAATCCTAGCTCCGCCGGCTGCGGCGCAACGGAAGCCTCTGGGGGATATAGGGCCCGGTTCCCGGCGTGGATCTTCCATGGCCACACGGCGCAGCCGCTGTTCCAGCCCACCGCATCCTCTGGATCCACGTCCGTTTCCGGGTGAGCGGAGCGTGGGCACAGCCCTGCTTTGAGGCCGCCGGGGGCCGCTGGGTGGTCCTGGAGCGATCCGGGCGGGCCTCAGCCGATGACTTCCGGCCACTCCGTGTGGAAGAATTCGCCCTCCGGCTTGTCGAGGCGCTCGTAGGTGTGCGCACCGAAGAAATCGCGCTGGGCCTGCAGCAGGTTGGCGGGGAGACGGGCAGCGCGGTAGCTGTCGTAGTAGCCGAGGCTGGCCGAGAAGGCCGGGACGGGAATCCCGTGGAGGGTGGCGAGCGAAACGACTTCGCGCCAGTGCTGCTGGGTGCGGTTGAGGACGTCCTTGAAGAAGGGATCGAGCATCAGGTTCACGAGGCCCGGGTTGCTGCGGTAGGCGTCCGTGATGCGGTTGAGGAAGCGGGCGCGGATGATGCAACCGCCACGCCAGATCGCGGCAATGCGGCCGAGGTCGAGGCCCCAGTTCTTCTTCTCGCCCGTGGTTTTGATGAGGTCGAGGCCCTGAGCGTAACTGATGATCTTGGAGGCGTAGAGGGCGTCGTGGACCTTCTGCACGAGAGCGGCCTTCTCGGCCGAGATCATGGGAGCGGGCCCCTGCAGTTCCGGACTGGCGGCGATGCGCTGCCGGCGCTGGCTCGAGAGAATGCGTGCTTCGACCGCCGCATTGATGGTCGAGATGACCACCGCATTCTCCGCGGCATTCAGGAGCGTCCACTGGCCAGTACCCTTCTGGCCAGCCTTGTCGACGATCAGCTCGACGATCGGTTTGCCTGTTTCCGGATCCTTCTGCTCAAGGGCCTTGCCCGTGATCTGGATGAGGTACGACTGGAGATCGCCTTCGTTCCACTGGTTGAAGATGGCGGCCATTTCGTCGGTGGAAAAGCCAGCGTGCCGGAAGAGATTGTAGGCTTCGCAGATGAGCTGCATGTCACCGTATTCGATGCCATTGTGGATCATCTTGACGTAGTGGCCTGCGCCCCCTGGCCCGATGTGGATGACACACGGTTCCCCATCCACGCGGGCGGCGATGCTTTCGAAAATCGGCTTCATCACCTCCCAGGTGCTCGGGGGGCCGCCGGGCATGATGCTGGGGCCCTTGCGGGCACCTTCTTCACCGCCGCTCACTCCGGCCCCGATGAAGCGGAGACCTTTGCCCGCGAGGTAGGCGTCGCGGCGCTCCGTGGTCTGATAGAAGCTGTTGCCGCCGTCGATGATGATATCGTCCGGCTCCAGAAGGGGAATGAGTTGCTCGATGACGGCATCGACCGCGTCGCGATCCCGCTCCGCCACCGCCGTCGACTTCACCATGATCTGAATCTTGCGGGGCCGCTTCAGGCTGGCGACGAATTCCTCAAGCGTCTTCGCGCCGATGAGCTTTTTGCCCGGATGCCGTGCGGTGAATTCCTCCGTGACCGAAGTCGTGCGGTTGTAGACGGCGACGGTGAATCCGCGGCTCTCGACATTGAGGACGAGGTTCTGTCCCATGACGGCGAGACCGATCAGTCCGAAGTCAGCTTGGCTCATTGTGGCGTGTGGTGGCGTGCGGTTGTGTGAGGCGTGAGAAAATCGGGAAAAAGAAGGACGCGCGCGGTCGTGTGCGGGCGATGGGGCTGCCGTCCCGCAGGACTGGTCCGCGCCGGGCCGTGGGCCGTGCCCGTGTCAGGCATCCTTGCGGTAGCGGTCGAGCAGTGCGCGGGCCTCTTCCGGAGAAACGGCTTCATGGAAATCGTCGTTCACCATGCAGACCGGGCCGAAGCCACAGGACGCGAGGCATTCGGCGAATTCGATCGAGAATCTGCCATCGCTGCCGACCGCAATGGGGTGGTGGTGATCCGTGTGGGACCGGTCGATGCCCGCGTGCTGGCAGAGCGACTCCATCAGTTCGTAGCTTCCCGCCATGGCGCAGGAAAGCGTGCGGCACACCCGGATGTGGTATTTGCCGGGGGCTGACTGCCGGAAACCGGGGTAGAAAGTGACGACTTCGGCGACCTGGATGTTCTCAAGGCCGAGTTTGGCGGCGACCCACGGAATGGCTTCTTCCGAGATGTAGCCGAAATGGTGCTGCAGCAGGTGGAGAACCGGCAGCACTGCGCTCCGTTTCGAAACGGGGTAGTGCGTGATGGCTTCGTCGATTCTGGCAAGCAGCTCAGGCGGAATGGTCATGGCACGAACGGAACCGGGGCATCCGGGAAACGACGTATTCCCCCCCGGTCACTGAGCGGCAAGGCGAATTTGTGAAATCTTTCACAAGCAGCGGTCGACGCGCAGCCACCCGGGCGTCCGCGGGACCCGCCGGGCCGGGCAGGATATGCGGCAAAGTCGTCGTTGTCATCCGGGCAAAGCCGCATACCTACTCTGTCCTTTTTTTTCTCCGCGAGAGCCCACCACCGACGAAGCCCAGCCAAATCACATGAGCACGAAACCGAGCGCCAGCCGCAGCAAAGCCACCAAATCCACCGCCAAGCCTCAGCGTGGCGAACTGATGCCCGGGGCGGAAATCCTTGTGAAGTGTCTCGAGAAGGAAGGGGTTGATCTGATTTTCGCCTATCCTGGCGGGGCTTCGATGCCGATCCACCAGGCGCTCACCAAGTCGAAGCAGATCCGCACCGTGCTGCCGCGGCACGAGCAGGGTGGCAGTTTTGCGGCCGAGGGATACGCGCGGGCCACCGGCAAGGCTGGAGTGTGCATGGGCACGAGCGGTCCCGGAGCGACCAACATGGTGACGGCGATCGCCGATGCCTACCTCGACAGTACGCCACTCGTGGTGATCACGGGTCAGGTGCCCACCTTCATGATCGGGCGCGGGGCGTTTCAGGAGACGGACTTCTTCGGGGTGACGCTGCCGGTCGTGAAGCACAGCTATCTCGTGACCGATCCGAACGACATTCCGCGGATTGTGAAGGAAGCCTTCCATATCGCGCAGAGCGGCCGGCCTGGCCCGGTCGTGATCGACATGCCCAAGGATGTTCAGGAAGGGAAAACCCAGCCGATCTATCCGGAGAGCATCGAACTGCGGGGCTACACGCCCGAGCGCGAGATCGACGAAGTGGCGATGAACGAAGCGATCGGACTCATCAAGCAGGCGCAGCGTCCGGTGCTGTACTGCGGCGGTGGGATCATCAGCGGCGAGGCGCACAAAGCCCTGCTGGAATTCGCCGAACGGACCGGGATTCCGGTGACGACTACCCTGATGGGTGTGGGCGGATTCCCTGAGACGCATCCCCTTTCCATCAAGTGGCTCGGGATGCATGGATCGGTGGCCGCGAACAATGCGGCCAACGAGGCCGACCTGCTGCTGGCGCTCGGGGTGCGGTTTGACGACCGGGTGACGGGCAAGGTCGAAAAGTTCTGCGAGCACGGCACCATCATTCACATCGACATCGACAATGCCGAGATCAACAAGAACAAGCTCGTGCGTCTGCCGATCGTGGCGGATGTGGGCGGGGCGCTGCGGCATCTCAACGGACTGCTCGACAAGGCTGGCTGGAAGCGGCAGAAGTCGAACTGGCCGCACTTTGCGGAATGGCGCCGGCAGGTGGACCAGTGGAAGCAGGATTCGCCGATGACCTACGAGGAAGAGCCCGGCTGCATTGCGCCGCAGTGGGTCATTGAGAAGCTCTATGAGCTGACCAAGGGGGACATCTACATGACGACCGGAGTGGGGCAGCACCAGATGTGGGCGGCTCAATGGTATCATTTCGATGAACCACGGCGGCTCATCACAAGCCTCGGGCTGGGTTCCATGGGCTATGGATTGCCGGCTGCGCTCGGGGTGAAGTGCGCCTTCCCGGACAAGCATGTGGTGAACATTGACGGGGACGGATCCTTCCTCATGAATGTCCAGGAACTGGCGACGGCGATTGCCGAGAAGATTCCGGTCAAGACCATCATTCTGAACAATCAGCACCTTGGGATGGTGGTGCAGTGGGAGGATCTGAAGTATAAATCGAACCGGGCGCACACCTTCCTTGGAAAGCTGCATGAGCCCAAGGACATCTATCCGGATTATGTGAAGATGTGTGAAGCGTTCGAGGTTCCCTGCGAGCGGATTTTCCAGAAGGAGGACGTGGTTCCCGCGATCCGCCGGATGCTGGCATCGAAGACCGCCTATGTTCTCGACATCATGGTGCCCTACACCGAGCACGTGCTGCCGATGATTCCCGGCGGGATGACCTACAAGGACATCATCACCAAGCCGATCCGCAACGAAGACGGCACGAAGGGCTTCGGTGACATCAAGGTGGCCACCGCGCTCTGACGGGCTGACGGCCGCTCTGGCGCATTGATCATGGAACCAACGACGGATGGTCAGGCCACGGCAGCATCTGCGCTCTGCGGAATGCTTCCGGAGGAACTGGCTGCCGAACTGGCCGCATGGGGCGAGCCGAAGTACCGGGCGGCGCAGATTCTGGAATGGGTTTTCGTGAGGCGGGTGGCGTCGTACGATGCCATGACGAATCTGAGCCATGGGCTGCGGGCGAAGCTGGCGGCGGCGCATCCGGAGCGTCCGCTGAGCATTGCGCGGGTGCAGGGGGCGCGGGACAGCACGCAGAAATTCCTCTACCGGCTGAGGGATGGGCGCTATGTGGAGAGCGTGCTCATTCTGGCGAATCCGGCGGAGGATGGAACCCGCAGCACGCGGCGGACTCTCTGCGTGAGCAGTCAGGTGGGCTGCGCGTACGACTGCAAGTTCTGTGCGAGCGGGCTGGCTGGGTTCACGCGCAATCTCGAGCCTGATGAGATTGTCGGCCAGGTGCTGCTGGCGGAGGAGCACTCCGGGCAGCGCGTCGACAACCTCGTGTTCATGGGAATGGGGGAGCCGCTGGCGAATTTCACCCGGCTGACCAAGGCCCTCGGGATTCTGCAGTCTCCGCGGGGCATGAACATCGGGGCGCGGCACATGACGGTCTCCACGAGCGGGCTGGCCCCGCAGATCCGGAAACTGGCGGATTTTCCGGTTCCGGTGAGACTGGCGATCAGCCTGCACGGAGCCACCGATGAAGTGCGGGAGCGGATCATGCCCGTGAACCGGAAGTACCCCCTGGCCGAACTCTTCAGCGCGCTGGAGTACTTCGGGAGCCGCCGGAAGCAGAAAGTGACGCTGGAATACATCCTCATCGAAGGGGTCAACGATGCGCCGGAGCACGCCGTGGCCCTGGTGCGGCGCGCGCGGTCCATCGGAGCGAAGGTCAATCTGATTCCCTACAACACAGTGGAAGGCCTGCCGTGGGTGCGGCCATCCGAGGCAGCGCAGGATGCCTTTCAGGCCGTGCTCACGGCGGCGGGAGTTCCGGCGACCCTGCGGCGGGAGAAGGGGCATGACATTGAAGCCGCCTGCGGTCAGCTGCGGCTGCAGCAGGAGACTGCTGAAGGGATCATTGTGCCGGGCGGGTCGTAGGGTCGGCTGGTCGGGGAGCGGGCATCAATGCGTGGACTGGTTCGGCTTGCCGGGAAAGCACGGCCGGGCTGAGTGCGGGATGAATTCATGGAAGATTCTGATGCTGGGTATCCTTGTGGCGGGAGGCTGGCTGCGTGCGGCGGAATCACCGGACCTTGCCCCGGTGGTGCAGAAGGTACTCGTGCTGAATTACGATCCGGTGCATGAGGGCAAGCGGCTGCATGAACTGTTTGGCTGGAATGATCCGCGGAAGATGGCCGAGGGATTCGTGGCGGACATGCAGCAGGCTTCCGGTGGCCGGCTGCAGCTGGAAATTGCCGAATGGCGGGATCTGAACGAGATTTATGCGCGCGAGGATGGCGGGCGTTTCACGGTGGAGGAATACGTGCGCAACCGGCGTGCCGGAAAGGGTTGGCCCGAGAAGATCATGGCCGATTATCCCCGGATTTTTGCGGAGCAGGGTGTTGCGCCGATGATTGACGATGGGCGGGTCGATGAGGTCTGGATTTTCAGCGACCACTACTTTGGGATCTGGGAGGCCTCGATGGCCGGTCCGGGGGCCTTTTTCATCAATGGCGGGGTGTATCCTGATGTGCCCGTGAAGCGGCCCTTTGCGTTTTTCGGCTTCAACTACGAACGTGGCGTGGCCGAGATGGTGCACAATGCGTCGCACCGGACCGAGTGCATCATGAACCGGGTCTATGGTCAGTGGAATCTGAAGGAACCCCGCAGCAACTGGGACAAATTCAGTGCCAATCATGATCAGTCGCAGGGCAAGGCCGGGGTGGGGACCTGTCACTGGCCGCCGAACGCGCAGCATGACTACGACTACAGCAATCTGCGGGTGGTGGAGAGCTGGGCGGACGACTTTCTGAATTATCCGCACCTCACCGGGAAGACGCACAAGGTTTCCGTACGGACGTGGTCGCCCGACGGAGTGGATGCGCACCGCGATTACCTGCGGTGGTATTTCACGCGGCTGCCGAAGGCGGCCGGGGTCAACCCTGATGGCCGGCGCAACAACTGGTGGCGGTACCTGTATGATTTCGCGAACTACACGCCGGAGGGGAAACCGTGGCATCCTTCTGCTGAAGTGGTGCGGGTGGCGGAGGTAGCCGATGCGACCGTGATTTCCGTGGCGTTGAAGAGTCCCGGGCTGATTCAGCCGGAGAGCGTCGGGCAGGATGCCTTTGTGGTGACCGTGGGCGGGAAAGTGAGGGAAGTGGAAGGGGTGAAGCTGAGCGATGCGCGGCCCGGTGGGTACCGGGTGGCCTCGCTGCGGCTGGTTCCGGCCCTGCGCGGGGAGGCATTGCGCGGGGCCACCCTGGCCCTGAAGGGCGGGGTGGTGCGGGATCTGGAGGGTGGCACCGTGGCCGCAGCCGTCTGGGGTTTTGTCCAGAAGGAAGGCCGCTGGCTCGCCGAGTC
This sequence comes from Verrucomicrobiales bacterium, assembly GCA_044239025.1. GTDB lineage: Bacteria > Verrucomicrobiota > Verrucomicrobiia > Verrucomicrobiales > V1-33 > V1-33. The sequence continues at coordinate 36,123 of JBIICE010000004.1, forward strand.
GCGCTGAGCCGCCGCGGCAGGGGAAAGTTCAGGCGCGTGCTTTGGCCTCATCGATCCTGCCGGCCGCGTACGCCGTGAAGACGCGGCTGATTTCGTCGCGCACGCGGCGGAAGACCGCCATCTGTTCGTCTTCGCTACCGGTGGCGTGGGCGGGGTCATCGAAGCCCCAGTGGTGGCGGTTGCGCTGGCCCGGGAAGATGGGGCAGGCCTGATCCGCATTGCCACAGACCGTGATGACGGTTTCGACGTTGTCGTGGAGGAACTGATCGAGGTGTTTCGAGTGGTGGCCACTGATGTCGATGCCGATTTCCGCCATGGCGCGGATGGCGAGCGGATGGACGTAGCCGGCGGGTCTGGATCCGGCGCTGACGACTTTCCATGAGGTTCCGAGGGCCTTCTGGAGAAGGCCTTCGGCGAGATGGGAGCGGCAGGAATTGCCGGTGCAGAGGATGAGGATGACAGGAGGGTTCATGCGGATGGACTGGTGGAATCAGAGGACGACACGAGGCGGTGCAGGGGAATCGCGAGGAGCGCTCCGGCGGTGGGGGCGGCGAGGTAGAGCCAGAGGAATTCGGTTCTGCCCGAGAGAAGCGCGGGAGCCAGCGAGCGCGCCGGGTTCATGGAAGCCCCGCTCACCGGTCCGGCGAACATGGCCTCGAGGGCGATGACGCCACCGATGGCGATGCCGGCTGTGATGCCCTTTTCGCGGGCTCCGGTCGACACCCGGAGAATCGTCAGCATCAGGATCGCGGTAAGGATCAGTTCAAAGACAAAACTCTGCGGTGCCGGTCCGGCTGGCAGCGTGGCTCCCAGGGTCGGGTGCGCCGGAAACTGCCAGCGGAGAAGGGCGGACGCGGCGAGCGCTCCAAGGCACTGGGCCGCGGCGTAAGCGGGAACCTGTTTCCACGGAAACCGTCCGGCGGCGGCGAACGCGGTGGTGACGGCTGGGTTGAAGTGGGCACCCGAGACATCGCCGAACGTGTAGATCATGGCCATGACCACGAGGCCGAAGGTGAGGGCGACGCCGGGGTGGCCGATCATGCCGCCGAGGGAATCGTTGCTGATGATGGCTCCGGTCCCTGCGAAGACGAGGGTGAAAGTACCGAGGAATTCCGCGAAATAGCGAGGCATGGTTGCGGTGTCAGCTGCAGTTGTCTGCCGGAGGGGCCGACAGCGTGAGGGCGGCGAGGGCATCGGGCCCGGAAGGTTCCGTGACCATCCAGGGAAGCCATGCGGTGCGCGGCGCGAGCTGGCGGGCGACCTCGTCGAGGTACCGATGTTCGTTCCGCTCGCGCGCGAGCAGGATGGGGTCGGTGGTGCCCGAGAGGAGCAGGCTCTGGTTGACGACCCAGGCGCGGGGGTGGATGCCCGCGCGGAGGAGATCCTGCTGGAGCGAGGCCGCCTCGTGCACGGGGGTGGCTTCCGGCAGAGTGACGAGAAGGACCGAAGTGAAGGCAGGGTCGCGGAGCCGGGTGAGGAGCGACTGGACATCATCCGTACCGCTCCGGCGGCCCTGACGTTCCAGTTCACGGAGGTGGCTCTGACTGGAGTCGAGCAGCAGGAGCGTGTGGCCGGTGGGGGCGGTATCAAGTACCACGAAGCCGTCTTGGCCGCGGCCGACCTCGCGGGCAAAGGCACGGAAGACGGCGATTTCCTCCGTGCAGGGCGAGCGGAGGTCCTCCTCAAGCAGGGCGCGACCGGCTTCATCGAGGCCGGCACCGGTGGTGGCGAGGATTTCGGTGGCGTACGCGGCGGTTTCCTCGGCGGGGTCGATGCGGCTGACCGTGAGGCCCGGGATTTCTCCGGCAACCGTCTGGGCGAGGTGCGCGGCGGGGTCGGTGGTGCTGAGATGGACTTTGTGCCCGCTCCGGGCGAGGGCGACCGCGATCGCCGCGGCGACCGTCGTCTTGCCGACCCCTCCTTTGCCCATGGTCAGGATGACGCCGTGCCGGCCGGCGGCGATGGAGTCGATGAGGCTGGCGAGCGATTCCATGGCGGGAGGCTGCCAGTCTGCTGGTTCCGGGGCCGGAGCGGGCATGGCTGCCGGGGTGGGATCAAGGAGAGCACCCAGCGAGGCCATGCCGAGGAGATTGTGCGGCTGCAGCCGTACCGCGAAGACCGGCAGAGCAGCGAGAAAGGAAGCCGCCGCTGCAAGGGCGCGGCTGGCGCGGTCTTCCATGGCTGTGGCGATGCGGTCATGGCGCTCCGTGGCCGTGAAGGTGCCATTGAGGACAAGCTGCTGATTGGAGATGCCGAGTTGCCGCAGTTCCCGGGAAGTGCGTTCCGCCTCGCGGAGGGCAGAGGTCTGCGGGCGGCTCACGAGCATGAGAGTGGTCTGTTCCGGGTTGGCCAGCGTGGCGACGGTCCGGCTGTAGATCTCGCGTTGTTTCTCCAGACCGGCGAGCGGTCCGAGGCAGGACGCTCCGCTGGTGCTCGAGGCAAGGAACTGGTCCCATGCCCTGGCGAGGTTCATGAGGCGGAGGGTGTGCCCAGTGGGCGCCGTATCGAAGATGATGTGATCGTATCCGACCGCCGCGGCGGGGTCGCCGATCAGTCCCGAGAACTCATCGAAGGCCGCGATCTCCACCGTGCAGGATCCCGAGAGCTGTTCCTCCATGCTGCGGAGCGCAGAGTCGGGAAGCACACCCCGCAGGGGTCCGATGAGGCGTTCCCGGTAGGCCGCGGCGGCCGCCATGGGATTGATATTCATGGCATCGAGTCCCGGCTGGGCGGCAACTGGCGTGGGTGCCCCCGTCAACCTCATTCCCAGAACCTCGTCAAGGTTCGAGGCCGGGTCCGTGCTGACGAGGAGGACGCGTTGCCCGGCGCGGGCCAACTGAACTGCGGTGGCGCAGGAAAGCGAGGTTTTGCCGACGCCGCCTTTGCCCGTGAAGAAAAGATAGCGGGTGGCCTGATCCGGGCGCGGGGCAAACGGAGGGAAATCACTCATGGGATTCCCCTTCGCTGATACCGAGCGCTGCGCGGAAAAACAGGGGGCGTTCCCCGCGTTCCGGGTAGCGGCCCCGCAGCCATTCCGTGCCATTGATGTAGATCAGCGGCAGGGCCGATGGACCCACTGCGGCGAGGACTCCCTTGACGGCATCATGCTGGGCGAAAGCGAGCGGCTGCTGGCTCAGATTGTAGCGTTCCACCTGAACCCCGCGGCCCTTCAGCTGGGAAAGGGCGGCCGCAAAGTGCACAAGGTCCGGATCGATGTCCGTTCCGCAGATCCCCGTCGGGCAGCACATGGGCGGATCAAAGACCTGAACCAGTGTCGTTGTCATGAGAGGGAAACTACTTGGCATTTTTGCCAGGTAAAGTGCGCTTTTGGCGGGTTGGACGGGAGAGTTGGTCGAGGCAGTTGAGGAAGGGAACGAGGCAATCGCAGCAGAGGCGGTAGAAGACTTTGAGACCGCGTTTCTGGGAGGTGACGAGGCCGGCTTTGCGCAGAATGGCGAGGTGTTTGGAGACGGTGGAGAGGTCTGTACCGGTGAGTTCGCGGAGTTCGCAGACGCAGCGTTCGCCTGCGTGGAGTGATTCGATGATGAGCAGGCGGGATGGGTGGGCGAGCGCCTTGATGGTGAGGATGCGGGACTCTGTGGCGGGGTCCGGGCGTGCGGTTCTGAGGGTGGCCATGGGAGAGGGGGCGGGCTTGGGCGCGATTCTGGCGGTTGGAGCGGACCGCTGCAAGCGGCTCCCAATGTGACAGTATTGTCACTGAGTTGAAGATTTAATGTGACATCATCGTCAGATTATGGCTGAGAGATACCGGACTAGATCAATGCGCCATACTCCGAGGTTTCCGATGATGTTCCGAGTGATTTTTTCCCTTTGGGCGACCATGCAGATGTTGTGTGGGGGAGAGATTGCTGCCCTGAAGCCGGAACCTGAGACCGCTGACCAGACGCTGGCGAAGTCGCTTGAGAATCTCGGGTTGCTGTACCGGAGCGATACGGATCCGGTGCTGCAGGAGCTGTGGTTTCTGGGGCGGTTTCATGGACAGTATCACTGGTCCGACGGGAGCAACGGGCGGGATGATGATTATGAGACGCGGCGCTTCCGGATTGGTGGGCAGGCGCGCGTGTTCCGGAATCTGACGCTGCATGCGCAGATGGTGAGCGGCAGTGATTTCGAGCCCTTCTACAATGGGTTCACCGAGCTGTGGGCGGGATGGAAGTTCAGTGATGCGGTGATCCTGACGGTGGGGCAGCAGAAGCACCGCTTCACGCACGACCGGAATATATCGAGCCGCTACATCAATTATCTGGAGCGGAGCATGTTCACGAACATGATGGGGCTGGACTATACACCGGCGGTGACCCTGTCCGGGAAGTCCGGGAAGTGGAGTTACTATGGCGGGGTGTTTTCGAACGCGACGGGGACAGACATATGGGATGCGTTTACGCAGCTCGATTCCGGGTGGTCGCTGCTGGCTAGTGCGACGGTGGATCTGGGCGGGGCGCTGGGAACAGACACGGCGCATGCGACGTTTGGGTATCTGCACAGCGACGCGAATGCGAACGCGACCAATCTCTTGCGCTACGATGACAGTGTGGCGGCCGCGCTGATCGTGACCGAGGGGGCATTTTCGGTGGTGACCGAGGCCACGGCCGGTTTTGGAAGTCAGCGGGGCAATGGATTTTCGCTCAACGTGCAGCCTGCCTGGTATATCACGGACAAGCTGCAGCTGGCGACGCGGTATCAGTTTGCGGTGAGTGATGACGAGCGCGGTTTGTCGGCGCAGCGGCGCTATGAGCGACCGGCGGGGATGAGCACGGGGGATGTCTACCATGCGGCCTATGCGGGATTGAATTACCATGTGGCGGCGCACCGCATCAAACTGATGAGCGGGGTGGAATATTCCACGCTGGGCGGGGAGGACTGCTGGACGGCCTCGGTGGCGGTACGGGTTTTCTGGGGGCCGCACTCGAAGGGGCCCTTCCCGATGGCGAGCATGCTGAAAGGGACCTTCTGACGGCAGGGTGATCCGGCGATTGCGCCGGGCCGCATCCGGGGAAGGATTGGTGTGATGGAAGTGATGGCATTGCAGACCGATCCCGTCTGGGAAGACCGTGAGGCCAATCTTGCGGGGATTGCGGAGGTATTGACCAGGGCGGCTCCACCGGCGGGATCGCTGGTGGTGCTGCCCGAGATGGCGCTGTCTGGATTCAGCATGGAGGCCGGGCGTGTGGCGGATGACGGTGCCGGGGTGGCAGCCCTCGGGGCGCTGGCGCGGAGGCATGGGGTCACGATGGTGGCTGGAGTGGCGCGGCGGAAGGAGGATGGATTTGCCAACGAAGCGGTCGTGCTGGACCCGGATGGCCGCGAACTGGGATCGTACCGGAAGCTGCATCCGTTTTCGCCGCCCCGGGAAGGATCGGTGTGGACTGCGGGCGGACGGGTCGTGACTTTCCGCTGGGGAGGATTCACAGTGGCGCCGTTCATCTGTTACGATCTGCGGTTTCCGGAGGTCTTCCGTGCGGCGGCAGAAGCCGGGGCCGATCTGTTTGTGGTGATGGCGAGCTGGCCGTCTCGGCGCACGCATCATTGGTCCCTGCTGCTGCGGGCGCGGGCGGTGGAGAATCTGGCCGTCGTGGTCGGGGTGAACCGCTGCGGAGAAGATCCGGCATTCCGGTATGACGGGGCGAGTGCCGTGATTGGGGCGCAGGGTGAAGTGCTGGCCGAAGCGGGGGCGGGTCCGGCTGTGCTGCGTGCTGATCTGAATGCGGAGGAGGTGCGGGCGTGGCGGAGATCGTTTCCGGCGCTGCGGGACCGGCGTCCCGATGGTTCGTGGGAAGTGGTGAATCTGATGGAATAATCGCGTGCATCCGGCGGCGGCAGCTGTCATGGGAATGGATGTCATTTTCAGAACTGGGCCTTGCGCCCGGCATATTGCAGGCGGTTGCGGAGACCGGGTACAGTCAGCCGACACCCATTCAGGCGGCGGCGATTCCACCGATTCTTGCGGGTCGTGATCTGACGGGGATTGCGCAGACGGGGACCGGGAAGACGGCCGCTTTCACGCTGCCGATACTGACGCGGATGGCGGGGCAGAGCGAGTTGCGGGGGATTCAGACCCTTGTGCTGGCGCCGACGCGGGAACTGGCGGCACAGATCATCGACAACGTGCGGATTTACGGAAAGCATCTTGGTTTCCGCAGCGCGGCCGTGTTTGGCGGGGTCGGCGAGAAGCCGCAGATTGATGCGCTGCGGGCCGGCACGCCGTTTCTGGTGGCCTGTCCCGGGCGGCTCCTTGATCTCATGAACCGTGGGTTCGGTGATTTTTCGCGGCTGCGGTATCTGGTTCTGGACGAGGCCGACCGTATGCTGGACATGGGCTTTCTGCCCGACATGCGGCGGATTCTGGCGAAACTTCCGAGAGAGCGCCAGACCCTGCTGTTTTCGGCGACCCTGTCGCGGGAAATTGAGTCGCTCAGCCGCGATTTTCAGCGGGATCCCGAGATGGTGGAGATTGGGAAGCGGACGAATCCTGCGGAGACGGTCGAGCAGGTTTTCTGCGAGGTGGAGAAGTCGCGCAAGCCAGCCCTGCTCGAGAAGCTGCTGGAGAATCCGGCGATGAACATGGTCCTTGTGTTCACGCGGACGAAGCATGGGGCTGACCGCATTGCGAAGCTCCTCGAGCGTCAGGGCATCCGCACCGGGGCGCTGCATGCCAACCGTTCGCAGGGGCAGCGGCTGCGGGCGCTGGGAGATTTCCGGGAGGGACGTCTGCGGGTGCTGGTGGCGACGGACATTGCGGCGCGGGGGATTGATGTGGAAGGGATTTCGCACGTGGTGAACTATGATTTTCCGCCGCAGGTGGAGGACTATGTGCACCGCATTGGACGGACCGGCCGTGCCGCGGCCGCCGGTCATGCGATCAGTTTCATCACCGGAGACGATCGGGATGCGGTACGGGCGCTGGAGCGTCGTACGGGACGGGTGGTTCCGCGGATGATGCCCGAGGGCTTTGATCCTGGTAATGCGGGGGCCATGGAGCCGCCGCGGGCCCCGCAGGGACGGGGAGGGCGTCCGCAGGGCCGTGCGGGGAATTCCGGAGGCCGGCCGGGTCCGTCCCGGGGTTCGGAACGACCGGCATCGGGGCGCCCGCCGCGGTCGGGTCCGCGACCGGAACAGCGGGCGGCGCAGGACCGTCCGGCGGCGCGTCCGGCGGCAGGGGAACCCCAGGAAGCCGAGCGTCCGACCCTGCGGGGGCGGCGGCTGCGCCGATGGTAAGCTGGGAATCCGGCAATTCGTTGCTGCAAACGGGTGGCGCAGCCCGTAGAATGGAGGCAGCATGGAAGAATCGGGTACAACGCAGACGGGCCGGGAGCACGAACTGGTGGAAGAGGCCCTTGCCGGGCTGGCAATGCTGCTGGTGCGCGGGGTGAAAGCCAGTCCGGATCCGGAGGCGGCGGCACGATCGGCTGGAGCCGGTCTGCGGGCGCTGGGCGACTGGGTGGAGCAGACCGCGGGAAAGGTGGCAGGTTTGACCGGGCCGGGCGGTGATGCGTTTCCGGAGTGGCCGCAGCCGGGGAAGCCAGCAGCCGGGGGAGTGCCTCCCGCGGTGCGCCAACCCTTTCTGCTGATTGATGAGGAGCCCGAAGTGGCTCCTGCGGAGACGCCTGCGGATGCTGCGCCCGAAGCGGTGATGGCGGGGACCGGACCTTTGGAACCGGCGGTTGTGGAGGAAATTCCGCAGGCGTCGCCGGGGTTGTCGGAGTCGGCCCTGGCCAAGGGGGTGATGCTGCCCGCTGCGGAGACTGACGGTGCGCAGGAACCGGCCGTGCCCCCTGCGGAGGAACTTTCGGAAGCGGCAGGACCTCTGGATGAAGTTCCGGCGGAGACGGTCGATGCCCGCATACCGCATCCGTTTCCGCTCGCTGAGGTTCTCGGCGGTTCCAGCACGCTGGTGACTCCCGCTGCCGGGGAATCCGTGGTCGGGTCCGCGCCTCAACCAGTGGCGGCTCCGGTGGAAGTAACCGCAGTGGCGGAAGCAACGGCAACGCCTGCTGCGGTGCCCGATACTGCGGTGCCGGTACTCGAAAAGCTGTCGGGTCCGACGGGACCGACGGTTTCCGGGGAATGGGTGACGCCCCCGGCTTCGGTGCAGGCACCGGAGGTTCCGTCAGTGCGCCCCTCTTCCGGGTGCGTGCGGATGCTCATCTGGCTGGCCTTGCTGGCGGCTCTTGCGTGGGGATTGCGGGAACTGGTGCAGCACTTTTTTTCCGCGTTTCTTTCCGCATGAAGTCGTGGGCGCTCCGGGTCGGCTGATGGTTTGACGTCTGCTGCGAACGACGCCACTGCTGCGGGGTGAATGGGTATTTCGACTGGAATGCGACGGCCCCGCTGCATCCGGCGGCTCGCGAGGCGTGGCTGGAGGCGTCCGACCGTTTCTGGTACAATCCGTCCGGCCTGTACCGGGAAGGAGCGGAGGCCCGGGAACGGCTCGAAGATTGCCGTGAGCGGGCGGCGGCGCTGCTCGGCTGCGATCCCGAGCAGATGGTCTTCACCTCCGGAGCCACCGAGGCCGACAACGCGGTGATCCGCTGGGTGTCGGGACAGGGAGAGGCGCCTGTGGTGATTTCTGCGCTCGAGCATCCGGCGGTGAGCGAACCTGCGGCGGCGTGGCTCGGCGGTCGGTTGGTGATGTGGCCCTGCGGTCGCGACGGCGTGGCCGACCTTGGCTGGCTGGCGGATTGGCTCGGTCGGCATCGGCCAGCGCTCGTTTCCCTCATGGCGGCGAACAACGAGACGGGTGTGCTGCAGCCATGGCGGGAGGCGGCCGAACTCTGCACACGGCACGGGGTGCCCTTTCACTGCGATGCCGCGCAGTGGTGCGGGAGGTTGCCGTCCGAAGGTCTTGGGGCCTGTGATTTTGTGACCGTGAGCGGGCACAAGTTAGGAGGACCGAAGGGTGTGGGACTGCTCAAGCTGCCAAGGGTGGTATCCGGATTCCGCATCCTCCGGGGAGGCCAGCAGGAAGAGCGCCGCCGGGCCGGCACCGAGAATCTGCCGGGCATTGTCGCCATGCTGGCCGCATGGGAAGCCGAAGCGGCCTCCGCGGCGGGGTCGGACCCCGCGCAGCTGGCGGCCCCGCGAGATGCCTTTGAAGGCAGGATCGCCAAGGCGGTGCCCGGCATGGAGATTGTGTCGCGGCAGGTTCCGAGGCTCTGGAACACGTCTCTGCTGCTGCTGCCGCGCGGGCCGAATGTGAAATGGGTGGCGAGGCTGAGCCGGTCCGGCTTGCAGACCTCCACCGGTTCAGCCTGCAGCCGCGGTGGGGGAGCCTCCGAGGTGCTCGCCGCCATGGGAATTCCCGGGGAACGGGCCGGGGGTGCCCTGCGCCTCAGCTCCGGACGGTGCACGCAGCTCCGCGACTGGGACGAACTTGCCGCGAGGCTCGTGGCCCTCGCCGATGAAATCACTTGAATCCTCCGGGAATCGGATTGACGCCGCTTTCCGGCAGAGTTAGAGGCCACGGAAATTCATGCGTTCATTCGCATGGGCTTGTATGGGTCCCAATTTGTTTCCATCCCAGTGCCATGGCAGCGAGTACGACATCTTCCGGTCCGGCGGTTTCTGATGAAGCCCTCGAACTGATTGCATCGTGGTTCCGGACGCTGGCGGAACCGAGTCGGCTGAGGATTCTGCGGGCCCTTGAGGGTGGGGAGATGAACATCAGCCAACTCGTGGTGGTTACGGGGCTGACGCAGGCGAATGTGTCGCGTCATGTGCAGACGCTGGTGGATGCCGGGATGGTGGGTCGGCGTCGGGAGGGACTGAGTGTGATCTGCTTCATTGCGGATCCGGGGATCCGGGACCTGTGTGACACCGTGTGCCGGAATCTGCAGACGCGGCTGGCGGGGCAGGCGCGCCAGCTGGGCGGCGGGTGAGGGCTTGGCTTGCTGCGGCAAGCGGTTCAGGCAGTGGCGAACTGTTCGAGAAGCTTGAGGGGAACGATCTCGAGGGAGGCCTCGCTGGTGGCATTCAGGATGACGGGTGGGGCGACGCCGGCGACCGCTGCTTCGAGCCAGCGGGACGCGCACAGGCACCATCGGTCTCCCGGTTGGAGGCCGGGGAATCCGTATTCCGGCAGTGGAGTTGACAGGTCGTTGCCGCGGGATTGGCTGAAGGCGAGGAACGCAGCCGTCATTTCCGCGCACACGGTATGGCTGCCGTGGTCGTGGGCGTCCGTGCGGCAGCATCCGTCCCGGAAAAATCCGGTCATGGGGTCGATGCTGCAGTCGCGCAGCGGGCCACCGTAGACATTGCGTGGAGTGGACATGGCCGGAGTTGGTCAGGAACCGATGAGTTGGCGGACCGACTGGACGAGTCGATCCATCTGGAACGGTTTGGTGAGGAGGGCGAGGAAACCATGGGAGCGGAACGATTCCACGATTTCGTCGTCGGCGTATCCCGAGGTGAGAATTGCGCGGATGGCAGGGAAACCGCTGCGGAGCCGGGTCATGACCTCGCAGGCACCGGGGCCTCCGCGGATGTCGAGGTCGGCGAGGAGGAGGTCGAAGGGAGCGCCGAATTCATGGGCCCGCGACCACGCGGCGACGGTATCGTCGGCATTGGCGGTGCAGTGGACATCGAAGCCATGAGCCGAGAGCATGGCCGCGACGACTTCCCGGATGGGGGCTTCATCGTCCATGAAAAGGATGCGGCGGCGCCTGCCGGGACCGGTCGGAGGTTCCGGGATGGCTGGGCTGGCGGATTCCGTTGGAAGGGCCGGCAGCCAGACGGTGACCGTGGTTCCTTCCCCGGAACTGCTGGCGATGGAGAGGTGACCGCCGTGGGCGCGGATGGCTGCGCCTGCGGTGGTGAGCCCCATGCCGGTCCGTCCCGCCCGGGTGGTGAACCATGGGTCGAACAGGCGGGATAAATGGTCGGACGGGACGCCGTGGCCTTCATCGCGGAACGTGATGATGACGCCGGCGGACTGCCGGCTGTCACTGCTGCTGTCCGGGCTCGCGTTGTGGGCCGAAAGGTGGAGTGTGCCGCCCCCGGGCATGGCGTCGTCGGCGTTGCGGGCGAGGCAGGCGAAGGCCTCTGCGAGGCGGGTTTCGTCGGCTTCGATGGGCCACAGGTCCGAGGGCAGTTGGCAGGTCATGCGGGCCTTGCCTCCGAGGAGGGCGAAGGCAACTGCCTTTTCCGCGAGCGGTCTGAGGGAAACCGGCCGCTTGCGGAGATCGTTCCCGCGGGGGGCGCGGGCGAGACCTGTGAGCTGGTGAGCGACGCCTTCGGTGCGGTCGCAGGACGTGGCGATGGCGGTGATGAGATCGCGGATCTCCTGACGGGCGAACGGCTGGCGCTGGAGGAGGTCGAGGTGGCCGCGGAGACTGGTGAGGGCGTCGGTGAGTTCCCGGGCAGCTCCGCCCATGGAGCGAGCGGCTGCGTCCATGCGTGCCTCGTGCAGGAGGCAGGCCTCGCGGCCGAGGGCATCGGTGCGGTCGATGAAATTGAGCAGGAGAGCCTGTCCCGGGGCCCATGGAATGCGGGTGATGAAGACATCGAGCGAGCGGAGGGAGCCATCCGGTTTCCGGTGGGGCAGTCCGCTGAGCCGCATGGTATGGGGGACCGTGAGAATGCGGGCGTCGAAGTCCTCGCGTTCGAACAGGTCCGGCAGCACGAGGGAAAGGAAGCGCTGGACAAGGTCCCGGCGGCGCACGCCGAGCACGTCTTCCGCGGCGGCATTGGCTTCCACGATGAGGCCTTCCCGGGCGGTGACGACAAGGGCCGCGTCCGGGGAACGCTGGAAGATATCCTCGAAGCGGCGGGTGAAGCGCAGCGATTCCATGGCGAGCCGCGCCCGTTCGCGGCGGCGCATCACGGCCCGTTCGATTACGGCAAGGCGGCTGCCCACCACGGACTCGCCAGCGGTTCCGGGATCGGGTAGGAATTCATCGAAGCCTCGTTTCAGCCATGCTTCCACGCGGCTGGGGGATTCCTCGGTCGTGGTGAGAGCGATGAGGTGGGACTGGTCACCGCGGTCCCGGATGGCGCGGATGAATTCAGCGGCTTCCGGCGCGGTGGCATGGTTGAGACGGAGAATGAGGCAGTCCGGCGCATCGAGTTCAGCGGGTGCACCGAGGGCCGCGGAGAACGAGTGGCAGTGGGAGCATTCATGGCCCCGGCCACGGAGGATCGCGAGGAGAGGATCGGCCGCGGGAGGGTCCGGGTCGATGACAATCGTGCGCACGAGCCGGAGAGTGAATCCGGGTATGCTGGCCTCCGGGCCACCGGTCACGGCGGTGGCGGGGAGTTGGGCGGGGTCGGGGTCGGTCACGGAAACGAGGGTTGAGGGACTCCAGAAATGAGGCCGATCGCCATGCGCGGCAAGTGCGTCCCTTGGATTTCGGCGGATGCCCGATGGAAGGCCCGGGTGGGCCGCAGGTGCGGCATTGCGCGGAGGTTGCGTGGAAACAGCCGATCCGCCGGCGGAGCCGCTGCGGGCAGAAGCGTCCGGCGGAGGGGGGTGGCCGCCCCGGGCCATG
>JBIICE010000318.1:0-3559 GCA_044239025.1 Verrucomicrobiales bacterium
GACGATTCTCGGGAGGTCCGGCGGAACGGCAGCGGCGGAATCGGTTTATGCCTCACCCTGAGAGTTGCGGGCGGAGCTTGCTACGCTGACGCGGAGGTGCCGGGTTTTCCGGCTCGGGGAAAGGTACCGCGTTATGATGAGGACTCTGCTCATGCTGGTGCTGTCGTTCGCTTCCCTGTGTGGGGCGGAACCGGTGCTCCGTCCCAACGTGGTGTGGATTGTGGTGGAAGACATGTCCGCCGATTTTTCCTGTTACCGGGACGCGGGCGTCAGGACGCCGGCCGTTGATGCCCTCGCTGCTGAGGGGACGAAATTCACCCGGGCGTATGTAACCGCACCGATCTGCAGCATCTGCCGGTCCGCGCTGATTACCGGGAGGTATCAGACCAGTATCGGGGCGCAGCATCATCGGTCGAGTGTCCAGGGGCACCGCATTCAGCTGCCGGTCGGCGTCCGGTTGGTTCCCGAAATCCTGCGGGAAGCTGGGTATCACACGAACAACCTGACCCTCGAGGCCTTTCTGCGGGGGAGTACTGGTGAAGAGCCGGTGAAGGTGGCGAAGACCGACTACAATTTCGAGTGGAATGAGCGGGCGGCATACGATGCGGTGCATTGGACGGCCCGCGGGCGGGGAAAGCCGTTTTTTGTTCAGGTGCAGCTCAATGGAGGGAAGTACCGCGGTCAGGCACCTGGATCGGCATGGCCGGAGCGGGTGAAACAGGAACTGGGCAGGGTGACCGATCCGGCGTCGGTGAAGCTGCCGCCGTGGCTGCCCGATGATCCCGTGATCCGGGCTGACTGGGCGCAGTACCTGGACACGGTGCGGATGACGGATCATGAAGTGGGCCGGGTGGTAGCGAGGCTGCGGGAAGCCGGGGAACTGGACCGGACCGTGATTTTCTTCATGACTGATCACGGGGTGAGTCATGTGCGGAACAAGCAGTTTCTGTATGATGGCGGGGTGCATGTGCCGCTGGTGGTGCGTGGCCCGGGGATTGCGGCGGGCGAGGTGCGGGACGATGTGGTGGAGCACATTGATCTGGCGGCGTGCACGGTGGTGCTTGCCGGGTTGCCGGTGCGCGGGGTGATGCACGGCCGGAATGTTCTCGGGGAGGGGTATGAGGCGAGGCGTTATGTCTTTGCGGCGCGGGACCGGGCTGATGAAACGGAAGATCTGATCCGGAGTGTGCGGGACCGGCGGTGGAAGTACATCCGGAACGGGTTTCCGAACCGCCCCTGGCTGCAGCCGAACCGCTACAAGGACGAGAAGGCCGTGTTACAGGCCATGCGGCGGCTGCACGCAGCAGGGAAGCTGACCGCAGAGCAAGCGCTCATCATGGCAGCGGAGCGGCCTGTTGAGGAACTGTATGACTGCGAAACCGATCCGCATGAATTCCGGAATCTGGCGAAGGATCCGGCGCATGCCGCGGTGCTGGTGGAGATGCGGCAGGCGCTGCGGGACTGGCAAGCAAGGACGGGGGATCCGGCTGATGTGGAGACAGAGGAAGTATATCGCATCGAGACAACGGCGCAGCATCCCGGGGGAGGGAAGAATCAGGCAGGGGAGATTTACCGGAGGAATGTGGAAACCATGCTGCGCTGGAGGCGGGAGCGACCGCTGGTGAAATGAGGGTGGTGCTGCGGTTGCTGGTAATGGCCCTGTGCGGCTGGGGTTCGCTGGCCTCGGTGAGCTGGGCCGGGCGGCCGCCGAATGTTCTGCTCGTGGTGGCAGACGACCAGGGCTGGGGGGATTTGAGTTCGAGCGGGAATCCGCAGGTGGCGACGCCGCATGTGGATGGGTTGGCGCGGGACGGGGCGAAGCTGGAGCGTTTTTACGTTTGCCCGGTGTGTGCGCCCACGCGGGCCGAACTGCTGACGGGGCGGTGGCATCCGCGTGGCGGGGTCTATGATGTCAGCCGGGGAGGAGAGCGGCTGAATCCGGATGAGGAGACCGTGGCGCAGGTGCTGGGGCGTGCGGGCTATGCGACCGGAGCGTTTGGGAAATGGCACAACGGGACGCAGTGGCCGTATCATCCGCGGGCCTTTGGGTTCGGCGAATTCTGCGGGTTCACTTCGGGGCACTGGGGTACCTACTTTGATGCCGTGCTGGAGAGTGACGGGAAGCCAGTGATGACCAAAGGGTATCTCACCGATGATCTGGTGGAGCGGGCCATGGAATTTGTGTCGCGGCACCGGGAGCGTCCGTTTTTCTGTTATCTGGCGATGCCGGTGCCGCATTCGCCGATGCAGGTGCCGGAAGAAGCCTGGCGCAGGCAGGAGGGGCGGGAATTGACCCTGCGGGGCGGGGAACGGAGCGAGGCCGATGTCAGGTTCACAAAGGCAGCGCTTGCGATGTGCGAGCATCTCGATGCCGGAATAGGACGGTTGCTGGGGCATCTCGACCAACTGGGACTGCGGGACGATACCCTGGTGATCTACCTCAGTGACAACGGTCCCAACAGTGCGCGGTGGAATGGAGGAATGCGGGGCATCAAAGGCAGTGTCGACGAGGGTGGCGTGAGATCCGTTGGTTATGTGCGCTGGCCCGGGCGGATCGCAGCCGGAACCGTGGTGCGGCGAGTCTGTGCGGCCGTGGATCTGCTGCCGACGCTGGTGGCGGCGGCGGGCCTGGAGCTGCGTCCGAAGAAGCCCCT
This sequence comes from Verrucomicrobiales bacterium, assembly GCA_044239025.1. Taxonomy (GTDB): domain Bacteria; phylum Verrucomicrobiota; class Verrucomicrobiia; order Verrucomicrobiales; family V1-33; genus V1-33. Next base: position 2,655 of record JBIICE010000318.1, read on the forward strand.
CGACGGCCGTTCGCTGCTGCCCCTGCTGATTGATCCGGGAGCCGCGTGGGAAGATCGGCCCGTGTTTTCGCATTGGAATGGGAAGACAGGGGTGCGAAGCGGGCGGTGGCGGCTTGATGCGGCTGGGCGACTCTATGACATGGAGGCCGACCCCGGGCAGATCAGGGATGTGGCGGCCGATCATCCTGCCGTGGCCGGGGAATTGCGCCGGCAGGTGGACGAGTGGCGGCGGGAGATGGGGGTGGGTCGGGAACGCGTGGCGCGGCCGTTCACCGTGGGGTACCGGGAATTTCCGGTGGCGACGCTGCCAGCCCGTGATGGTGTTCCCGAGGGAGGGGTGGAGCGCAGCGCGAAGGCCCCCAACTGTTCCTATTTTCCGGCGTGGCAGAGAGCAGAAGGGCGGGTGCGGTGGACCATTGCCGTGCCGGAGGAATGCCGGTTGTCCGTGAGCGTCGCGGCAGCCTGGGCCGCACCAGGTGCCGAAGTCGTGCTGCGGAGCGGGGCCGGGCGCTTATCCGTGAAGCTTGCGGGCATGCATGATCCTCCGCAGACGGGGGCAGAGAACGATCGGGTGCCGCGGGCCAGTGAATCGTACATGAAGGCGTTCCGCGAGGTGCCTCTGGGCGAATGGCGGCTGCCGGCCGGGGAGCAGGAACTCGAGCTGACGGTGAAACCGGGAGCCGCGGGTGCCGGTGTCGACATTGGCGGGGTGACTCTGACCCGGATGGATTGAAGGGCGTGTCAGCGGGCCGCGATGGCGTCGCAGACGAGGGCTGCAGCATGGGCCGGGGCGAGTTGCTGCATGTGGGTCGCCAGCCGTTTCCGGCGGGGTGCATCGGCGAGGAGCTCGAGCAGCAGGGTGGCGAGGCGATCGCCAGTGAGGGACGACTCTTCAGCGGCGATGG
>JBIICE010000106.1:0-14140 GCA_044239025.1 Verrucomicrobiales bacterium
GAAGCCGTCGAATCCAATGTCGTCCTCCGCCTGCCGGACGAAATCCTTCTCCACTACGAGGATGCCGCCGTTTCTTCCCCGCAGGGCCCGGCCCGCATCGCCGCACTCACCAACCTCGGCCTTGCCCGCCGCCGCTGCGGCCGCACCGATGATGCCGCCGCCTCCCTCCGCGAAGCCAGGCGTCATGCCTCGGCTCTCCCAAACGGACCGGATCGCGCCAGCGCTCTCCTCGGCCTCGTCAATCCACTGACCGACCTCACGCTGCTCGACGATGCGGAATCCACCCTCAAGGAGGCGGCCTCTGCCATCGCCGCCCTGCCGGAATCGTCCCGCTTCGCCTTCCTCGTGCCACTCGCCGACGCTCAATTCGATCAGGCCGACCCGGAAGCCGCTGCCGCGACTGCCGCCGCCGCCGTGAACCTCGCCCCCACCGGATCACCTGCCGACCGCCAGCGCCTCGCCACTTTCTTCATCCGGACCGGAAACTGGCCCAGCGCCATGCAGATCGTTTCCGCCCTTCCGCCCGATCACGTCGGGGACGCACTCCGGGAATCCCTCACGGTCGCCGCCGAAGACAGCCTCGGCTACGACCCCATGGCGCCGCCCGCCCGGGGCGAGCCAGTCGACAGCATCCGGAAAATGGCCGCGGGCGACGAAAACCGCGTCATCAGCCTCGTGGAACGCCAGGCACCCGGCTACCCCAGAGCCCGGGCATGGCTCGCCATGGCCAAGGGCCTGCTCACCGGCCATCCTCAGGATTCCCTCCCGCCACTCCAGCCACCTCTCCCGGACGACGCCCTCCCCCCACCGGAAGGCTCCCCGGAACCGCCCCCGGCCCCGCTCGCCCCAGTCGGCCCCTAGCCCGGACCTTACCCCGCCCGCGGGTTTGACAAATGCTCCGCCCGCCGCTTCTGTCGCTCAACTGTTTCCACGCATGAGCGACCAAGCCGCAGAGCCTATCATCTGTCCCGTCACCCCATGGTACCACAAGCGCCGGGTGTCCATGATCGTACTCCTCCTTGGGCTCTCCGCCTTCTTCTTCTACGACTGGAAGTTCGGTTACCCCAAAAAGCGCGCGGAATACGAGCTGTACTGGCCCCAGTACCAGAAACTGGTTCAGCAGGAAAAGAAAACCGGCGACTGGTTCAAACTGGCCAAGGAAAAAGGCTGGCCGGAAAAACCGCACGAGGAAGACTGGAATTACAAGATCCGGGAACAGCTCATCTTCGGCTGCCTGACCGGTGCCGTCGGTCTCGGCATGCTCGCCTCATGGTTCATCAATTCCCGCCGGAAACTCACGGCCGACCACGAAAGCTTCACCACTCCGGATGGACGCCGCGTGCCCTTCAGCAGCGCCTTTCACCTCGATAAACGCAAGTGGGACAACAAGGGACTCGCCTACGTGAAGTACAAGGACGGCAACCAGACCCGCAAGGCGGTCATCGATTGCCTCGTCCACGGCGACCCCGCCATCAAGGTCCTCGAACGGTTCGAGTCCAACTTTCAGGGCGAACTCGTCGACATCGTCCGCGAAGCACCGGCGGCCACCGGGAGCACGGAAGAATCTCCCGATGCTTCCGCCGCAGAAGCAACCGAACCCGCAGACCAGATGACTGCCCTGAGCGATTCTCCGGATGCCGGAGCCAACCGCACCGCATGATCCTCCGCGCCCTCACGCCGGACGACTGGGACGAACAGGCAAGACTCATCCATGCCTCGCTCAGCACATGGTACCGTACCCGTCTGAACTCGGATAAGTTCGGAGACGACCCCACCCCATTCCGCGTCTTTCCGGAACTCTACGAGTCTCTCGATCCGGGCTGCTGCCTTGTCAGTCAGGAAGCACCGGGCGGACCGCTCACCGGGTCGGTCTTCTACCACCCGCGCGAAACCCACTGGGCCATCGGCATCGTCAACACACACCCGCTGGCCGCCGGCCGCGGGGTCGCCCGCGCTCTCATGGAGGCAGTCATCCAGCGCGCCGGATCGCTCCCCGTGCGCCTCGTCTCCAGTGCCATGAACCTGGATTCGTTTTCACTCTACACCCGGCTCGGCTTCGTCCCGTGCATGACCTTTCAGGACCTCAAGCTGGAAGTCCCTCCCCACGGGCTTCCCGCCCGCAGCGCCGGCGGACTCAGTATCCGGGCCGCGACGCCCGCCGATGTCGACCGGCTCGCGGACCTCGAATGGGAACTCAATGGCATCCGCCGGGCTCACGACCTCGCCCATTTCATCACCAATGCCGCAGGATGCTGGCGGCTCTATCTCGCGGAATCACCGGACGGTTTCCTCAAGGGGTTCCTCGGAGCGATCCATCACCCGGCTTCCCGGATGCTGGGTCCCGGTGTCTGCCGGGACGAAGAAACGGCGGCGGCCCTGCTGCACCATGCCCTCGATGCCGATTTCCGCGGCTCAGCCCCGGTGTGGCTCGTTCCCGTCCACTGCGGCGATCTCGTCAGGGAATGCTACCGCTGGGGTGCCCGCAACGTTGAACTCCACCTCGCATCGGTCCGCGGCCCCAGCCCCCCGATGCGCGCCGTCTCCCTGCCCACGTTCCTGCCGGAATCAGGCTAGTTTACCCCTGCCTCGTCACACCCCGTGAGCCAACCCGTCGTCGCCAGCTACTGCACGACCTTCCTGAAGCCGGAGATGCTCCACATCTACCGTCAGGTCACCGGCCTGCAGCGATGGAAAACGTTTGTCGTCACCCGGGAACGATCCAGCGAAGACCGCTATCCTTTCGATGACGTGGAAACGGTCCCCGCGGTCCGCAGCAATTTCCTCCGCCGCTTCTGGCTGAAATACATCCGGCGCGAGCCCCCCATCGTCTACCGCGGCGAATACGGTGCCCTCGCACGGATTCTGGACCGACGCCACGCTGACCTCCTCCACGTCTACTTCGGCCACACCGGCGTTCACCTCCTCCCGTTCCTGCAGCGCTGGCCCCGCCCGGCGGTCGTCTCCTTCCACGGGATGGATGTCATGCCGCGCGAGGACAAACCGGGCTACGCCGCAAAACTCACGGAACTCCTCCGCTTTCTGCCGCTCGTCCTCGCCCGCTCGGATTCCCTCCGCGACCGCATCATCCGCCTCGGCTGCCCACCGGAAAAAATCCGCATCAACCGCACGGGTATCCCGATGGACGATTACCCTGCCGTGAGCCGGCCCTTTCCCAGCGATGGCCACTGGCACTTTGCCCAGGCCTGCCGCCTCATCGGAAAAAAAGGACTCGACGTGAGCCTGCGCGCCTTTGCCGGATTCTGCCACCGCTTCCCGCAGTCGCGCTTCACGATCGCTGGCGAAGGCCCTCTCCTCGCCCCTCTGCAGCAACTCGCGTCGGAACTCGGTGTCTCGGAAAAGGTGCACTTCGCCGGTTTTCTCGGCTCCGCCCAGCTCTGCCGGCTCTACCACCAGTGCCACGCGTTTCTCCACCCCAGCCAGACCACCGCGGACCAGAATCAGGAGGGCGTACCCAACAGCATGCTCGAAGCCATGGCGACCGGACTCCCCGTCCTCGCAACGCTCCACGGAGGAATTCCGGAAGCCATCGAGGACAATGTCTCGGGTCTCCTCGTCGAGGAACGCGATGGCGACCGCCTGCTCGATAATCTCCTGCGTCTCGCCGGCGAGGATGGCCTCTGGCACCGGATCAGCCAGCAGGCCGCCGCTTCGGTCCGCCAGCAGTTCGAACAGGGAGAACAGATCCGTCGCCTCGAAGCCATCTACGACGAAGCCCTCGCCCTGGGCCCATCACCCCGCCACCCGCCCGGCCCATGACTGTCCTTGTCACCGCAGGCCCCACAAGGGAACCCATCGACCCAGTCCGCTTCCTGAGTAACCGCTCGTCGGGCAAAATGGGCTTCGCCATCGCGGCCGCCGCCGCCGCCGCCGGACACCGCGTCACCCTCATCGCCGGACCGGTCTGCCTCCCCACACCCGGGGGCGTCGACCGCATCGATGTCACCACCGCAGCGGAAATGATGCTGGCGGTACAGGCAGCACTGCCCTCCGCCGACTCGGCGGTCTTCTGCGCCGCGGTCGCCGATTACCGCCCGGCGGAACCCTCGCCGCGCAAAATCAAGAAATCCGGCGCCCCCCTCACCATTACCCTCGTCCCCACCAGCGATATCCTCGGCTCGGTCCGCCACCCGTGGAACTGGCAGGGCATCCTCGCCGGCTTTGCCGCGGAAACCGACGATCTCCTCGCCAACGCCCGCCACAAACTCTCGGCCAAAGGTTGCGACCTCATCGTCGCCAATGACGTCAGCCTCCCGGACAGCGGTTTCGAATCGGATCACAACACCGCTACCCTCCTCTTCCGCGACGGCTCTGCGGAATCGCTTCCCAGACAATCCAAATCCGCACTCGCTGCCGCCATCGTCAGCGCACTGGAACGCCTCCACGCGCTCCGTCCGCCGTCAGCGTGAGCGATTCCCCGCCCCGCAGCACCCGGCACGGCTGTCCCAGCCTGCCGCAGGCTTCCACAAATTCCCGCGGATCAGCCGTATTGAAGGCAAACATGCCAAAGTGATGCGGCACCGCCAGCCGCGCCCCGCACGCTTTGGCAAGGGCCGCCGCTTCGCTGCCATTCAGATTTCCCGCCACTCTCCGCGCGGGATCGTTCCCGTTGACCGGCACCATCACCAGATCAGGCCGCGCCGCCCGCAGGGCGTCGACCAGTCCATCGTGCCACAGAGTATCCCCACTGTGCCACACGCAGAAGGGACCAAACCGAACCACGAAACTCAGAAAACGGCAGCGGCCCAGTTCATCACGCTCAATCTCGTTATGCGCCGCCGCCACGGCGGTGAAGCGGAACACGCCCACCTCCCGCGTCTCCCCTTCCTCCACCGCCACATACTCCACCGCCGCATCGTCTCCCAACCGCCCGCGCGCCGCCGCCACATTCGCCCCCGGCAGCACCAGACGCACGCCCTCAGCCGCCGCTGCCAGCGGCCGCAGCGTCGCCGCATCCAGATGATCCGTGTGCAGATGACTCGACGTCACCACCCGTGCCATCCCCAGCAGCGCCGGATCAATGACCCTCTCGCTCAAACGGACATGCGGTTTGTCGGTCGCCGCATACTTCTCGGTCAGCGAATCGGACAGATACGGATCAAAGAGCAGATAATGACCGTCCCAGCGCAGCAGAAATCCGCTCTGCCCCAGCCACCACAGACGGAATTCCCCGGGGCCGGCGGTTTCCTCCAGAATCTCCTGCCGCAGTTCCCCGCCTCCGCAGAAACACGGTTCCAGACCGACTGCATGCTTCATGCGTTTCCCTCCCCGCCCGATTCTCCCAGCCACGTCAGCGTCCGGCCACCCCGGGCCTCCGGCTCCAGCCGCCACCACTGGGCTCCCGCCGGCATCAGGCCCGGAAAACGGTCGGCCCATTCCACCACACAAACCCCTCCAGCCTCCACATATTCGTCCCACCCCAGCGCGAGCACCTCCTCAGCAGTTCCCATCCGGTAGAAATCAAAGTGAAACACCGGCAGCCGTCCCCCCCGGTACTCCTGAACCAGACTGAACGTCGGACTCGTCACGCCACCCCCATCGAAACCCAGACCGCGCGCCACGCCCTGACTGAAGTGCGTTTTGCCTGCCCCCAGCCCGCCTGTCAGTGCGACCACATCTCCGGCACGGAGTCTCCTCCCCAGCTCCGCACCCGCCGACACGGTGGCCTCCGCATCGCGCAGCCACACACTGCTGCCCAACCCGGGCAGCCCGCATGACTCTCCTGATTCCACCCCTGCCCCGCTCATGACGCCGGCGATTCCCATGGCTCCGGCACGCGTGCCGCGGCCGGCGGATCTTCAAAGGGCAGAAACTGCGCGGCAAACCTCCGCGGCAGCACGGCATCCACCAGTACATCGTTGCCGTCGTAATCCTGACTCAGCAGCTTGCCCTGCTCATGAATGACCGTCATCAGACCAAAGGCCGACTGCGGTAGCCGCAGCTTCAGCCGCATAATCCGGTCCAGCATCAGCTCGCTGAGCCGCTGCTGCAGATCGTCCACGCCCTCGCCTGTCTTCAGGGAAACCCACACGGGCCGGTCAAAGTGCTGTGTCACGGCCCGCCGCTGCTCGGGACTGCACAGGTCCATCTTGTTGAGGACCACCAGCATCTTCTTCTCGTGCGCTCCCAGTTCCTCCAGCACTTCCATCGTCGTCCGGTGGAATTCATACACCCGTTCCTGACTCGCATCGAGCACGTGAATCAGAAAATCCGCCACCACGGCTTCCTCGAGCGTGGCCTTGAACGATTCAATGAGCCGGTGCGGCAGATTCCGGATGAACCCGACGGTGTCGGTCAGCAGTAACTGCTGCCCGTCCGGCAACTGCACCTTCCGGGTGGTCGGATCGAGCGTGGCAAACAATTTGTCCTCGGCGAGAACCTCAGCCCCCGTGAGCAGATTCAGCAGAGTCGATTTCCCGGCGTTCGTGTATCCCACAATCGCCGCCTGCGGAACCGGTACCCGCTGCCGCTCCTTCCGCTGCGTCAGACGCACCTGCTTCACTTCCTCAAGCTGTCGCTTCAGGGTGTCAATCCGCCGCCGCGCCAGCCGCCGGTCGACTTCAAGCTGACTTTCCCCTTCGCCCCGCGTCGCGCCACCACTGCCACTGCCACCCCCACCGCCCTGACGGTCAAGGTGACCCCACATCCTCGCCAGCCTCGGAAGCGCATACTGCTGCCGCGCCAGATCCACCTGCAGCCGCGCCTCGGCCGTCCGCGCCCGCATCGCAAAAATATCCAGAATCACTTCCTCCCGGTCAATCACCGTGATGCCCCCCTCGTTCTCCCACGCACGCTGCTGCATCGGACTGAGACTATTGTCGAAAATGATGACGTCGCAGCCCAGTTCCTTCGCGTGGGCCACCACTTCCTTCACCTTGCCAGAACCCGTCAGGTACTTCCGGTTCGATTCCTTCACGTGGACCAGCAGCCGGTCGGCCACGGGAATTCCCAGCGTGACGGCCAGTTCCTCGAGTTCCTCGAGCAGACTCTGCGCCTCTTTTTCTTCCCTCCGGTCAAAGTAGGCCCCCACCAGCAGAGCACGCTCCACCATCTTCGGCTTTTCGCGGATTTCAAACATCCCCGCATTCATGACAGCACCGCCGCGGTTTGGCAATGGCCCGCTGCCACCCGTTTCGTCACGCACCGGCCTTCCGCCGGAGCCAATCCAGCCGCCCCGCCAGCTTGCGTTGCCGTTCCGCCGACGGCTCAGGATAAAGCACCGGATACCACGCACTCATCACAGCAGCACGGGCCGCCACGCACTGATCCAGCGTATCCGCATCAAGGGACCCACCCGATTCCTGATACGCGGCCACCACGGCATCGGCCTCGGCTTTCCCTTGTCCCAGCACGGGCGCATTGCAGATCACCGAGGCCACGTCCCATTCGACGGGTCCGGCAAACGCATCTTCCCAGTCTGCCCACAGCACCCCATCCGCCACCGGCATCAGATTCCCGGGATGCGCATCGCCATGCAGCGCCTGCGCCGGGCAGCGCGACAGCACGCGGATCGACTCCTTCAGATGCCACCGCAGCACAGCCACCACGTCGTCCGGAAACAACTCTCCCGCTGCTGCCCGCTCGAGGACGGCAAGCGATTCCGTAAGAATGGCGAGGGGCTCGAGGCGGTCCGCGAATCCCTGCAGCGCTTCGTGACAGCGGAAAAGGCTGCCGCCCACTTCCGACGGGCGGGGCTCCCGTTCCGCCTTCCGCACGTACTGCCAGAAACTCATGGGCATGCCCCCGCACACATGCGGACCAGGCGGCAGCCCCGCATGCAGCGGAATCACCGGTGCCCCCCGACGGCAGAGATGCTCCACCACCGCAATCTCCCGCGCCAGCCAGTCGGTCCCCTGCCGCGGACCGTTCACGTCAACCACGACTCTCGCCACCACGGAATCACTCAACCGCACCACGACCGTACTCCCCACCTGCAGCAAATCCTCGCGGTCCACAGGCACGCCATGACCAGCCAGCACCGCTCTGGCCGCACGCACCGCATGCCCCGCCATTTCCTCATTCATCCGCCGGAAAGCAGTAATTCGTCTGCCGAGGCAGAAAACAGGGGCCGCGGCTGCGCCGAGGCCCCTGCAAGTTCCTGGATCGGCCTACCCCGCTCACGCAGGCGCTCCCGCCAACCCCGGCGGCAGTTCTTCCTCGCCGTTCTCCCTCGCCGGTGTCTCGCTCGGTACAGGAGGCGGCGTCGGCGGCTTGCTCGTGGGCGGATTCATCATCCTCCCGTGCTCCATGATGTCGCGTACCTGCGCCCCATCGAGCGTCTCAAACTCCAGCAATGCCTTCGCCAGCGCATCGACGGCACCACGATGCTTCAGCAGAATGTCCATGGCCCGCTGGTAGCCATTGTCGATGAGTCGCTTGATTTCGGCATCAATCTTCTGCGCCGTCGCCTCGCTGTAATCTCGGCCGCGCCCCAGATCACGCCCCAGAAAGACCTGCTCGGATCCATCGCTGTAGTCAATCATCCCAAGATTGTCGGACATGCCCCATTCACAAACCATCCGGCGGGCAATGTTCGTCGCCATCTTGATGTCTCCAGACGCCCCGCTGGTCACATCGCCAAAGACAATCTCCTCGGCCACCCGGCCACCCATCGCCACCACGATCGAATCCAGCAGTTCGTTCTTGCGCGTATTGTACTTGTCTTCCTCAGGCAGCCACATGGTGGAACCCAGCGACGGTCCCCGCGGAATGATCGTCACCTTGTGCAGCGGTTCCGTATGCTCAAGCACCTCGAGGAGAATCGCGTGCCCTGCCTCATGAAAGGCGGTCGTTTCCTTCTCCTTCTCGGAAATGGCCAGACTGCGGCGTTCTTTGCCCCAGCGCACCTTGTCCCGCGCTTCCTCCAGTTCCTTCAGTGTGATGCCCTTGAGCCCGCGCCGGGCTGCCAGCAGGGCCGCCTCATTGATCACGTTCGCCAACTCGGCCCCGGAATAGCCCGGCGTTCCCCGCGCAATCACGCCAAGATCCACATCGGCTGCCATTTTCACCTTGCGCGAATGAACCTTCAGGATCGCTTCCCGACCCTTCACGTCGGGCAGGCTCACCGTCACCTGCCGGTCAAAACGCCCGGGCCGCAGCAGCGCAGGGTCGAGAACGTCCGGCCGGTTGGTCGCCGCGATGATGATCACGCCTTCCTGGGTGTCGAACCCATCCATCTCCACAAGCAGCGCGTTGAGGGTCTGCTCGCGCTCATCATGCCCGCCACCCAGCCCATGGCCACGATGACGCCCGACCGCGTCGATTTCATCAATGAAAATCAGGCAGGGGGCATTCTTCTTGCCTTGCTCGAACATGTCGCGCACCCGGCTAGCCCCGACGCCGACAAACATCTCCACAAAATCGGAACCGCTGATGCTGAAGAACGGTACGTCGGCTTCTCCCGCAATCGCCTTCGCGAGGAGCGTTTTCCCGGTGCCTGGCGGCCCCACCATGAGAACTCCTTTCGGGATGTGCCCGCCCAGTTTCTGAAACTTCCGGGGATCCTTCAGGAATTCCACAAGCTCCCAGACTTCTTCCTTCGCTTCGTCGCAGCCGGCCACCTGCTTGAACGTCACTTTGTTCTTGTCCATCGCCAGCAGACGCGCCCGGCTCTTGCCGAAACTCATGGCTCCGCGACCCGCCATTTTGATCTGCTGACGGAAGAAAAACCACAGCACTCCGAGCAGCAGGAGCACCGGAAGCATGCTCAGCAGGAAGCTCGTTCCCACATTGTCGCTCCATTCATAGTTCGGAACAATCCCCTTCTCATCGAAGATCCGGTTGAGCCGCTCTTTCTCCATCGTGGAGTCAAAGGCCACCCGGTAGCTCTGCTTCTGCGGCCCTTCGCCAGTCGTGAAGGTCAGTACCTCAGCCCCCACTTCCGTGATCTTCTTCACGCTGTCCTTGTTCACTTCATCCTTCTGCAGCTTTTCCACGAAGGCACGGTAGTCCAGTTGCTGCCCCCGGGCCGAACTCGGCACCATGAGACCCGCAGCCAGAAGGCCGATGGCAATCGACAGAATGATGAGGCCCTTCCAGTTGAATCCCTGGGGTTCATTGCCACCGCCGCGGCGGTCGGGATTCTCGGGGGGACCCGGACGTTGGTTGTTCTCGGACATTGCTTGGACTTGGGATTGGGGGAGAATCGGGCAAACCAGAAGCTCCCGGTGAGGAACCCTAGTTTATGTTTCTACGCGGCGCAACCCTGCCGTAGACTCGGTTTTTTGCTCACCGCCAATCCCAGCCCCGCCTCGCTTTGCGTTTGCCGAAAGCACACCCGCGGCGCACCATCGCCTACCGATGAACCCGTTCCCGCTACCCATGGCCGCCTGCCTAGCCGCAGTCTGCCTGCTCCCCGGATGCGGCACCATCAGCAGCCTGTCCCAGACGGTCGCAGCTTCCGCCGGAAACCTCTCCCGCTCCGTCACAGGCAGCGTCTCCGCTTCCGCCCGCTCGGTCGGTTCCGCCACCGCCAGCGCCACTCGTGCCACCGGCCGGCTTCTCGGATCGGGTGCCCGACTCGCCACCGGAAGTGCCGCACGGCTCTGGCCATGGAAGCAGAAGGACGGTACGCCCTCCGGACAATCTCCGGCAAGCGCCACCGGAACAACCGGATCCGAGGCAGCCAAACCGGATCAACCCGTCGCGGCCTTCTCCTTCCCGGCCGGAAATCCCCTCGTCAGCCCCTCGGAGTTCTCCGGAACCGACGCCCAACTCGAAAACGCTTCGGTTGTGCTCCCCGGCGGCTGGGAAATCAAAGGTTCTCTCATCCGGTATCACCAAACCGACGACGGTCTCGCTGCTGAATTCCTCCGCGCCACCGGTTCGCCGGCGTCGGCCACTTCGTCGAACGGCGACACTGCTGAAGCATCGGAAATCCACTTCCGCCGCGCGCCCGGGGTGCTCCTCCTCCGGGGCAAACCCATCCTCCGGGCCGGAGCCAATTCGGTCCGCGCCTCCAGTCCATCCACCCGCATCCGCATCCACCTCGAATCCGGCGCCATCGCCGTGGACGGCCCCGCCCACTGGGGCGAATGACCCACCCTTTCCCCATGACCCACCGCATCCTCCTCTCCTTCGCCTGCGCCTTCTCACTGACATCCTGCGGCACCGCGGCCCACTGGATCAATCAGGCCACCTCCCTCGTCGGCGGCATTCTCAGCCCGGTCACCAATATTCTGCGCAGCTCGGAAGGCGGCTCGGAAAAGCAATGGGAACGCTCGGCCCGTCATGGCTACCGACTCAGACCCGCCACCGCAAAACCCCCAGTCCAGCAGCCATGACCAGCTCGGAACTCCTCGCCAGCGCCGACCGCGACTCCACCCCCCCGGCCGGCCTCTCCCCGCTCCTCACGGCGCTCTGGCACGCCCGCCACGGCAACTGGCACCCCGCCCACGAAATCGCTCAGGACATCCCCTCGAAGGATGGTTCATGGGTCCACGCCCTGCTCCATCTCATCGAAGGAGACGAAGGAAACGCCGCCTACTGGTTCGCCCGGGCTGGCCGCCCCGCGGCCCCGGCTTCCCAGAGCGAAGCCGAATGGCTTCGCATCGCCGCACACCTCTGCGGTTCCTGATCCCCAGCCCTGCCCCGCCCACCATGCGCTTCCTCGCCTGCCTCCTCGCCTGCCTCGGACTTTCCGAGGTCTCCGAAGCCGCGCCACCGCTCAATTTCATCGTGGTTCTCATCGACGACATGGGAGCCACCGACCTCGCCTGCACCGGCAGCACTTTCCACCAGACCCCACACCTTGATCAGCTCGCCCGCGAGGGCATGCGCTTCGACCGCGCCTTCAGCGCCTGCACGGTCTGCTCGCCAACCCGCGCGGCCCTGCTCACCGGACAAAGCCCGGCACGCACCCGCATCACCGACTGGATCGCCGGTCACGAACGCCCAAAAGCCAAACTGCTTCCACCGGACTGGTGCAAGGAACTCCCGGAGGCCATCACGACCCTCCCGGAAGCGCTCCGCGGGAAGAACTACCGCTCGGCATCCATCGGCAAATGGCACCTCGGCAATGCCTCGCCCCTCCAGCACGGCTTCGACCGCAATGCCGGTGGCTACCACCGCGGCCAGCCGGAAACATGGTTCGCTCCCTACCGCAACCCAGCCCTCAGGGACGGACCCGACGGCGAGTTCCTCACGGAACGGCTCACTTCGGAAGCCATCCAGTTCATGAAGGAAAATCACGACCGTCCTTTCCTGATCTACCTTCCGCACTACTCGGTTCACACCCCCCTCGGCGGAAAACCCGACGTCATCAGCGCCTACCGCCAGAAGGCGGATCCGGACAACGCTCACCGCAACCCGGTCTACGCCGCCATGGTCGCCAGCGTCGACGACAGCATCGGTCAACTCCGCAAGGCGGTCCGTGACCTGAACCTGGCGGACCGCACCGTTTTCGTGTTCACCTCGGACAACGGCGGACTCCTCGGCGGCGCTCGCAACCCCATCACCACCAACATCGGACTCCGCGCCGGCAAGGGCTCCGCATGGGAAGGGGGAATCCGCGTGCCCCTGCTCATCGACTGGCCGGGTCTCACCAAACCGGGCTCGGTCTGCCGCGAACCGGTCATCACCATGGACCTCGCGGTCACCATCGCCAAAGCCGCAGGGTCGCCGCTGCCCGACCCGGTCGATGGCACGGACCTCCGCCCGCTCCTGCGGGGCGAACCCATTCCGGTCCGTCCGCTCTGCTGGCATTATCCCCATTACCACCCAGGCGGGGCCACGCCCTACAGCGCCATCCTCCTCGATGGATGGCGACTCGTCCGCTTCCACGAGGACGGTCACGAGGAACTCCACCACGTCGCCGAGGACCCCGCAGAACAGTCGGAATGCTCCCGCCAGAGCCCGGACCAGCGCGCCCGCCTCGCTGCCGCCCTCGACCAATGGCTCGCCCAGACGCAGGCCCAGCTCCCCCGGCGCAATCCCGCCTTCGCGCCAGACGCGAAGGCGGACCAGTGAAACCCACACCGCTTCCCCGATTGCCCCGGCACCCTGCCATGGCATGACTCGTTCCCATGGACCCGACTCCGCAGCATCCGGACCAAAGGAGCCGCCGCCCGCGGCGTCCATGGCCCACGGACTTCCAGCAGCGCACTCTCTGGATGGCTCTCACCGCCGCGGCCCTCCTCGCCATCGCCGCAATTTCCGTCTATGTCATCGGTGTCTTTGCCAGAGTCCTCCAGTTCCTTCAGCCTGTCCTCGTACCCGTCGCCCTCGCGGGCATCCTTGCCTACCTGCTGGAACCGATCGTCCGGCGTCTCACCAACCGCGGAACGCCACGCTTCCGCGCCATGATCACCGTCTGGCTCGCCTTCCATGCCCTCATCCTCCTGCTTTTCCTTTCGGTCGCTGTCCCGACCATCAGCCAGGGTGCCCGCATCATCCGCTCCAGCCGCCACACCTGGGTCCAGAGCGCCAGCCACTTCATCGGCAACACGGTCAGCAGCATCGACCGCTTCCTTGCCAGCTTCAGTCCGGAAAAACCGGGCCCCGCCACCGCAACGGCAGAACCGGATGATCCTCTGATCGCCCCGCGCACGCACACCGTTCAGCAGGGCGAATCACCAGGCTCCGTCGCCGCCATCTACGGCATTTCCAGCGAGGAACTGGAACTCGCCAATGCGGGCCGGACCTTCACCCCCGGACTCATCCTCTCCCTCCCGGAATCAGCCCAGCGCCTCATCCCCACGGACGGAAAACCGGGAACCCGCAAGCCGTTCGCCGACCCGCGGCTCACTGGCTGGCTCGCCCGCCACAGCAACGAAATCACTTCCCGCACCGTCTCGTTCCTCGGCAATTCCTTCCAGGGTGCCGCCGGAGCCTTCGGCTATCTCGTGGGTTTCCTCCTCGTCCCGCTCTACCTCTACTACTTTCTCAAGGAAAGCGCCGCCATCCAGCAGAACTGGAGCAACTACCTTCCGCTGCGCGCTTCCCGATTCAAGGCGGAGGTGGTCGCCTGCCTCAGCGAAATCAACCGCTACCTCATCGCCTTCTTCCGCGGTCAAATGCTCGTCAGCCTCATCGATGGGTTCTTCGTAGGCCTCAGCCTCGCCATCATCGGTCTCCCCTACGCCCTCCTCGTCGGTGTCTTTGTCGCCCTCCTCGGTCTCATCCC
>JBIICE010000319.1:0-3540 GCA_044239025.1 Verrucomicrobiales bacterium
CCGCCGCTTCGGCATTGGCCACGGCGGCGGCATAATCGGCGTCGTCGAGACGCAGGAGTTCGTCTCCCTTGCGGAAATGGGCACCTTCCCGCCACGCTGGACTGACACTGGCGACGCGTCCGGCCACTTCGGCTGCCGCGCGGGTCTGGGTGATCGCTTCGATGACGCCCTGCGTCTGGAGGGTCACCGGGTAATCGGATGAGGAAGCGGTCACCAGTTCGACGTCGGGCATGGGCGTCTGGATAGGAGCCTTGGCGGCTTTCCGTCCGAATTGCACGGCGGCCTTCATGGCGGCGCCACCGATTCCGAGAAGCAGGAGGGGCAGGAGAATGCGGCCTGCGAGGGTGAAGCTGCGCGAAGGAGTGGGCGTCGACATGGAAAGGTGCAGCGTGGCGCAGGATGTGGCTGACTGCAAACGCCGGGGGGCGTGACGATAGGCGTCGGCCACTTTCCGGCGGTCAGCCGCCCAAAGGCAGCCGGGAGGTTGTCACGGGAGATCCCTCATTGCTCAGGCCTGTGATTCAGCGCGCAGGTGTGGCTGATTCGAAAAGGGGCGATTCGAATGCTTTCTTGAGCATCCCTTTGGTTTTCATGCTGCCGTGAGTGCTGAGGTGATGGTTATCCTGCCAGAGGCTTCCGTTTTCATCCGCAGGATAGATCAGGCCATCGGCGTTGCTGAAGATCGGTGCAGGGTCCAGTACTTCGGTTCCGAGTGGCATGAGCCGGGCGAAGACATCATCGAGGGAAGCCTGGGCTTGGCGGTGGGCGTTCAGACTTGTGCGGAGGGTATCCGCAGGCTTACCAAGCAGTTCCGCAAGGGGCAGGGCTTTCGGAGGAGAGAATGGAAAGCTGGGAACCTCTTTAACAAGCAGCACTTTGATCTGGCTGCTGTTCAGTACGCGGATGGTTTTCTGCAGAGCCTGTTCGAATTCGCCGATGCTGGCCTCCGTAACATGGCCCTTCCAGCGGGCCACGAGAAGAACACTCACGGTGCTGGTTTTCGCGACGGAGGCGATATGCTCGAGTACCTTCCGATTAAAGGCCGGTGCCAGTTCATTCAGACCCCAGCGAGATGGAATGTAATAGTCGAGCACAGGAGCGGTCGAGGAATGGGCTGCGGCGAAGCCCTTGATTCCGAGTTCACTGGCAGCTTCGTTGATGGCAGGCAGCAGGGCCATGGCGTGGCTGTCGCCCCAGACAAAGAGCGTGGCTTTACCGTCCGGTGCGCCGAAGGGAACAAGTCGTTCTGGGATATCCTGTGGCTTGAGTTCGATCCGGTACTTGATCGGAGCGCTGCCTCTAGCGATGAGGGCAGTTTCCGGGGAAAGTCGAAATTCGGCTCCGCGCGAGAGCAGAAGGGCTGCTGCTGCGGTGACAAGAGCGGCAGCGGTGATGCCGCCGAAGGCGAGGGCCCTGCGGGTAGTGGGGAAGATGGTTTTGCGACGGAAGGGGGTTTCCACGAAACGGTAGGAAAGCCATGCCGGGAGGAAGGTGGCGATGGCGAGGAGCGCCTGGGTGAGTTGGTTGGTCATCGAGAAGCCAAGGTACTTCTGGAAGGCGAAAACCGGCCAATGCCACAGATAGAGGGAGTAGGAGATGAGGCCGACCGAGACCAGAGGTTTACGGGAGAGCAGGCGATTGGGCACGGGCCGTGGGGATGGGTTGCCAGTGCCTCCCCAGATGAGCAGAGCGGTCCCCAGGACCGGCGGCAGGGCGGTGACTCCCGGGAAGCGGATGTCCTTCGGGTAGAAAAAGAATGTCGTCCCGATCATGAGCAGCCCGGCCCACGATGCTGCGGAACGCCAGCGCGGGGAGTGAATGGGACTGGCCATGGCCAAGAGGGAACCGACCCCGAGTTCCCATGCACGGAAGGGCAGCAGGAAGAATGCCGCGGAAGTTTTTTGGTAGGAAGCATAGACAGCCAGAGCGAAAGAGATGGCGGTGATGGTGGCGAGGGCGGCAGGGATGGCCTTCTGGCGATTCCAGCGGAAGGCGAGCCACAGCAGGAAGGGTGCTGCGAGATAGAATTGTTCTTCGACGGATAGGGACCATGTGTGGAGGGCGGGCTTTTCCTCTGACCGCGCCGCGAAATAGCCATCCTCCCGGTAGAGCTGAACGTTTGAGGCGCACAGGACCAGAGCGAGCACCTGGCGTCCGAGGCTGCGGTAGTCGTCAGGCACGAGCAGGAACCATCCTGCCGCAAGAATGGCGGCAGTGGCCGCGGCGAGGGCGGGAAGGATGCGCCGGATGCGGCGTTCCCAGAAAGAGACGAACGAGAAGGTACCATGCTTCAACTCGCGAAGGATGATTCCGGTGATGAGGAATCCCGAGATCACGAAGAAGACGTCCACCCCGGCATAGCCGCCGGATAGCCCCAGTTTCGCATGGAAGATCAAGACCGCGAGCACGGCGAGGGCGCGGATGCCGTCGATGTCCGGCCTGTAAGCTGAAGGAGAAGCCATAGTCTCCAGAATGGTATTCAGCGAATGTGAAAAGTCGAATCGGGAAGAAAGGGATCTGTCTCACGCTGTCCTGCAAGCAGCGCAGGGATTCCCCGGCGGCGGAGAATCCCTGCGTGCTGAGGAGTTGCGGGCGGCGTTCGCCTTACTTGCCGGGGACTGGCGCTGGTCCTTGTGGTGCGCGCGAGGTGATTTCCGGCAGTTTGACGGTGCCGGGGGGCATTTCCGGCGAGGGAAGGCGGACGAGGAGCCAGGTCTGGGTTTGTTTTTCGCCGAAGTGGACGAAGACGCTGGCGGCGTCGTAGGTTAGGCTGGAGACCCCGGTTTCGTAGACGGTGCCGGTATTTTCGCCGATGTGCCATGCCGCGCGCTGCGTTTGAGGGTCGATGCGGCCGACGATGGGCTGGTCTTCGCCGGTCATGACATTCTTGTAGGCACCGGCGATGATGCCTGACTTATCCGAGGAGAGCTGGAAGAACATGACGGCATCGCCTTCTTCCTGCTGGGTGAGGGCCCAGACGCCGAGGGGGAGCCATGTTTCCGGCTGGCCTTCCTGGGCGGGTTCGGGGACAGGGAAGGTTTCGACGGGAGGGGAGGCCAGGGCGATGGTCTGGCGGCGGTGATCGGTGGCGCTGCCGGATTCCCTGCCATTCATGATGATGACATCGCCTTGGATGATGATGTTGGTACCGGGATCATAGACGACCGGCTGCTGGGGCCAGGTGGGGCCGTAGAAAGTGGTGTAGACCGGGTAGGTGACGGGGCGCCACCACCACCATGGGGAGAGCACGGCGGCGGTGACAGCCGCGGCGGTGCGGGCGGCGGCGACGCCACCCCACCAGCAGGAACCCCACCAGCCGGCATTGAAGTAGTAGTCGTGGTAGCCGTAGCAGCCGGTCCAGACCTGACGGCAGCGGCCGCCGCGGTAGGCGTAGATGTCGCCGCACCAGCGGTTGTAGTCGCCGCTGCCATAGCGGCCGTACCAGTTGCGGTCGCCGTAGTGGGTGTTGATGCTGTTCCAGCTCTGGTTCTGGGTGATGTTGAAATTGTTGATGACCGTGTTGTTATTGACCTGCCAGTT
>JBIICE010000320.1:0-3519 GCA_044239025.1 Verrucomicrobiales bacterium
GGGATAGCCTTCGCCGTAGAAGTCGCCGAGGCGTCCGGTATTGTAGTAATCGCTGCCGTGAGAGAACCCGAAGTTCACAAACGAGCCTTCGGCGGTGGTTTTCTCCGGGATTTCAAGGCCCATGGGGACGGTTCCGGCGACTGGTTTGCGTGGGCCAACGCCGTCGCTGAAGAATCCGCTGGGGGATTGCGGCTTCAGCTTGGCCTGGTGGTCCATGTCATCGAAGATCTCGATGGGCGTCCGGGTGGACTTATCGCCCCGGAAACCTGCGGTTCCCACCACCAGCACACCGGCAAGGAGCAGAGCTAGGAAAAAGTAGCGCATATCTTAGACTTCGTCCTCCACGAGTTCGATGTTCTGGGCTCCCAGTTCCGAGAGGAACGCCTTGGTTTTCTCGAGCGAAAAGCGGGGGTCGCGCGCTTCGATGCAGAGGAAGAAGCGGTCGTCCGAGAAGCGGGAGAACGAGGAAGCGTTGAAGAGCGGGTGATGGAGCCGCGGCAGCTTCATCATCGCGAGGCAGGTGAAGAGGGCGGTGAACGCCGAGAAGAGGATGGTGAGTTCAAACATCACCGGGAAAAAGGCCGGAAGCGTGTAGATGTTGGCCGGCTTGGCCTGCACCACTGTAGGATAATCAATGACCTGGGTGTAGTACTGCAGGCAGAATGCGGTGAGGAGGCCGGTCAGGCCACCGACAAAGACAAACTTCGGCAGGATGCTGCGGGGCAGCCCCATGGCTTCATCCAGCCCGTGGATCGGGAAGGGAGAATGGACGTCCCAGCTGGTGAAGCCGGCGTCGCGCACTTTCTCGGCGGCATGATAGACGTCCTGCACGGTGGTGAACTCCGCGAGGTATCCGTGGACTCGTTTCAATGGTGTGCTCAAGGCAGTGATCCGGTGAAAGGTTCAGGATGCGGTGGCGGGGGTGGACACCGGGGCCGGACGGCCGCCCGTGTGTTCGAGGTCGCCTTCGTAGGTGGGAGCCGGCACCGTGATGTCGCGGGATTTCGCCGTGGGATCGTAGTGCGGGTCTGCTTCCGGAAGGACTGCCTTCACTTCGCCGATGGCGATGACGGGCACGTAGCGCAGGAAGAGGAGGAAGAGCATGGTGAAGAATCCGAAGGTGCCGATGAACGACCAGATTTCCACCCAGCTGGGGTGGTACATATCCCACGCACCCGGCAGGAAGTCGCGGGCCAGAGTGGTTACGATGATGACAAAGCGTTCGTACCACATCCCGGCGTTGACGCACATGCACACAGCCATGACGACCCAGAGGTTCTCCCGGCATTTTTTGAACCAGAAGGCTTGGGGAGCGATGACGTTGCAGAAGAACATGGCGTAGTAGGCCCAGGTGTACGGGCCATAGAGAATCCGCCATTTGAAGGCATCGAACTCAAAGAGGCTCCCGGAGTACCAAGCCACATAGAGTTCCATGAGGTAGGCGTAGCCGACGATCGTGCCCGTGAGGACGATGATCTTCGCCATGTTGTCGATATGCTTCATGGTGAAGAGATCCTGCAGACCATAGATCCTGCGGACCGGGATCATGAGTGTGAGCACCATGGCAAAGCCTCCGAAGATGGCTCCCGCCACAAAGTAGGGAGGGAAGATGGTCGTGTGCCAACCCGGAACGATGGAGGTCGCGAAGTCGAACGAAACGACCGTGTGCACCGACAGCACCAGCGGAGTGGAGAGAGCCGCGAGGAGTCCGTAGGCGATTTCGTAATGACGCCACTGGCGGTTTCCGCCGCGCCAGCCGAGGGCGAAGAGTCCGTACAGGGTGCGTTTCACTGGGTGGGTCGTGCGGTCGCGCATGGTTGCGAGGTCCGGCACGAGACCGAGGAACCAGAAGATGACCGAAACCGTGAAATACGTGGAGACCGCGAAGACGTCCCAGAGGAGTGGGGATTTGAAGTTCTGCCAGATCTGGTTGCTGTTGGGGATGGGGGCAAGGAACCATGCCATCCAGACGCGTCCGACGTGGAGTGCCGGGAAGAGGCCCGCACACATCACCGCAAAAATCGTCATGGCTTCTGCGGAGCGGTTGACAGCCGTGCGCCATTTCTGCCGGGTCAGGTAAAGGATGGCCGAGATGAGAGTGCCCGCGTGACCGATCCCGATCCAGAACACGAAGTTCGTGATGTCCCATCCCCAGGCGGCGGGCTGGTTGGGTCCCCAGACACCGACACCGGTCGAGATCAGGTAGGTGAAGCACCCCACCATGATGAGCGTGAGCAGGAAGCTGGGAACGATGAGGATCCACCAGAGAAGAGGCTGGGGTTCCTCGATGACGCTGGCGATCTTGTTGGTGATCCAGCTGTAATTGCGGTTATTGAGGACCAGCGGCTCGCGGAGAAGCACCTTCGCTCGGGAAGGGGCTCCGCCGGAGGGCGGGTGATCATGAGCTTCTGCGGTGGCCATAGGCTGGCGGAACTGGGAAGTTGAGAGAAGGGTGAAGGAAGGATCAGTGAGCGCCGCCCTGGGAGTTGTGCTCGACGTGAATGTGGCGGGTCTTGGAGCCCTGACCGACTTTGCGCAGTTCCCGTGGGGAGGCTGCGAGCAGGGCCGGATTGGGATTCTTGATGCGGGCGAGGTAGGTGGTGCGGGCGCGTACCGACAGGTAGCCAAGCAGTTCGTAGTTCCGGGAATTGTTCTTCCAGGCGACCACGCTGCTCTTGTCGTCCTTGAGGTTTCCGAAGGCAATGGCCTCGGCTGGGCAGGCTTCCTGGCAGGCGGTCCGGACGCGGTCCGTAGCGATCATGAGGTCCTTTTCCTCGATGACGAGCTTGTCGTCCGTGGCCCCGGTGGCGCGCGACTTGGCCTTGCGGGCATTGGCACGGGTGTCGATGCGGGCGCTCTCGATGCGCTGCAGGCAGTAGGTGCATTTCTCAATGACCCCGCGCATGCGGACCGAGACATTGGGATTCTTCTGAGCCCGGCTGAGTTCTGTGTCCTGACGGTCGCCCACGGGACCGGCGTAGAGATTATTGAACTCGAAGCTGCCGATCTTTTTGGTGACGAGTGGGTTGCGCTTGTTGTAATCGAAGAAGTTGAAGCGGCGGGCCTTGAACGGACAGTTGTTGGCGCAGTAGCGGGTACCGATGCAGCGGTTGTAGACCATCACATTGAGTCCGTCTTCACTGTGCACGGTGGCATTGACCGGGCAGACCGTTTCGCAGGGGGCGGATTCGCAGTGCTGGCAGGCGACTGGCTGGACAAGCATTTCCGGGTCGTCCATTTCGTCTTCGTTCCACGAATTGTCCTGGGAATCGAAGGGATTGCGTTCCACGCGACGGTTGTTGAGGGCGGCGTCCGAGTCGAGATCGGTGGCGAAGTACCGATCCATGCGGATCCAGTGCATTTCGCGGCCGCGGCGGACCTGGTCCTTTCCGACAATGGGGATATTGTTTTCCGACTGACAGGCCACGAGGCAGGAAGTGCAGCCCGTGCACTTGTTGAGGTCGATCACCATGCCCCACTGGTGGGTAGGGTCGCTCAGGTGCGGGATGCGGTTCCCGT
>JBIICE010000321.1:0-3499 GCA_044239025.1 Verrucomicrobiales bacterium
CCCCTTGTGCAGGATGACATTCTGAACACGAATCAGCCTCCCAAGGTTGAGGATTTCGGTACTTATCTGTTCGTGACGGCGCGGCAGCTCACTCTTACCCCGGACGACTGCGAGGAGGATTTTGACGTGCAGCATTTCTCTGCGATTCTGACCGAGCGCGTCCTCATTACCTTCCATGAAGCGCCCAGTCTGGTATTTGCGCCCGTCCTGACGCGGCTGAAGGAGGGCAAGGGACGGATCCGCAATCAGGGTCCGGATTACCTGCTCTGGGCCCTGTTGGACGCGCTGCTTGATCACTATCTGCTGGCGCTTGACGCCATCGAGGAAGAAGTGGCGGAACTCGACGAGGAACTGACCCTGCCGGGGGCCGACATTGATCTCGGGGAGATTCACGGGGTGCGGGCGCGGACGAATTTCCTCTACCGCATCGTTCGACCCATTAGGGAAGTGGCGACCGCCCTGCAGCACAGTGACAGCGATCTCCTGTCGGACAGCCTCACGCCCTTCCTGCGGGATCTCTACGACCATTCATGGCACGCCATCGAAACGGCGGATCACCTGCGCGAAGCGGTCACTTCGATCCGGGAGTTTCATCATGCCGTGCTGGGGCAGAAGATGAATGAAGTGATGAAGGTGCTGACAGCGATCAGCACGATTTTTCTGCCGCTGACCTTTGTGGCGGGAGTGTATGGGATGAACTTTGAGAATCAGCCCGAGTTCCGGTGGCCGTGGGGGTATGCGTTTGTGTGGGGGGTGTTTGTGCTGATCACCGTGGCGCTGCTGTGGTACTTCCGGAAGCGGCGCTGGCTGTGAACTGGCGGGATCATTCTCCGCTGGACCGCCGGAAGCCGGCTGGTTTGCGGCCAGCCTCGTGGGGTGTGGGTATTTTTGCTCCGGTCTGGCGGCGCCATGTACCGAGGAGGGTACGGAGTTCCGTGGTCCGGGAGGTTTCGGTGGAAGCGAGATTCTGTTTTTCTCCGGGGTCGTTGCCGAGATGGTAGAGTTCGGTGCGCTCGTCTTCGAGGAATTCGAGGAGTTTCCATGGTCCCTGCTGGACGGTGCTCACTGGAGTGGTGCGCCATGAATTTTCGCCCGCTCCGAGGTACCCGGGAAAGTGCTGGAAAATGGGTGGGCGATCCGATGTGGCGGGCTTCCGGAAGACGGGAACAAGACTGGTGCCGTCAAGGGTCTGTGCGGGCGGCTGGGCCGCCGCAATTTCCATCAGTGTCGGCAAAAGGTCGACATGGATGCCGGGTGCGTCCGAGGTGGTGCCGGCGGGCACGGTGCCGGGCCAGCGGACGATGAAGGGAACGCGGGTGCCGCCTTCGTAGAGGCTGCCCTTGCCGCTGCGGAGAGGGGCATTGTCCGTGATGTCACCGGCCTTGCGGAGACCTTCGCGGCGGTAGCCACCCACGCCGCCATTGTCGCTCGAGAAGATCACCACAGTGCGCTCGGTCAGCTGCAGATCCGCGAGAGTCCGGACGATGCGGCCAACGCTTTCATCCACACTGGCGATCATGGCCGCGTAGACCGGGTCATGGTGACCACCGGCGGGCGCTTTGCGCCGGAACCGTTCGATGAGGTCGGGTTTGGCTTGGTGCGGGGAATGAACGCCGAAGTGAGGAAGGTACAGGAAGAATGGCTGCTCCCGGTGCCGGCGGATGAAATCGACGGCCTTGTCCGTGAGGAAATCCGCGAGGTACTGTCCCTCCGGAACCGCGGTGGGAGGATTGGTGCGGAAGCCGAAGTGGCGTCCCATGGTGACGAGGGCTTCGTCGAAGCCGCGCCGGGCGGGATGATGAGGGCCCGATTCTCCCAGATGCCACTTTCCGAACATCCCGGTGGCGTAGCCTGCCTTGCGGAGAACGTCCGCAGCGGTTGCGCGGCCGAGCGGCAGTTCCGTGACGTTATCGACTGGCCGGAGGCTGCGATGCCACCAGGGAAAGCGGTCGATGCTTCCGACGGTGTAGACACCGGTGCGGGGGCTGTACTGTCCGGAAAGGAGGGCGGCGCGGGTCGGTTGGCAGTTCTGGCAGGCATGAAACTGCGTGAGGCGCAGGCCTTCGGTGGCGAGCCGGTCGATGTGGGGAGTTTCGTAGTATTTGCTGCCCTGACAGCCGAGGTCGGTCCAGCCGAGGTCATCGGCGAGGATGAAGACCACATTCGGCGGTGCCGCGGAAGCGGAGCGCCAGAGCAGCAGGAGGGCAAGCAGGACAGGGAATCGCGGCATGGGTTCCGACCATGACCGGAGATGCGGCCGATGCGAAGGCCATGTTCGCGGGTGTTTGCTGCGGGAAAGCCGCCCGCGGACGGCAACGCTTGACGCCCGGGGAGCGTTCTCTAAGGGTCAGCAGCGCTTCCGCCGCTCAACCCTTCCCATTCATCCATGAACATCCACGAGTATCAGGCCAAGGAACTTTTCGAAAAATTCGGTGTCCCCACTCCGGGCGGTATCATGGCATCGACTGCCGAGGAAGCCCGGGCCGCCGCCGAGAAACTCACCGGTGGCCTCGTGGTCAAGGCGCAGATCCACGCCGGCGGACGCGGGAAAGGAACCTTCCAGAATGGCTTCAAGGGAGGGGTGCACCTCGCCGAAAACCCCGAGCGCGCTGCCGAACTCGCCGCGCAGATGCTTGGTCAGGTCCTCGTGACGCACCAGACCGGACCGGAAGGCAAGCAGGTCAGCAAAGTCCTCATCGCCCAGTCAGTCGACATCAAAAAGGAATATTACCTCGCGATTCTGCTCGACCGCGCCGAGAAGCGCCCGGTCATCGTGGCCAGTGCCGAAGGCGGGGTGAACATCGAAGAAGTCGCCGAGTCGCATCCCGAGGCAATCATCCGGACCTACGTGCACCCGGCCCTTGGGCTGCAGTCGTTCCAGACCCGCAAGATCGCCCGTCAGATCGGCCTCGGAGGCGACAAACTGCGCGCCTTCGAGAAACTGCTCACCGCTCTCTACCGTCTTTTCATTGAGTGCGACTGTTCGATGGTCGAGGTGAACCCGCTGGTGGAGACGACCGACGGACAGATTCTGGCATTGGATGCCAAGTTCAATTTCGATGACAACGCGCTGTACCGTCAGAAGGCAGTGGCGGCCATGCGTGACACCACGGAAGAAGATCCGCGCGAAGTGGACGCCAGTGAATTCAGCCTCAACTACATTGGGCTCGATGGGGACATTGCCTGCATGGTCAATGGAGCGGGCCTCGCCATGGCGACCATGGACATCATCAAGCTGCACGGCGGAGAACCGGCCAACTTCCTCGACGTGGGCGGCGGAGCCAATGAGGAACAGGTCAAGCAGGCCTTCCGGATTCTTCTGTCGGATCCCAAAGTTAAGGCGATTCTGGTGAATATCTTCGGGGGGATCATGCGCTGCGATGTGATTGCGCAGGGCATCATCAATGCCGCCCGCGAGATGAAACTGGAAGTTCCCCTCGTGGTGCGTCTGGAAGGCACCAATGTGGAACAGGGCCGCCAGCTGCTCGGGGCCAGCGGA
>JBIICE010000005.1:0-47751 GCA_044239025.1 Verrucomicrobiales bacterium
GCGGCTGCCGATGGGCAGCTGTCGTTTGAGGTTCCGGTGTACATGGGGTCGCGGTTTTTCCGGGTGAGGGTGCGCTGACTTTTCAGGGCGGGTACAGCAGCCTGGTGGAAACTTGCTTGAAAAAGCGTCATGATGAGGCATCAGTCCTGCTCAGGTGGCAGGTGCGTGGTCCTGATGGGTGGGCCAGCCAACACCAGATTACCGGACATGCTCACGTTCAGAGAAAAGATCGGCAAATTCCTCTTTGAGAACCGGCCACTCATCGCCTTGGTTCTCTTTGTTGTGGCTGGCTGCGGTGCCTATCTGATGAAGCTGTCGTCCGACCGCTACGACAGCGAACGACTGACGACCGCGGCGGAGCGTTACCTGCGGAAGGGAATGACGCGGGATGCGCGGCACAGCCTGCAGCTGGCGCTCAAGTTTGATGAGGACAACCAGCGCGCCAGGGAACTGCTGGTGCAGTTGGCCGACACTGGTGAAGACGAACCAGAGCCTGCCGGCATCGCGGCGCAGGCGTCTGAAGAGGAGGACCCGGCGGGGCCGTGAGGTCGCGGCACTCGTTTCCGGTGGCGGGGTGAAGGCAGCCCTTGCCGTGAGGATGAGCCTCTGACATGGAGGGTGCCAGAGTCATGCCTGTTTCCGATTATCTTGTCACCATTGGGCTGGAAGTGCATTGTCAGCTGCGGACTGCCAGCAAGATGTTCTGTGGTTGTGCGGTGCGTTATGGGGAGCCACCCAATACGCTCACCTGTCCCGTTTGTCTGGGAATGCCGGGGGCGTTGCCGGTTCTGAACGGTGGGGCGATCCGGATGACTGTACTGGCTGGGCTGGTGCTGGGTTGCCGGACACCGGAGGTGGTGAAGTGGGACCGGAAGAATTACTTTTATCCGGACATGCCGAAGAACTATCAGCTCTCGCAGTTTGATCTGCCGCTGTGTGTCGGAGGGGAGGTGCCGCTTTATGATGACGCCTATCCGAAGGACTGGCAGAAACGCATTGAGAGGCCCGGGCAGGTGATCGGGCTGACGCGGATTCATCTGGAGGAGGATGTGGCCAAGAGCACGCATCAGGGGGTGCAGACAGTCATCGATTTCAACCGGGCGGGTACGCCTCTCATGGAGCTGGTGAGCGAGCCGGAGATTGAGAGTGCGGAGGAGGCGGTCGCTTATCTCAATAGTCTGCGGCAGATGCTGGTCTATGCGGGAGTGAGTGATGCCGACATGGAGAAGGGGCAGATGCGCTGCGACGTGAACATTTCGCTGCGGCCGCGTGGCCGGACCGAACTGGGAGCCAAGATCGAGCTGAAGAATCTGAACAGTGTGTCGGCAGTGAGGAGGGCGATCTATTTCGAAGTCGAGCGTCAGGCTGACGAACTGGACCGGGGCATTGCGCAGGTGCAGAGCACGAGGAGGTGGGATGATGACCGCGGGGAGACGACGGTGATGCGGACCAAGGAAGATGCGCATGACTACCGGTATTTTCCCTGTCCGGATCTGGTGCCATTGCGGACGCAGTCGCTGGTGGCGGAGATGCGCCCGCTGGTTCCGGAGAGGCCGCATGAAAAGCGCGGGCGATTTGTCAGTGAGTACGGCGTGAGCGAGTACGATGCGGTGGTGCTGACATCCGACCGGATGCTGGCGGATTACTTCGAGGCGGCGGCGGTGGGTGTGCCCAAGCCGAAGGCGGTGGCCAATTGGATCATCAACGATCTGCTGGGACGCCTGGCGGCGGCGGGATACAGTCCGGCGGAGAATCCTGTGAAGGCAGCAGCGCTGCGGGAACTGGCGTTGCTTGTGGAGAGTGGCCGCATCAACGGGAGTCAGGCCCGGGAGGTGCTTGATGAGATGGTCGGAACCGGGGCATCACCCGGGGAGATCGTGAAGCTGCGCGGGCTGGAGCAGGTGAGCGACTCAGGCTTTTTGGATGAGATCATCCATCAGGTGATGGCTGCGAATGCCGATGCGGTCGCGAAGATACGGGCGGGCAATGACAAGGCGATCAACGCGCTCAAGGGTCAGGTGATGAAGCTCAGCGGTGGGCGCGCCAATCCGCAGGTGGTGGGAGAGTTGCTGGCGGCGGCGATTGGGCGGGCGGAGTGAGCGGGAGGCTCAGGCTGGCGTTGCCGCATCGGCGGCTTCCTCCTTGTCCTTGCGGGCAGCGATCCGTAGCAGTTCGACGCTGGCCATTTCGAAGATGTCGTGCGCGATCATGTTCTGGCGATGCAGTTTGGCGGCTTTGGAGGCGTAGCGTGCGGCTGCGGCGAAACGCCGTTCTGCGAAGGCGCGGTCGGCTTTGGTGGTGAGCCTTCGGCTGCGGAAGATGCGGAGCCGCAGGTAGAGGAAGACCAGGGCGGCGAGCCCGGCGAGGGCAGCGAGGCCCTTGGTCCAGTAGTATGCGAAGTAGGTTTGCCACTTGGGTTTGATGGTTTCCTCCTTGCGGCTGACCGCGGCCATGGTGAATTCGATTTCCTGAGCAGTGAGTTCGTTCAAGTTGATGCCGAGCGACATTTTGACGGCGTCGTCCTTGCGGTCATTGGCGGAATACACGGCGGCGAGGATGGCTTTCTCGTGATCGCGGAGCGGGACGTTGCGGATGTCCGGCTGGAAGGCCTCCACTTCGAGGAGAGCGTGCTGGGTGCGGCTTCGCTTGAGGAGGCCCATGGCGAGGGCGAGCCGGACGGCTGTGTTGCCGGGGTAGAGTACCGAGCGGCGGTAGAGTTCCTCGACATCTTCTTCCCGTCCGAGGAGGAGATTGAGGTAGGCGAGTTCACTGCGGACGAGGATATTTCCGGCGAAGGCGTTGGACTGGCTGGCGACTTCGAGGATCTGGCGGACCCGGCGCGCGTCTTTGAGGGCGCGGGCCGCCGGGGTTAGCTTGGCGAGGAGGATGTGTGCTGTGGCGGGGTAGTCGTCGATGCCTTTTTTGAAGGCACCGAGCATGAGGGCGTCGTTTCCGGCCGAGCAGATGAAGGCGATGGCTTCGCCGTAGGCTTCGGGCACTTCCGAATGGAGTCGGAGGGTTTCGATGTATTCCTCGCGCGCACCGGAAGCACCGGAGGCCTGCAGGAGTCGGGCGCGGTGGAGTCGGGTGCGGAGCGGGCTCAGCGGGTTGGGAGTGGCAGCGAGGGCGTCGAGTGCTTCTGCGTGGTTCTGGTTCAGTTCGGCGGCATCCAGCCAGAGTTCGAAGGCATCGGCGTTGGAGGTGGCCTCGGTTTTTGGGAGCAGATTGGCGGCTCGCTGAGCTTCCTTGAGGCTGAGGAGCCAGCGTGCACCGTCGACGCGGTCCTTGAGCGGGGCGTCGCGGAGGCGTTCTTCACAGGAGGCGGCGAGGGCGGAGCGGCGTTCCGGGTTGATGCGTGCTTCGGTGGTATCGGCGAGCAGGAGAATCTCGTTGGGGACGCCGTGATGGGTCTTGAGGAGTTTGAGGAGGCTGTTGGTTTCCTGCGGCTGGATGGTTCCGGTGCGGATCGCAGCCATGACAGGCTCGTGGAATTCTTCGCCGCGGGCGGCGGCGAGGTCGTGCAGGTATCCGATGCAGCGAGGTCCGGGGAGTTCGCTGAGGCGGTGTTCGAGCACGAATTCGATCATGGCCTTTTTGCTGCGGAGCGAGCGGTCGCGGCCCACGGACAGGCGGAGTTCCCGTTCTGCGGCATCGGGATCCTTGGCGGCGAGGAATTCGCGTGCCTTGCGGAGGTGTTGGGAGACCGCTGCGGCTCCTTCGGAGACGGCGGGGGTGGTGGGAGTGGTGGGGAGCAGGCCTTTTTTGGCCGATGGCTGCGGGAGGGTGGGGAGTGCGAAAGGCGATTTCTTTTTGCTTTCCTTGGGGATGCGGGCTTCCGGCGGGATGGAGCTGAGGAGTTCGGTGGCCCGCGTGTTGGCTGGGTCGATCGACTGGGCGACGGTGAGCATGCTGGCTGCGTCGGCGGTTTCGCCCTTGGCGATGAGGTCGGCGGCGGTGTCGGTGAGCCGCTTGCTTTCGGTGAGGTCGGAGCCGGATTTGAGCCACCAGACGACACCTCCGGACAGGAAGAGGAGAGCGATTCCTGCGATGATGGCGTTGCGGCGGACGATTTCCGTGGAGGACAGCATTACCGTGGGAGAGTTAGCGGAGCGTTCGGGAGCCGCAACCGTGTAGCCTGTGGGGGTTGATGGGACTAGGGCGCGGGCAGGGAGGACAGTTTCTCGATGAGCAGCAGGCCGGTGCGGCCAGTGATTTCGATGCTGTCCGGGGAGAGTTTGTCGATGGTATCGGCCGCGGTGTGCCAGTATCCGGCGCGGCGGTAGCTGTTGAAGTCGATGAAGTCGATGACTTCGAGTCCGGCCCATTGGAAGGGGACGTGGTCATCGACCATGTCATCGGATCCGCGGGAGAACTGGCGGGAGAAGCCGAGGGAGGCGGCGGCTTCGAGGGCCATGGAGACGAGGTTTGGAGACGAGTTGCGGGGGAATTCGACTTCGAGCTGCTGGTCGCCGATCATGTCGAAGAGCACGAACCAGCGTGGTTTCTGTTCCCCGGAGAGGGAGCGCAGGCCGGAGGCATAGTGGCGGCTTCCGAAGAGACCGTCGTAGCTCATGTCGGAGAAGCTGCGTGGCAGGGTGAAGTCGACGAGGGCCTCCTCGCCGTCGAGGAACACGAGTTCGCATTGGGTGGCGAGGGTGGGGGTGGCCGCGAGGGCTCTGGCGGCTTCGAGGAGGAGGCCGCAGGACGATCCGCTGTCATTGGCTCCGAGGAAGAGGAAGTCGGTGACCCATTTGGTGTCGTAGTGGGAGGCGGCGAGGATGGGAGTGGGGCGGAGCCATGGGTCGGTGCCGCTCGAGGGGAAGCGTGCGCGGAGGTTGGTGAACTTGAGGGGGCCGCGGACGGGAGCGGTGTCGGTGAAAGTCTGGCGCTGGGTTTCCCAGCCAGCCTCGCGGAGGCGTTTTTCCAGGAATTGGCGGGTTGTTTCGCTGCGTTCGCTGCCGGAGGGTCTGGGTCCGATGGCGACGATGGCTTTGACGTCCTCGAAGGCGCGGGCACCGGAGAAGTTGGTCCACGCGCCGGAGGCGGGTTTGCTTACGGGTCCGGTGGGGGTGTTTGCTGATTCCCTGCGGCAGGCACATGGGAGCATGGCCGAGGTGGCCAGCGCCAGGGAAGCGGTGGCGTGGAGGAGGCGGCGGGAACGTTTCATTCTGCCGGGACGCCGAGCAGTTCGAGGATGCGGCTGAGGTCGTCGTCTCCGTAGTATTCGATTTCGATCTTACCCTTTTTGGGGGAGTGCTGGAGAGAGACCTGGGTGGCGAAGTGCTGGCGGAGGTTGCTTTGGATGCGGTTGAGGTGGCTGGAGAGGGACGGGGAGGGGTTGGTGCTGGGTTTGCCGGGGGATTTGCCGGGAGGGGAGGAGTTGGTGGTGGCCGCGAGTTCCTTCTGGACCTGCTGTTCGGTCTGGCGGACCGTGAGGCCCGAGCGGATGGCCATGTCGGCCACCATCTGCTGGAGGCTGGGATCGCGCAGACCGAGGAGGGCTTTGGCGTGTCCGGTGGAGAGAAGTCCCTGAGCGAGGAGGGAGCGGACGGGGTCACAGAGGTCAAGGAGCCGCATGGTATTGGCGACGGTGGCGCGGTTGCGGCCGACGCGTTTGGCGATGTCTTCCTGACGGAGGCTGAATTCCCTGGCGAGGCGGGTATAGGCTTCTGCTTCTTCGATGGGGTTGAGGTCCTCGCGCTGGAGATTTTCGATGAGGGCCATTTCGAGAACATCCCGGTCGCTGGCCTGGCGTTCGATGACGGGGACTTCGGAGAGACCGAGTTGCTGGCAGGCCCGGAAGCGTCGTTCCCCGGCGATGAGTTCGAGGGCTCCGTTGACGGGGCGGACCACGAGTGGCTGGATGACTCCGTGCTCGCGGATGGAGTCCATCAGTTCGGTCAGTTGCTCGGCCCGGAAGTGTTTCCGGGGCTGCATGGGGGAAGGGGTGATGGCGGCGAGGGGGACGCTGCGGACGGCGGTGCCTGGTTCCCGTGGATGCTGAAGTTCGTGGGCTCCGGAGGCCGGGTCGGCTGGCGTGGCGTCCGCTGCGGGAGCCGCGGGGGAGGGGCTGCTGCCGCGTTTGGCGGCGCCGCTGATGAGGGAGCCGAGGCCCCTGCCGAGAGCATTCTTCTGCATAGTTGCGGGAGCGTGAGGGCTTGGCAGGGGGAAGTCAACCCGGGAACCTTATGGTGGTCGGTCAGCAGCGGGAGCCGAGGCCGTGGGCGAGCGGGTTGGGGAGGTGGTGGGAGCCATCTGTGGGGGAGAAGAGGGATGGCAGGCGGCTGGCCCACGGGGCATTGGCGGCCGGGGTGAACTGAGGCGAATTCAGTTCGACGCCATTGAGGGAAGGGGTGTGCTGGGCGAGGAGGCAGGAGTGGATGGCGGAGAGGCCGGGGTTGGTGAGATCCTGGACGGCGGTGAGGAGGCCGTGGGAGGCGGCCCATGCACCGGCGATGAGGTTGAAGCTGTGGCCTTTGCAGGTTTTGAGGCAGATGCCGCTCCAGCCCTGGTCGCGGATTACGGGAAGAATCGAGGGTTCCATGAGGCCTTCGTCCACGAGGACAGGTTTGCGTGCGGCGATGTGATGCCAGTCGAAGGCGTGCCTGCGGATGTCGCGTCCGGTGGGTTGTTCGAGGTAGGCGAGGGCGGCGTAGGCCCTGGGGTTGAGGTCGGCGAGGGAGTCGAGGTAGGATAGTACGGAGGCGGCGTCGGGGTTACCCTCGTTGCTGTCGGCGCTGAGGCGGGGGTGGGTGACTCCAAGTGATTGAGCGGCGGTGAAGACATCGGCGGTGCGGCGGGCATCGGCTTCCGGGTCCTTGCCGAGGGTCTTTAGTTTGAAGCAACGGAAGCCGTGGTGCCGGATGAAGTGCCGGAAGTCGTCGGCGAGCGGGTCGGTGCCGCTGACGACGTACCAGCCATCGGCTTGGGGTGATGGGGAAGGCCGGAGGAAGCGGCGGATGGCGGCGAGTTGCCCGGGGGAGGCGTGGTGGTGGTCGGCGAATTCCGCGGCGAAGAGGTGGAATGCCGAGCGTCCGAGGGCGTGACCGGCGGCGTCGTGGATGGCGGCGTCGAAGGGGCTGAGACAGACGGAACCGGCGAGAAAGGGAATCTGGCCCGGGCCCGAGTGGTGAGCGTTGCGGGCGAGCAGGTCCATTCCGTGCGAGAGGGGGTGCTGGGGTCCGGAGAGCGAAGGCAGTTCCGCGGCCAGCCTTGTGCCGTAGGCCTGCATGGCGGCGTCGCGCTGGGCGTGGGGAATGGCGGGGTCCGGCCATGCCCAGAGGTCGCTCAGGTAGATGGAGCCCTTGCCTTCTGCTTCGATGGATCCGACGCGGACGCGGACCGTGGCGGTGGCTTCCGTGATTTCGGTGATGAGGCCGCTGCTGAGCTGGAGGGGACGGGCGAATGGTTGCGGGCGGAAGGAGATTTCAGCGGAAAGAATGGAGCAATTCATGAGAGCCAGTGGTCGAGGTTTGCTGCGACGAAGTCGTCATCGGTGAGCCATGGGTATGCGGAAGAGACGCGGGAGATTTCGGCAGCCTGGTCCGGGGAGAGGATTTCGGCTGGGTTGAGGCAGCGTGAGGATGGGACGAGACCCTGGCGGCGGAGGACTTCGAGGATGCCGGGGATGCAGCCATGGAAATTGTTGGTGGCGTCGAAGATGGCAGCGTTGGCGTCGGTGAGGGCGGCGTTCCGGGTGAGCCATGCGGCGGGGAAGGAACCGGCGGCGCGTGCCGTGTGGAGGTCGCCGAGCAGTTCGACGGCTTTGCTGGTCCAGACGCCCCACTGGCCGAGGAGGCCGCCGGAGATGTGGACACCACCGGGCCATGGGGTGAGGAGGTCGGCGATGATGTTGTCATCGTTGCCGGTGTAGAGGGCGAGGTCATGGCGGCCCGAGTTGGCCACCGCGTGGATGACATCGATGGTCTGGTAGCGGTTGAAGGGGGCGATTTTGATGCCGGCGACCCCCGGAATTCCGGCGAACTGCTGCCAGAAGTGGCGGGAGAAGACCCGGCCGCCGACCGCGGGCTGGAGGTAGAAGCCGATGACAGGGAGGATTTCCGAGATGGCGCGGGTGTGGGCGAGAAAATCGTCTTCCGGGGCGTGCTGCCAGCCGCCCGGGCTGAGGAGGACGGCGTGGTAGCCGAGGCTGGCGGCGAGTTCCGCTTCGCGGGCCGCGGCCGGGGTGGGGCCGCAGGCACCTGCGATGCGGACGAAAGGGCGGGAGCCGGTTGCTTCCGTGATGGTTTCGGCGGCGAGGCGGAGGATGGGCTCAAAGAGACCGTGCCGGGGATCGCGGATGGCGAACTGGGTGGAGTGGACGCCAACGGCGAGGCCTCCGGCCCCGGCTCCGGAGTAGTAGCGGATGACCGCGCGCTGGTGGCGTTCCGACCATGAGCCATCGTTGTGCAGGGCGAGAGGCAGGGCGGGTATGACCTGGCCTTTGAGGAAATGATCGCGCCATGGAGCTGTCATGCGGGAGGCATCGCAGCGGGGCGGTGCGGGCGCAATCCCACGGGTGTTCCGCAGGAGCGGAGCCGGGCTTTTTTGCGGTTTCCGAAGTTAGGAGAGTGGGTCATGGGGCAGGCTTATGCGAGTTTCTCTTTCATTGGCCTTTGGAGTGCTTCTGGCATCGTGTTCGGCTCCCCGCGGGGCAGGCGGCGGGACGAGGGATGTGTGGGGTCACCGGGCTGGGCCGAAGGGATTCCGCACGGTGGTGCTGGATGCGGGTCATGGGGGTCGCGACAGCGGGGCGCGCAGCGCGGTGACCGGGGTGCAGGAGAAGGATCTGGCGCTGGATGTGGTGCGGCGGGTCAGGCGTGAGCTGGAAGGTTCCTTTGCGGTGAAGCTGATGAGGGAGGGGGATGAGTTTGTGGATCTGGATGTGCGGGCGGCGCAGGCGGCGCGCTTGGGGGACGTGCTGCTGAGTGTGCACTTCAACAGCGGGCCGTCGTCGGTGCGGGGGCCGGAGACCTTTTACTGGCGGGTGGACAGTCATGGTCTGGCGAAGCGGATACAGCGGAACATGGTGGCGGTCAGTCCCGGGGAACGGGGTTCGCGCGGGCTCGTGCGGCGGCGGCTGCGGCTCACGCGCAATCCTGAAATTCCCTGTGTGCTGCTGGAGCTGGGGTATCTGAGTCATCCGGAGGAAGCGCGGCTCTGCAGTGATGCGGGGTACCGGCAGCGGATGGCGGTGGCGATTGCGGCTGCGGTGAAGGAGCAGGCGGCACGCGGGGATGCGGGCATGGGAGTGCTGCCGCCGCCGATTTACGCGCCACCGAGTCGGCCGACGGATGCGCGCGAGTGATTAGCGCCCTTCGGGCGGCGGGTCTTTTTCCGGGAGGCTTCGTTGCGTCGTGGTCGGACGTTCAGACCGTTTCCGCAGGAGGCGGGGACCAGGCGAGGGCATCGGCGAGGGCCGCGAGGACACCGGTGGCATGGCAGGCTGATTCCCTGCGGGAGGCGAGGTGTTTGATTTTCAGTTCCGGGAATTCCGCGCCGACGACGATGGCGGTGGCGGCATGGAGCTGTTCCGCGGTCTGGAACTGTTTACCGACTTTGGCCGCGGCGTAGCTGTAGTCGGCGCGGTAGCCGGCGCGGCGGAGAGCGTGGATGATGGCGAGCGCGTCCGGGCGGTGTTCTTCCGATGCGACGATGACATAGGCATCGGTTTTCCCCTGTGCAGTGAGCCATGTTTCCATGCGGGCGAGGGCGTGGGGGGTTTCGCGGATGAGGTTGGTGATGACCATGTCGCCCATGGCGAAACCCGCGGCATGGAGGGGGACGCCGCCGATGAGTTCGCAGAGGTTGTCGTAGCGGCCGCCGCCGGCGACGGCGCGCATGCCGTGGTGGAGGTCGAAGATTTCGAAGACCACGCCGGTGTAGTAGGCGAGCCCTCGGACGATGCCGAGATCGATTTCGATGAAGGGGGCGAGGCCGCGGGCGGTGAGGTCTGCGGAGATGGTTTCGAGCGGGGCGTGGCCCTTGCCTTTGCTGCTGATGAAGGATTGGACGGCGTCGAGGGAAGTGCCGAGTTCCGCGAGTTTGGCGGCTGTGACCTCCTCTTTTTCGCGTTCGAGCCGGTCGATGATCTGGAGGAAGGCAGGGAGGGAGGTTTCCGCAACGTGCTCGCCGGCGAGGAAGGCTGGCCAGACATTGCGGTCGCTGAGGCGGATGCGGAAGTCACCTTCCTTGAAACCGAAGGCGAGCATGGCGTGGACGGCCATGGCGATGAGGTCGGCGTCGGCTCCCGGGGAGTTTTCGCCGAGGATGTCGCAGTTCCACTGATAGAACTCGCGGCCGCGGCCCTTCTGGGGCTTTTCGAAGCGGAAGCAGGCTCCGATCTGGAACCATTTCATGGGCTTGCGGTAGTCGCGCTGGCGCGCCGCGGCCATGCGGGCGAGCGACGGGGTGGTTTCCGGGCGCAGGGCGACTTCGCGGTCGCCGGCGTCGGTGAAGTGGAAGAGCTGGCGGACGATTTCGTCGCCGCTTTTACGGCGGTACAGGTCGGTTGGTTCGAGGACGGGGATTTCATATTCCGAGAAGCCGAAGCACCGGGCGGTTTCCCTCCAGTGATGGAAGATGTAATTGCGGACGGCGCAGGAGTCGGGGTAGAAGTCGCGGAATCCGGGGAGCGGAATGAATTTTTCCATGGGGGCGTGGGTCGGGTGGGAGTGGAATGCAGGGGTGGCCTGGCCGCAAGCGTTGGCCCCTGATTTCCGGTGG
Source organism: Verrucomicrobiales bacterium (assembly GCA_044239025.1). Lineage (GTDB taxonomy): Bacteria > Verrucomicrobiota > Verrucomicrobiia > Verrucomicrobiales > V1-33 > V1-33. The sequence continues at coordinate 10,726 of JBIICE010000005.1, forward strand.
AGGGGCTGAAAGGGCAGTGCGAGGTGGGAGGGATGTCAGACAAACTTTCCCTGCTTGGTCATGCCAGCCGGCTTCCTGCGAGTCCCGAGGAAGCCGTTCTGGAGTGCTTTCCGAACCGCCATGGGCAGCGGGATTACTGGATCCACCTCGACTACCCGGAATTCAGTTCGCTGTGCCCGGTGACTGGGCAGCCTGACTCCGCGCGGCTGAGGATCTGCTATGTTCCTGCGGAGCGTTGCCTCGAGACGAAGTCGCTCAAGTATTACCTTGCCTCGTGGCGGAGCACAGCGGAATTCAACGAAGACGTGGTGAACCGGATCCTCGGTGATCTAGTGAAGGCGTGCGGACCTAAGCGGATGGTGGTGCGCGGGGACTTTGCGGCCCGTGGGGGGATCCGGCTGACCTGTCAGGCGAGCGAGCCTGGGGGTATGGTGGAGAATCCCTTTGGCTTATGAGCCTTGCGGGGAAGCGTGGGTGGATACGGTTTTTGCCACGGGCGATGATGCGCCGGGCGTGGGGTTGGCGGGGTCGAGCCACGGCATGGGGATGTCCGGGTAGAGCGAGCGGAGGAGGGCTGCGGTGGCGGCTGTAATGGTACCGGTGATTTCCGGGACGAGGGAATCGGCGGTGGTGTCCGGGTTGGCGGCCTTCTTCCATGCGGTCTCCAGCTCGCTGCGGTACTGCTGGAGTTCGGTGCGGGCGGCTGGGGGCCAGTGGGGTGGGTGTTCGGCATCCTGCCATGATCCTCGGCCGCGGCCGAAGTGGGCGACGGCGAGGTAGGTGACGAGGGCGATTTCCACCTGAGCGATGAAGTGTTCGAGGGTCCAGCGGACCGAGTGGTCATCGCTGCGGGTGAGGTTGAGACCTTTGGCGAGGAGCCATGCCCCGGTGCCTCCGGCAAAGAAGCCGATGACGGTGCCGCCGCCGAAAGTCATGCCACCCGTTTTGAGGTCGGCCACGAGGCCTCCGGCGGCACCGGTGAGGGCGGCTCCGACGGCGGTCCAGACCGATTCACTGACATGGCTGGGGACGCCGAAGTCGGCCGATCCGGCGGTGATCGCCGAGCGTGCGGTGTGTCCGGTGAGGCCGTGGAGGGCGATGAGGGTATCGACGCTCTGCATGGAGCGGGCGGCGAGGCGGCGGCTGAGTTCCTCGCGGGCGAGGGTCATTTCCTCCTGGAGGGGGGCGCGGCCGATTCCGATTTTCTGGTAGAGTTTTTCGCGGCTGACGGTGATGCGGTCGGTGGCCGCGCAGGCCAATTGGGTGGCGAGGGTGGCCATGCTCCGGTGGAAGGTGGTGATGCCCTCCTGCAGCCATGCGAGGCGGAGGCTGGTGAAGGCCTTGTGTTTGGAATCCGGAAGAAGAGGAGCGACGGCGTCCATGAGTTCGCCTTCCTGCACCCAGCAGCGGGCGAAGGCGTCGAGGGAGAGGACCGCACGGACCATGGGAAAGCGGGCGAGGTGGAGTTTCCACGCCTGTTCCTCCGCGGCTTCGGCACCCGGTGGTCGGGGAGGGCCCGTCTGATTGAGGAGGAGGACGACCGGGCGGCCGATCCAGGTGAGGATTTCCATTTCCATGTCGACGTAGCCCGTGGTTTCCGGGTTTTCGCCCGCATTGACGAGGTAGAGGACGACATCGGCTTCCGACTGGACATTCTGGACGGCCTGCTGGCTGCACCAGAGAGCACGGTCGCGGAAGCGGTCCCAGACTGCGGAGAGGAACCAGCCGAGTGGGCGGTCCGACGAGCGGAGGCGTTTGAGCAGTTTGGGGGTGCTGCCGAATCCAGGAGTGTCCCAGAGCAGGAGGCGGTGGGGTTCGGCTTCGATGAGGGTGTAGGCTGTGGCGACGTCGGTGACGTGTTCCTGGTCCGCCGCGTCGCCGACATCACGGCGGAGCAGAGTGCGGGCGAGCGTGGTTTTGCCCACATTGGTGTGGGAGATCAGGCTCAGGGTGATGGTATCGGCTGCGGGCACGTGGAATCGGGAAGGAGTGAATGCACAGGGGCGAGGGGGCTGCAATCCCGCAGCGTCGCGGTCTCGGGAACGGAAAAGGGGTGCCCCTGTGACGGGGCACCCCTTCCGGTGGTGGATGGTGTGGTAGTTCGTGTCCCCGCGTGTCAGTTCAGGCGGGCCCGGAAGAAGAGCCGTCCTGGTTCAGCGCCTGGGGTGACCGGACCCGTCCATGTGGTACTGGTGCTGGAGGCCATCACGGCAGGATCGGCGACCGTCCATGGTCCGGCTGGGTTGGTGGCCGATTCGATGGAGTAGGAGGCACCGGGGATGGAGGTGAAGGTCAGCGAGAACTGGTTGCCGGTGAGGCTATAGTTCAGGACATTCATGGCGGTGTCGACTAGGGTGAGGCCATCGGTATCCGGCAGGGTGGTGGCGGCCGCCTTGTTGATGAGGCGGACGATGCGGGCGTGAGCGACCGACGGGGTGGCGAATGCCTCGAAGTACGAACCGCCGGTGGCTTCGAACCACTGGATGCGGACCGGGTATTCACCGGCTTCGAGGGTGACTTCGCCGGTGGTGCGGGTGTTGCCGCCGCCGGCATTCAGTTCGATGCGGGCGTTTTCGGCTCCGTTGCTGGCCGCGGTGATGGTGGCCGTGGCGAGGGCATTGGCGATGATGCGGGTGAACTGTGGCTGGGTGCCGGCCGGCGGGGTCAGGAATTCGAAATAGCCGCCGTCGTCCCCCTGCCAGCCGACGTTGTAGGTGCCGGTGACCGGGACGATGAGGGTTCCTTCGAAGCGGCTGACGTAGTAATTGTCGTCGACATTGGCGACGTCGTTCGGGTTCGGGTAGTCGTTCGGGAAGAGGCCCGTGCCGCTGGCGGTGTCGCGCAGGTTGATGGTGTCGCGGTTGACGAGGGTGGTGAGGGGCTGAGTGGCGAGCCAGTTATCGGTCTGTGCGGCAGTGATGCCCCATCCTGCGGGAGCGGTGGTGGTGAAGGGGATGGTCTGGACGACGCTGAAGCCCGGGTCTTTGACGGTGATGATGCCCAGCGGGTTGGGGCTGGCTTTGTAGCCGACGAGGCGCCACGCGTCGGCGGCGTTGATGTTGACCCCGCCGTTGTTGGCCGTGGCTCCGGCGGCGTACTCGCCCGTGCCGAGCTGATTGCCTGGGATGGCGAAGACTTCCGCCATGAATTCCCGGCTGCGGTCGAACGAGATGAACTCGATGGGATGGACCCCGGCCGGGAGGAAGATGAGGCTGCGGGTGAGGTTTTCGGTGAGGGCGGTCGAACCCGCGGTCCATGCGAGCACGGTGGGGTCGGCGGGGTCGATGCCACCGGTGCCATTGCGGCCGAGCCATGGATTGCGTCCGACGCGGAGGGCGAATCCGTCGGAGCAGCGTATTCCGAACGTATAGAGGCCCGAGGTGGGAACGAACAGGGAACCGCGGGCGTGCATGGCGACGTCGTCATCGTTGGTGAATTCGAGATCGCCGGGAAGCGGTTGGTCGCCGCCGAAGAGGCCGGCGGTTCCGGGGTTGGACGGGTCCGAGAAGTTGAGGACCGAGGCCGAGCCGTAGATGTTTTCTCCGAGGCTGCCGCTGAGAGCGGCGATGGCATCCTGCAGCGTATTGAGGGTGAGGCCCGAGAAGCGGAGGTAGCGGATGCCCCAGTTGCCATTTCCCTGGGCGGGAGCGCCGGGGATGCTGGCGGGGACGAGGGGAGGCAGTTCCGTGCTGTCGCCCATGAGTCTCCACGCGCCCGTGTCGTTGTCGGCCAAGTGGATACCTGGCGCGTAGTAGAGTTCTGCGGCGGCTCCACCGGTGCCCTCGTAGTAGAGGGCCTGGACTTCGTAGTTGCCGGGTGCGGGGAACCATGCGGCGGCGCGGATGTTGCTGTCGCCCGAGCCGATGAACCAGTACATGACCGAGTCGTCGTTGGCATCGATGTGTCCCTGAGCGGTGGTGCCCCAGACGCGGCCGCGCCATTTGGCACCGTTGCGGAGTCGGATCGCGATGGTGTCGTCGCAGTGGGCACCGATGGTGTAGATGCCGGCTGCAGGAATATTGAGGAGCATGCGGCCGCCCCAGACGAAGTTGTTGTCATCCACGGGGGTGTCTCCGGGGTGGGTGAGATCGGCGGTGAAGAGACCGCGGTTTCCGCCGTTGTTGGGGTCGGCGAAATTGATGACTGGGGCGACGGCGTCCGTGGTGCCCGTGGCATTCTGGAGAGCGGCAGCGGCTCCGGCGACGGTGGTCAGGGTGCCGACGGTTCCGGGAGCCGGGTAGCGGATTTGCCATTCATTGCCGGTGGGTGTGGGGGCGTTGAAGGAATCGGCAGCGGGGAGGACGGGGGTGCCACCGACGGGACCGCCGAGGAGTTGCCAGTTGCCGTCCCAGTCATTGGCGGCGGCGCCTTCGCACCATGAGACCTCCTGGACTGAGCCGCCCGTGCCTTCCCAGCCGATGTATTCGACCTCGTATTCGCCCGGGGTGGAGACGGTGAAAATGGCTCGGGTGTTGGTGTCGCCGATGCCGAAGGGGTAGTAGAAGGCGCTGTCGGCGGGGTCCTGCATGCCTGCGCCGCTGACCTGGGAGATGGTGACGGTGCCCGGGCCCGAGATGCGGCAGATGAAGCCATCGTCGCTGTGGACATTGAGGGTGTAGGGACCGGTGCCGCTGAGCGGCATCTTTGTCTTGGCGAACACCGTGTAGTTGTTGTCATCGGCGCTCGCGGTGTCGCCGAGCAGGTCGGATTTTGGCCAGAAGAGTCCGATGGTGGAGCGGCCGGCGGCTCCTGAGACGGCATTATCCGTCTGATTGAGGACCGGGCGGGTGCCCTGAACTGCGGAGGTACTGGTATTGGCGTAGACCAGCGAGAGGGCTCCGTTGATATTGGCGGTGAGGAGACCGGCGCGCTGTTCCTTGATGGCCCATGTGCCTGCCGAGTGGGTATTTGTCAGCGAAGGGGTGGGACCGGGGAGGATGGGTTGCGGGAGGGAAGCACCGGCGATGGGGCTGGTGGCTTCGGTGTGCCACTCGATGATGTAGCGGCGGAGGGTGGTGGCTGCCGGGGTGATGTCGTTCCAGAAGCTGGTGCCGAGAAGTTCGACGGCACTTTCCGTGGTGCCGGCGTTGTCCGGTTGTTCGCCGGAGTTGAGAGGGAAGCGGGTAGCGAATTTCTGGTAGGTCCAGGGCTGCGAGCCATTGCGGTCCATCCAGACCCAGCCTGAGGTTTTGCTGGTGCCTGATTCCGAGGCCGAGGGTTCGCGGTTGGGGTCGTCGGTGGCTCCGAGCCAGGTGGAAATGGTGTTGGTGCCGGCGTAGCCCGAGATGCGGTAGAGGAAGTCGTTTTCCTGCTGGGAGGCGACCGTGGCGAGGGTGCCGGTGAGATTGGCGAGGGCACCGGTGGCGACGCCGGAGACGCCGGTGGATCCGGCGGTACGGGAAGTGGCGATGGAGCGCGCGTTATCGAAGTTCTCGGCGGCTCCGATGATCTTGTAGAGGTTCCACGTTCCGCCGGGGCCGTAGGGGGCGGTGTAGGCGATGGGGAACTGGCGGGCTCCTTCCGGAGGGGAAGCGAGGCCGAGGCTCCATTCGATGACGTAGCGTCTGGTGACGGTGGAGAGGTTGTGCTTGTTGTCGTTCCAGCGGCCGTCATTGCGCATTTCCCCGGCGTTTTCGGTTCCGGAGTTATTGGGTTCGCCCGGGGCCCACACGAGGTACTCGGTATCGACCCCGGCGATCTGGGCTCCGTTGGTGCCGCTGCCGCCGGTAGTGCCCGACCATTCCCAGCCGACCTGATTGGATCCCTGTTCGGCGTTGTTGTCGTTGAGGCCGATCCAGACATTGGAATTTCCGGAGCCGGGGGTGAGGGCGGCGGCGAGGGCGACGAAGGTGTTTTCGTCTTCGCTGCTGAGCTGGACGAGGTGGCCTGGGGAGGTGTTGCCGGCGAGCGAGGGCAGGCCCGAGGACTGGGCCTCGGCAGCCTTGGCAGCAGTGTCGGCGGCCGACCATGTGGCCGCGGTGGTGACGACACGGTAGACGTTCCATGTTCCGCCCGGGCCGTAGGGACCGGTCCAGATCTGGGCATGGGCTGGAGAGGAAGCTGCGAGCAGGAGGGCAGCGAGGTATGGTTTTCTCATGTGGGGGTGAGGTTGGCGCCCGCGCGCGGTCGCGGTCGCGGTTGATGCACAACGCCCTGATTCTCGGGGGGGAGCAGGCGGCGGCGCGGGTGTTGTAGGATTCCGGGCAGGCGTCTGCCAAGAAAAATCGGCATGAGAATCCGTTCAGAGCGGCAGTCTCCGGAACATGCGGTCGGTCCGCGCAGCGCGGGAAGCGGGTTTCAGCCCAGGAATTTTCCTGGATTGAGGAGAGCGAGCGGGTCGAGCGCGTTCTTGAGGGTGTGGTGGAGTTGCTGCGAGGCCGTGGTGATGGCGCTGGGGAACCAGCGTTTTTTGGCGATGCCGATGCCGTGTTCGCCGCTGATGACGCCGCCGAGGCTGAGGACGTGGCGGAAGAGATCGTCGAGGGCAGCTTCCGCCTTGTCGTGCTGGGCGGGGTCGTTCATGTCCGGGACCATGATATTGACGTGGATGTTGCCGTCCCCGGCGTGACCGAAGCAGGCGATGGGGAAGCCGCAGCGCGACTGCAGGGAAGCGGCGAAGTCCACGAGGTCGACGAGTCGGCTGCGGGGAACGACGATGTCCTCGTTGAGTTTGGTGAGGCCGGTATGGCGGAGGCTGTAGGAGAATTCGCGGCGCATCTGCCAGAAGGCTTCGATTTCGGGATCCGTGGTGGCGGGCTTGAGGGAGACGGCCGAGTGGCTGCGGAGGAGGGAGGTGACCTTGCGGAGTTCGGCGGAGACGCCTTCCCTTGGGCCATCGAATTCCGCGAGGAGGTGGGCTTCACCCGGGGGGATCCGGTCGTGGCCGAGGTATTCGCGGGCGGCGTTCAGAGTGAAGCTGTCGGTGATTTCGAGGGCGGAGGGGAGGTGACCGTTCGAGAGGATGATCTGGACGGCGGCGGCGGCTTCGGCGAACGTGCGGAAAGTGGCTCCGAGGATGGCGCGGGCCTGGGGATGGGGGATGATGCGGAGGGTGATTTCGGTGACGGTGCCGAGCATGCCCTCCGATCCGACGAAGAGGCCTGTGAGGTCGAAGCCCTGGCGGTTTTTGTGGCAGCGGCCACCGGCATGGATGATGGAGCCGTCAGGGAGGACTGCTTCGAGGCCGAGGACGTAGTGGCGGGTGACGCCGTACTTGAGGCAGCGGGGTCCGCCGGCGTTGGTGGCGACGTTGCCGCCGAGCGTGCATTCCTTGAGGCTGGCGGGGTCCGGGGGGTAGTACCAGCCGAGTTTGCGGACTTCCTCCTGGAGCGTGGCGGTGATGACACCGGGTTGCACGATGGCGACGCCGTCGGCTGGGGAGATTTCGAGGATCTGGTTCATCCGTTCCATGGCGAGGACGATGCCGGCCTGGACGGGGACGCAGCCACCGACATAGCCGACGCCGCCGCCGCGGACGGTGACCGGGATGCGGTGACGGCCTGCCAGTTTCATGACAGCGCTGACGTCCTCGGCCGATTCCGGGAAGGCGACGGCATCCGGTTGGTGGCTGGCGAACCATTTATCCGAGGCGCAGCGGGAGCGTTCGGTGGGGGAAGTCGAAACCTTTCCTGGCAGCAGGGCGGCCAGTTCATCAATCCAATTCATGGTGGCTGGGATTAGAGGGGGACTTCGGTGTAATCCAGGGCCCATTCCTTCATGCAGCGGACGCGGAGCGGGGCGATGCGGTAGATGATGAGGTCGGGATTGTCCGGAGAGCCGAGGTAGCGTCGCAGCAGGGGGTTTGAATTCCAGATGTCGGCGAGGAGGGCCTGGTCGGTGACGACCTCGGCATTGCCGGTGATGCGGACCTGGTCGTGATTGCCGTCGAGGTAGCAGAGTTCGACCTTTGGATTCGCGGCGATTTCCGAGGTTTTGCCGTAGCGGCGGAGATTGGCGACGTAGACTGTGAAATCATCGACGCGCACCGGGGAGACCGGGCGGAGGCGGGGTTGGGATCCGTCCATGGTGGCGAGCATGGGGAATCTGGCATTGGCGATGATGCGGCGGGCGAAGTCTGCGGGATGGTCGATGGGGCCGGGAGGGTTCATGGGAGCTGGGGGGAAGATGGCTGGGTCAGCGGTGGTGGACAGCGGAAAGGTGGGGTGGTTTCACGGAGGTGCGGGGCTTGCGTGCCTGGTGGCGGATGCGGTAAGGCAGACCACATGAGAATGCTGCTGTTGATGCTGGTGCTGGCGATGGAAGTTCGTGCGGGTGATTGGGCATCATGGCGCGGACCGCAGCAGGACGGGACCGCGGCGGCCGGAGCGCAGCCGCCGGTGCGGTTTGATGAGAAGACGAATTTGAAATGGAAGGTGGAGATTCCCGGGAGCGGCGCATCGACGCCGATTGTGAGTGGCGGGCGGGTCTTTGTGCAGACGGCGGTACCGACAGGCCGAAAGGTGGAGCGGGCGAAGCCGGCGGTGGAAGGGGAAGGGCCGGGGGGCCGCGGGCGGCGCGGGGAGGATCCGGTCGAGGAGTATCGTTTTGCGGTGCTTTGTCTGGATCGGGAGACAGGAAAGGTGCTGTGGGACCGGACCGTGCGGGAGGAATGGCCGCATGAGGGCCATCACCGGGATCACGGATTTTCGTCGCATTCACCGGTGACGGATGGCGAGTATGTCTATGCGTGGTTCGGGAGCCGGGGTCTGCATTGTCTGGGAAGGGACGGGGTGGTGAAATGGTCGAAGGATCTGGGGAAGATGCGGACGCGGAATGCGTTCGGGGAGGGCACCGCGCCGGCGCTGAGCGGAGACATTCTTGTGGTGAACTGGGATCATGAGGGAGAGGATTTCGTGGCGGCCTTTCACCGTTCCGATGGCCGGGAACTATGGAGGCAGGCGCGGGATGAGGAGACCACGTGGACGACGCCCCTGATCGTCGCGCATGAGGGAAAGCGTCAGGTGGTGATTGCGGCGACGAAGCGGATCCGGAGCTACGATCTGGAGACGGGGCGCGAGCTCTGGTCGTGCGGCGGGCTGACTGGGAATGTGGTGCCGACGCCGGTGTTTGCGGGTGGGGTGGTTTACTGTCTGAGCGGGTTCCGGGGTGCGGCGCTGCTGGCGATCCGGCTCGGAGGCAGTGGGGATCTTACCGATACGGAGTCGGTGCTGTGGCGGCATGAGAAGCGGACGCCGTATGTGCCCTCTGCCGTGCTCGCTGGGGGGCGCCTGTATTTTCATTCCGGGAACGACGCGTACCTGAGCATTCTCGACGCGAAGGACGGGCGGGTACTGCAGGAAGCCGAGCGGATACCGGGAATGTCCGGGATTTATGCGTCGCCCGTCGCGGCGGGCGGGCATCTGTACTTTACGGGGCGGGATGGCGTGGTGGTGGTGGCGAGGCAGAGCGACCGTCTGGAAGTGGTGGCGACGAACCGTCTGGAGGAAGCGTTCGAGGCCTCGCCGGCGGTGGCCGGGAACGAGCTGTTCCTGCGGGGCCACCGGGCGCTGTACTGTTTTGCGGAGAAGCCCTGAGGGGCGGGCATTCAGCCCGCTGCTTCTGCGGCCGCGGCGCGCTGGCGGTTGAGCCACACTTTGGCGGCGGCCTTCATGCGGGAGAGGACATAGTAGACCGTCTGGCTGCGGAGTCGGACGAGGTCGGCTCCGATGATGAGCGGAACGAAATCGGCCGGGGCGTCGACCACCTGCTGAGGGGAAGCACCGTGGAATCCCCTGCAGAGAATGGTTGTCATGGCGCGGGTCAGAGTCTGGACCTGGGGTCCGAGCGAGATGCGGAAGAGGCAGCCATGGGAGGGATCGACGCGCAGAAAGACCCCGACGGTATCCGTGCATTCCTCGTCCTTGCGGACATCTTCGAGGTCGAAGGTTTCGCCTTCCTGGGGAGCCTGGCGGCTGGCTCCGTCGGCGAAGCTGATGAGCATTTCGCGGCGTTCCGTTTCCGGCAGGCCGCTGCAGAGGTCGAGGATATCCTTGAGAGGGGAAGGGTACACGGGCGTCAGGGAGCAGAGCGTTCGATGGGGGAGCGGACCATATTGCCCCATTCGGTCCAGCTGCCGTCGTAGTTGCGGACCGAGGGAAAGCCGAGGAGGTAGGTGAGCACAAACCATGTGTGGCTGCTGCGTTCGCCGATGCGGCAGTAGGCGATGACGTCGTCGCCGGGCTGGAGACCGAGGCCGGTGGCGTAGATTTCGTGCAGTTCGGCAGCGGACTTGAAGGTTCCGTCCGGGTTGGCTGCGGTGGACCATGGGCAACTGCGGGCTCCGGGAATGTGGCCGCCGCGGAGCACGCCTTCCTGGGGGTATTCCGGCATGTGGGTGACTTCGCCGCGGAATTCCCCTGGGGAACGGACATCGACCATGGGTTTACCCGCCTTCATGTGAGCGAGGGTATCCGTGAAGAACGCGCGGATCTCCGCGTCGCGGCGGGCCGGCGGTGTCGGGTAGGAGGAAGGGGAGGGCTTGGGGATTTCGCGCGTCAGGGGGCGGTTTTCGGAGGTCCATTTGGCACGGCCACCGTCGACGACGGCGGCATTGCGGTGACCGAAGAGCTGGAAGACCCAGAATGCGTAGCAGGCCCACCAGTTGGATTTGTCGCCGTAGAAGATGACCCTGGTTTCCGGGGTGATGCCATGGGCCGAGCACAGCTGGGCGAAGGTATCGGGCCCGATGTAGTCGCGGACCGTCTGGTCATTGAGGTCGCGTCGCCAGTCGATGTGGACGGCACCGGGGATGTGGCCGGTGTCATAGAGGAGGACATCCTCATTGCTTTCGATGATGCGGATGGAGGGGTCGCCGAGGTGGTCCTCGAGCCAGTTGGTGCTGACTAGGACATCCGGGTGGGCGTAGGCGGAGAATTTATCGGTCATGTTCAATGGTGGATACGATGGAGTCGGGCGGTTGGGGAGGGGGAAATCAAGCGGGCCTTGCGGGTTCAGTGGTGGGATTGGCTGGGTGCTGGAGGGCTGAGCTGGTAGAGCCGGAGTTCCGGTTGGTGGGTGCCGACTTTGCCTGGGGGGCGCGACCAGACGAGGGAGGCTTCGGTTTCGAGAGCGGTGTAGAAGCGGCGGCGTTGTTCGAATTCCGATTCGCGGCCTTCCTTGGGTTTCTGGTCGCTGCGGAGGTAGCGTTCGAATTCATCGCCGGCGATGGCGAGGTGGGTGAAGCCCCTCGCGGCGAGAGCGGCGGGCGAGGGGGCGGCGTCCGGGAGGTAGGAAACGGTTTCCACGGGAAAGGGCATGGGCGATTTCAGGTGGTAGCCATCGGCGAAGCGCCCGGAGGAGTCGGGCAGGCAGACCTTGCGTCCCTGGATGATTCTGCTGCCGGGTGGGAGAGAGGAGGCGGACCATGCGAGGAGTTCGCGGCGGGCGTCCGACTGGAAGCCATGCAGATACGGCCACGAGCGGACGAGGCTGAGGAGGCAGGCTGCGGTGGTGGCCGGGATGGTGAATCGGGCGAAGCGTGACCCCGCGAGTTGGTGGAGTCCGATGGCTGCGGTGGCGGCGATGCCGGCGCAGGCGGGGAGGAAGTAGCGACCCGAGTCCTTGGCTGAGAATGCGAGGATGGCGGCGAGGGCGAGAGGGGAAGCCGCGAGGAACCATTCCGCGCGGTGGCGGCTCCGGGACGCCCGCCATGCGGCGGCGGTTCCGGCGAGGCAGAGCGGGAGAAGGTGCGCGGAGCGGTTGAGGAGGCGAGAGAAGAAACCCGCGTGGGGGATGGATTTCGTAACGCCGGCGTGACCCTCGAGGACCATGGATGTTTCGCGGGACAGGGATTCGCGGAACGTTCCGGGGTCCGTTAGGATGCGGTGGTTGATGAGGGCGAGGCAGACGGCGAGCGTGGTGATGGCGAAGATGGCGAGGAGGCGGCGCTGCGGGTGGTGGAAAGGAAAGCAGAGGAGGGCCGGGACCAGCATGATGGCTCCGGCGTACTTCGCGGAGACGGCGAGGGCAGAGGCGAGGCCAAGGCAGGCCGCGCTTCGTGGACCGGGATGCATTTCGATTCTGGTGGCGGCAGCGAAGACCGCGCAGACTCCGAAGAGGAGCGCGGCATCTTCCTTGAGGTAGCGGCTGTACTCGTGGACGTCCGGCTGGAGCATGAGCAGGAGGCCCGCGGCGAGGCCAGTCCATGGACCGCGGCGCTGAGCGACCGTCCATGCGAGGAGCACGGCTGCGGAGGCGGCGAAGGCCGCCGAGAGGCAGCGGCCGGTTTCCACGATTCCCTGGGGGGTTGCGATGCCGCGTGCTCGGACGGCAGCGGCCGTTGTTTCAAGCAGGAGGAGCGGGTGGTGGAGATTGCGGGAATTTTCCGCGATCTGGCGCACCTTTCCCGGTTCGTCGGTGTGGTAGAAATAGGGGAAGTCGTTCCAGAGCGAGAGAATCAGCCATGCGGTGATACCGAGCGCCACAAGGGCGGGAAGGAACCAGCGTGGTGGGGAGGTGGGGACGTGCAGGGAAGTCATCCGGCAGGGGAAGATGGGTGTGGAGCGGGAATCGTCCAGGCGAGTTTCCCGGGGCTTGCGCGAGGGCGGTGGCTGTGTTCGGTGGCGTCATGAATGACGTCTGGAAGCTGCGGGTATCGGCACTGCTGGGGGCGCTGGGGGTAGCGCTGGGGGCCTTTGGTGCGCATGGGCTGAAGGCCGTGCTGAGTGCGGTGCCCAATGGGATGGAGAACTGGAAGACAGCAGTCCTTTACCATCTGCTGCATGCCGTGGTGATGCTGGTGCTCGCGATGCACGGGGGGATGGTGCGGGCGTGGTGGCTGTTGCTGAGCGGGGTGCTTGCGTTCAGCGGGAGTCTTTATCTGATGGTGCCGCTGGGCTGGAAGTGGCTCGGTCCGGTGACTCCGGTGGGCGGGGTGCTGCTGATGGCCGGTTGGGTGACTGTGGCGTTGCGGGCTGGCAAGCTCCGGGGTTTTCCGCCGCGAGGAGAGAAGTGAGCCATGCGGTGACTGTGGTGGTGGCGAGGGAAGTGATCGCACTGTCCGGGGCGGTGAGGGTATGGCTGCGGGGCGGTGCCCAGACGGCTGGATTGGTAGGTCCGAAGAGAAGATGGGTGGGGAGGCCGCAGACGGCGGCGAGGTGAGCGATACCGCTGTCGTGTCCGGTGAACCACTGGCACCGGGCGAGAGCAGCAACGAGTTCCGGGAGGGGCAGCTGGTGGGCTGCGGTGGAGGGGACGCCCGCGGCGCGGAGAGCAGCGGCCAGCTGGCTGGCCGGGGTATTCCGTTCACACTCCCCTGTGATGACGAGGGTGGCGTCGATGAGACCGCGCTGGTGCAGGTGCCTGATGGTGGCGAGCCAGCGGTCGGCAGGCCAGATTTTCCGGGTGCCGCCGCTCCCCGGGTGCAAGGCGAGGATGCGGCTGCGGGAGGGAGCCGCGAGATGGATAGGCACGACGCCGGGTGGTCCGGGGAGGGCGTCGGCCAGCTGGATCCATGCGGGGCGGTCCGGTTGCATGAGCCATGGTCCCGGGAGCACCTCCCGGACGCCGCAGTCGTGAATTCGCTGCCGGGTGGTGCCGTCGGGGTCGGGGAGCCAGGAGATGGCGAGGTCGCATGCGCCGATCCATGAGGCGAGTGCGGGATCCGCAGGGGCATGGGGATGAAAGAGAAAACCGGTGGCGGCCGTGGTGGGGTCGCGGAAGTCATCGCACAGTCCGGCGAGGCCGGCGAGTGCTGCGTGGCCGGGAGTGGCGAGCAGCCGGAGTTCCGCCAGGGGCCAGCGTGAGCGGATGGCGGCGAGAGAAGGGAGCGTGAGGATGAAGTCGCCGAGGGCACCGCCGCGGGCGGCGAGGATCCTGCGTGGGTTCACGGGGAGGAAACGGTTTCGGGCTGAACCAGCGACGGGGACGAGAGGGCTGCAACGACCGCCTCGGCAAGGGCTGCGACGACGGGAACGGCGACAGAATTTCCGAACTGGCGGTAGGCCTGGGTATCCGACACGGGGATCTGGAACGAGTCGGGGTATCCCATGAGCCGGGCGCATTCACGCGGGGTGAGGCGGCGTGGGTTGCGGTCATGGCCCTGCGAGACGAGGATTTCACTGCCATCCTTGTAGTATCGGGCGCTGAGGGTGCGCGTGGTGGCATCGGCAGCGGTGACGACGCTGCAGCCGAATCCGTTCCCTTTGGCCTGGTGCTTTCGGGCGTACTCCTGGAGGTAGGTCCAGAGCTTGTCGCTCAGCGTGTATTTCGGATCGGGGGCGGATTCGAGGATGGTGCTGAACGCGGGCAGGGCGTCGGGAGGGGAAGGGAAGCAGAAGGGTGTGGGCTGACGGAAGCCAACCAGGAAGATGCGTTCCCGGTGCTGGGGGAGCCAGTGGCGGGCGTCGAGGATGCGGTGGTGGAGGTGGTAGCCGAGTTCCGTGGTGAGGGCTTCCCGGATCACGGTGAAGGTTCGGCCCTGGTCGTGGCTGGTGAGGTTCTTGACATTTTCGAGGACGAAGGCGGCCGGCTGGTGATGCCTGAGGATGCGGGTGATTTCGAAGAAGAGGTTTCCCTGGCGTTCGTCGTCGAATCCGTGCTGGCGGCCGAGGGAGAGTTTCTTGCTGACGCCGGCGAGGCTGAAGGGCTGGCAGGGAAAGCCGCCGCAGAGGATGTCGTGGGCGGGGATGTCGGTGGCTGCGATGGAGCGGATGTCACCCGCCGGTTCCTCGCCGAAATTCGTCTGGTAGGTTCTGCGGGCCCAGCGGTCCCAGTCGCTTGAAAAGACGCAGTGGGCTCCGGCCCTTGAGAAGGCGAGCCGGAAGCCGCCGATGCCGCAGAAGAGGTCGATGAAGCGCGGTGCTGGTGTCACGGTTTCTCCTTCCCGGCGGGCTGGGGCGCGGCGGGGTCGCGTTCGCCATGGAAGAACGAGGTGACGTCCGGATTCACGCTCGTGTCGATGATCTGCCAGCGCCCGTCGGAGTAGTAGGCGTAGAGGCGCCAGCGCACCGGGCGTTTGCGGAAATTGACGGCGTAGATGAGTTCGCGGAGGCTGCGGCCTGCGGATTTGCTGGAGAGGAGTTCCGTTCCCTCGAGTTTGCCGCAGCCCTCCATGACCTGGTCGGTGACATCGGTGAGCTGCTGGAGGAGGTCGCTGTCTTCTTCGGCGACGAAGGATCCTTCGAAGAGCTTCTGGTAGGCGGCCGAGGTGCGTTCCTCGCGGAGGAGGGAAAAAAAGGCCTCGATGCGGGCGCGCAGGGCGGGGTCCAGTTCCGGGGACGGGCCCGAGGGCCGGGTGGGGACGGTTTCCGTGGGTTTCGGGATGGACTTGGAGGAAGCCGATCGGGATTTCTGCTGAGCGTGGGCCGGGGCCAGAAGACAGATGGCGGTGGCGGCGGACAGAGCGGAGGCAGGCAGGCGCATGGGATCAGTGTGGAGCCGGAGCGATCGGTGATGCAATCCCGATCTCTTCCGCGAGGGCTTGCATGGGATCGGCAACCCGTGCAATGGGGGCGGAGGAGGGAATCCGAGATATGCTGCGCCGCCGACTGCTGTTGATTTCCGTGATGCTGCCCGGTTGCCGGGCCGTGTCGCCTCCATCGCGTCTGGACGAGAGCGGCGTGGCGGTGCCGGATGGGTGGATGACCCGCCGGGAAGCGGCCGGGGGGGTTGACCTCGCATGGGTCAGGCGGTTCGGGTCGCGTCCCCTCGAGGAACTGGTCAAAGAGGCCCTCGCGAACAATCCCGATCTCAAGGTGGCGGCGGCAAGGCGGGACCAGGCAGCCAGTCTGATCCGGAGTGCGGCGGCCCAGGGATTGCCGCAGATCGAGGGTCGGCTGGGAACGGATCGTTCGCAGCGGAACTTCATCGGGTTTCCGTTTGGTCGGTCGGGGTCTGATGGCGGCGGCGCTGGCTCGGCTCCGGGATCGGCTGGTGGCGGGGCGGCGGCGGAGCCGCAGGTGACCCCATTTGAAGTGACGACGTACACGAGCGCGGTGAATCTGCAGTGGGAACTGGATGTTTGGGGGAGGATCCGTGCGGGGACTGCGGCGGCGGTGGCCGGGGCGGAGGCCGCCGAGGCCGATCTGCGCGGGGCGCGGGCGTCGCTGGTGGGGCAGGTGGTGCGGGCGTGGTTTGTGGTGGCCGAGGCCGGGGAGCAGGAGGCGGTCGCCGGTTTGGCACTGCAGGCGGCCCGGGACACCCAGGAGGCACTGGAGGAGAGGTTCCGGACGGGGCAGGCCGGCAACGAGGGCAGTCTGGGAGCACAGTTGCGCCTTGCGCGTTCCGACGTTTCCTCCGCACAGGCAGCCCTTGCGCAGCGGAAGGAGGTCAAGGTTCAGGCGGTGCGGGCCCTTGAGTTGCTGCTGGGGCGTTATCCGGCGGGCTGGGTGGGTGGCGGGGGCAAGCTTCCGGGAGTGCCGGCCCCGGCTCCGGCGGGGCTGCCATCGGAGCTGCTGCTGCGGCGGCCCGACATCCTCGCCGCGGAGCGGCGCTTCGCGGCGCAGGGGATGAGGCAGAAAGAGGCGCGGAGGGCGGTGTTTCCGCGGCTGGCGCTGACGGGGAGCACCGGGACGAATACCGATGCACTGAGCAATCTGCTGGTCAGCGATTATGGAATCTGGAACCTCGGGGCGGGACTGACACAGACGATTTTCACCGGGGGGCAGGTGCTGGCGGAGATCCGGCGGCGGGGAGCCGAGCAGGACGAGGCGCTGGCCTTGCTTCAGAAAACCGTGCTGAAGGCCTTTGGGGAAGTGGAGGAAGCCCTGCAGCTGGAGGGCCTGCTGCGGGAGCGTGAGGCAGCGCTGGGAGAGGCCGTGCGGCTCGCTTCCGAAGCCGACACGGAGGCCCGGGCGAATTACCGTCAGGGCATTGGCGATATTCTGACCGTGCTGGCGACGCAGAACCGCGCCCTCCAGGCGAAGTCGCAGCTGACCCTGGTCCGGAGACTGCGGCTTGACAACCGGGTGGCGCTGCACCTCGCCCTCGGTGGTGATTTCACCATCTGAGCGGTCTTCCTAGTGCTTTCCCTTGCATCCGCCTCAAGTTTTTCCCGGGTCCGAAATCTTTTCAGTCTAAATCGGGGATTTATCTGGACAAAGCCGGGATTCTGTGCTTCTATTTGTTGTGCCGCGAGGTTTCCTTGGAGGGTTTGTTCCGGATCGGGTGCCGGAACGAAGCCAGATGGGAGACTTTGCGGCGCACTCACAGCTTGAGGGGTGGCCTGTCGTTTCAGGATCATCCGGTGTTTCGCCGGAACTGCGCAATCGCTGGCAGAGCGGACTGCTCGAATGGCAGCGCGATGCTAGCCGAGGTCACTGCAGGCTGGGCCGTTGGCGAACTCGGCCATCCTCGCGCTGCCCTTCATCTCATTCCTACTGTTCAGTAAGAGATATTGAAGTGAACGGCAGGCAACCCCTCGGGTTTGTGGGACATTCCGGCGGTGGGACCCTTGGGACCCTTGGGACTCGACCTTCCTGCGGGCCGTGTCGGCCGGTGAGTGGCGCCGTGTGCCGGCGGGATCTCCGAAATTCCGGGTGATGCCGGCGGATCGACCGCCGGGACGCCCTTCTGTGAAACGCTGCAACCTGCAAATCTGATGAGCAAACGGAAAGCAAGTCATCGGCTGGTGGGGGAACTGCATGTTCCTCTGCCGCATTCGTTTCTTCTGACAGGCGGTCCGATGCGTGCGCTGGCCCGTTCGATCCGGCTGGGCGCGATCGCGCAGAACCTTGGGAAGTGGGAGGGAGGGTTGGAGGAATTACTGCGCTCGCTGATCTGGAAGTGTCTGGAGTCGATGCTAGAGGAAGAGCGCGGCGAGGGATTGGATAAGATCCTGGAATTGCTGTGGCTGACTCCATCGGAACGGCGGGCGGGGGTGCTGTCGGTGGTGACGGGGGTGCTGCGCAGGAATCCGGATTGGGCGGCGGATCCGCGGGCAGGAGAACTGGTGGACTGGCTGCGGGAGCGGGCGGATCCGCAGGGGTGGTGGCCTTGGCTGATGGGGGAGCAGCGGCCCATCCGGCACCGGGAATTCGAGGCGCTGGCGGGAGATTTCCGGGAGGTGGCGATGCTTCTGTGGCTGCTGGATCTGCGGGGGACGGGCTGGGGCGAAAAGCGTGCCGCCGCCGGGAAAGTTCCCCGGGTGCTGAGGACAGAGCGATTCACGGACATGGAGACCCTGAGCCTCTTGGCGGAACGTTTTGTCAAAGACCGGCGGGTGGGATTGCGGCTGGAGGAATGGGAGGGTTTCGGAAAGAAAGTGGTGGACGAGGTGCTCATCGATGCCGGGCGGAGGCAGGCACTGGTGCATCCGGACGATCTCGAGCGTCTGGGGAGCCAGACGGTGCGCCTGGGGGAACGCTGGCTGCGGGTGCACGAGAATCGGTTTTACGATGTCAGCGCGGCGATCGCGGCGGTGGGACGCCGGCAGCGGCACCATGCGGCCATTCCGTGGGAAGTCTGTCTGGATTCCGGGGAGCTGCGGAACGAGACGGTGCAGGCCCTGCGGGGCAACCGGGAGACGACCGCGGTGGTGCCGTCGCCCGAAGAAATCTGCGATGCCGTTTCGTTTGTGATGAGTTCGTCCGACGAGAAGCGCCGCTGGTTCCGGAGGGGCGGCCCTGACGGGCGCCGGGTCCCGCTTTGGCTGACGGTGAAGCGCGATTGGGAAGCGGTGTTCGACGATGTTCTGTTCTGGGATGCGGGCAAGAGAACGCCCGCATGGCTGACTGGGGAGATCGGGAGCCTCGCGTGGGAATGGGTGCGGGATCAGATCGACTCCGGCGCCGGGGTTCGGCCGGTGAAGAGACGGCTGACGCAGGAGGAACAGCGGAAGCTGGCGCAGCAGCGGAGGGTATTGTCGGCGGCGTTGCCGGCGATGGCGCGGGTGAGTCCGGCCGAGATGCTGCGCTGGGTGGAGTCGTTTCCGGAGGACAGACGACGGAAGCATCTGGAGCGGGTGGGCTTTCTGGGGAGTGCTCTGTTGGAGGCAGTGAAGCATGTTCCGGTTTCGGCGGCTGCGGAGCAGGCGCGGGCGGTGATCTGGGTGCTGGGCTGGCATGCCGCCCGCAAAACCGATGCGAAGGCTCCCGGCGTGCTGGTGCGGGCGATGCCGGCGTTCCTGCGGAAGGAAGTGGTGGAGACGCTGTCGCGCATGCCATGGGATGAAGGAGCCGGATCGCTGGCGGTGGCCCTCGGGCGGGTGTTTCCGAAGCAGAGCCGTCGCCTCGCGGCGCGTCGGGAGGCCGAGAGCCTTGTGTTCATCCGCGGGTTGAGCCCGCAGCAACTGGAAGACGGTGGCTGGGGACAGGAGTGGCGGAAAGCGGGACCGCAGGCGTGGCCGGTCTGCCGGATGTTCGACGGGGACCCGGCGCTGCGGAGCGGGGATCATGCGGGGGTGGCGTGGGTGTTTGCCCGGGAGGATCCCGATCGTGTGCTGCTGCAGTGGCTGCGTCATCGACCGGTCCGTGCGGCGGCGCTGAAGCGTCATGGTGCGGAGACCGTGGCGCTGGCCGAACGTCTGCTGCGTTCCGGGGAAGGGTGTGCCATGCCCGGGGACGGGGACCACGGGCAGGAATTCCGGGAACTGCTGGCAGTGCTGCGGCAGGAAGAGGAAGCCATCGCTCAGCGGGTGGCGGTGCTGGCACATCCGCAGCATGCCGGACCGGCATCGCTGGCGGCCCTCGCAGTCGATGGAAAACTCGACGGGCTGCAGCTTCAGGCAATCGACGGTGACCGGCTGCGGAAGATGCTTCCGGTGGCGGCGGCCCTTGCGCCCGAGCGTCCGGCCGTGTGGCAGGCTCTCGAGCTGTCGCTGTGGATTGGTCTGCGGTGGTTCCGTTACCTCATCCGGATGGCGGTGGCACGGACGGCCCATCATCGCTCCGGCGGCTTGGCCGGACATGTCTATGACGATTCCTACGAGGTCTATGAGCTTCCGAAGCGGAGCGGCGGGAAGCGCCGGATCACGGCACCGCGCAAGTTCCTGCGGGAACTGCAGCGCGATGTGCTCAGGAGGTTCGAGAGAGAGGCCGCCATCCAGCCCGAGGAGAACGCCCATGGGTTTGTTCCGGGGCGGTCGACCCTGACCAATGCGGGCCCTCATGTGGGCCAGGAGGTAGTGGCCAACATTGATATCCGGGGCTTCTTTCCCTCGACGCCGCAGCGGTTGATTCAGCGGGCGGTGCGGAGGGTGGCGGGAGAGCAGCTGAGTCCTCCGGTGGTGTATCTGCTGGCGGATCTGTGCACGCATGAAGGAGCCCTGCCGACTGGCGCGCCCACGAGTCCATGGATTGCGAATCTGGTGCTGGCCGGTGCCGACAAGGCACTGCGGAAGGCATCGGCAGCGGCGGGCTTGCAGTACACCCGCTATGCGGACGACCTGACCTTCTCCGGGGACAGGCGGGCGGTGGGCATGATCCGCTTTGCGCGAAAGGTGCTGGGCGGGCTCGGTTACGAGCTGGACCCGAAGAAGATCAACATCTTCCGGCGCGGGCGGCGTCAGGTCGTGACCGGATTGGTGGTGAACGAGAGGGTCAATCTGCCACGGCAGGTGCGGCGGAAGATCCGGGCGGCGGTGCATGCGGTGGCGCAGGGCCGGGAGCCGAGCTGGCATGGGCGGCCGGTCAGCGTGGGGACGGTGCGTGGAGCGCTGGGCTGGTGGCATCAGATTCATCCGGAGCAGGCCGCGAGGCTGATCGAAGTCTTCCGGGAAGCGACGGGAGGTAAAGATGGCTGAGGCGACCCCTTGGGAAGTGCATTGCCTTGATTCGCGGCAGCTGAATCCTGTCGGCTCCGGGTCCGTTGGCATGGTGCTGAGCAGTCCGCCGTATTTTCCGGATGCGGTGGAGCCGGTCCTGCGGTCCGGAAGGGTGCGTGACGTGGCGGTTCTGACCGAGACGGTGCGTGCGTTTGTGGAGGGCCTTGCTCCGGTATTCCATGAGGTGCGGAGGGTACTGCGTCCGGATGGTTATGCGGTCCTGATCACCCGGTATCTTTCGGCCCGGGGGGTACAGATTCCGGTGACTGGATGGTTCCGGAGACTGATGGAGCACGAGGGATTCGCGGTGCGGGGACGGTTTTTTCTGCGCAGGCATGCGCGTCGGTCGCCGGGGCAGCGGGCCGGGGATTTTCTGCGCGGGGGCGAGTTCAATCCGATGGGGGTGGAGGATGTCCTGGTGTATCGCCGCGACGGTCCGGGGCGGGGCGGAAGGAAAGTGGCGCGGGAGGAGATGTCGGCTGCGGAGATGACTTCGTGGCTGGAGCCGCTCTGGAATCTGCCGGGGCCGGGGTCGGGACGGAAGCATCCTCACCAGATGCCGCGGGAGGCAGGCCGGAGGCTCATGCTGCTGTATTCGCGCCCGGGGGATGTGGTGCTCGATCCATTTGCCGGGGCGGCCGGTCTGCTGCTGGACGGTCCGGGACTTGGGCGGCGCGTGATCGCCTGCGAAGTGGATCCGCGGTATGCGGCCATCTGCCGTGACCAGCTCAAACGGTCGTTTCAGTCCCGACATTTTCCATGAGCCCTACTCTGCTGCTTGCCTCCGCCATCTACAATCCCGACGCCGTGCACCGGGAACGCTGCCGGGCGTGGGTGGAAACCTATATTGACCGTGGCGACGGCAGTCCGCCGGACGCGGCTGTGGTGCGTGCTCTGCTCCGGGGGCAGAAGGGGACGCCGTTCGAGCCATTCGTGCTGGGCGAGCGGCATCTGGAACTGGCCGTGCTGCTGGTGAGGCTGGCATTTTCCCGCCGCGGGGTCCGGTCGCCGGTGATCATTGGTTCGCGGGCGGTGCCACTGCTTTCGTCCGGTCTGGAGATTGCCCCGGATCTTTCCGTGCGCTATCATCATTTCTGGGGGGTGGACGCGAAAGTGCAGCAATTTGCCGGAACCGACCCCTGGCCGGGGGCGTGGCGGTTCCGCGCGGCGCAGGGCCCGCCGGATGTGGTCCGGGGCGTGGCCTATCCGGTTTCAGCGCTGCTGATGGCGGGGGACAAGGGCATCCGGCTGGTGGTGCGCGTGGCCAACGGAATTCCGCTGGTGGATGTCGGGAAGTGGAAGGTATCGGTGGGCGGTCTGGCGGATGCGCGCGCTGCGGGATTCCGGGTGGAGCGGTTGCGGGGCGACACCTTTCTGGTGGCACCTGATGCGCCGGAAGCGGCGTTGCGTTTCATGGGTTGTCTGATGGAGCGTGACGTTCTCACGGTGAGCGAGAAGACGTGGACGGTGCAGGTGCCGCTGGCTCCTCCCGAATCCGGCACCGACCGGCTGCCGGCCGCCATCACGAGCCCGGGGTGGCATCGTCTGCCGTGGCTGGAGCCTCCTGAGGCGCATCCGGGGGTCCGGTGCGCGGCCTGGATGAAAGAAGCACTGCGGACGTTTCTGCCGCAGCCCGACCGGTCCCCGCATTTCGAGATTTTTCCTGCATGAAACCATCCCGTGTCACTGAAGTTCTTGCGCACGTGCTGCGCACCCGCTGGCCTGTCTTCCTCTGGGGCCCGCCGGGAATCGGCAAGAGTTCCGTGGTCCGCTCCGTCGCGGACGGGTTGGCATTGCCCGTAACGGATGTCCGGGCCAGTCTGCTCGATCCGACCGATCTGCGGGGCATTCCGACCGTGGCGGATGGGCGGGCTGTGTGGTGTCCGCCGTCGTTTTTGCCCCACGATGCCAGATCGAAGGGTTTGCTTTTCTTCGATGAGCTGAACGCGGCTCCGCCGATGGTCCAGGCCAGTCTCTATCAGCTCATGCTGGACCGCCGCATCGGGGAGTATGTGCTGCCGGCCAAGTGGCAGATTGTGGCGGCCGGGAACCGCGAAGGGGATGGCAGTGTGACCTTCCGGATGCCCACGGCGCTGGCGAACCGGTTTGTCCATGTGGAGATGGCAGCGGATTTCGAGGATTGGCATGCCTGGGCCATCAAAGGGGGAGTGCATCCCTTTGTGACGGGGTTTCTGGCCTTTCGTCCGGCGCTGCTGATGGCGGGGAAGGCACCGGGCGAGCAGGCCTTTGCGACGCCGCGGACGTGGGAAATGGTGTCCGATCTGCTGGGGGATCTGGAGGATGCGGCTCCGCTGAAGGATGTGCTGGCCGGCATTGTGGGCAGTGGTCCTGCGGCGGAATTTCTTGCCTTTGCCGAGGACGGTGAAGTCACAAAGATCGTGGAGGATGTTCTTGAAGATCCGGAGAAGGCCGTGATTCCGCAGAAGCTCTCGCAGCTGTACGCGCTCGTGAGTCATATCACCGCACGTCTGGGCAAGGCCGAGGTGAGGCGGGCGGCTGGTCTGCTGCTGCCACGGCTTCCGCCCGAGTTCGGCATCATGCTGGTGCGCGCGGCGCTCATCCGTCAGCCCGGATTTCTGATGGACAAAGCGGTGCAGGCCTTCTGCCGTGAGCATGGCAAACTGCTTTCCGGGAAGGCATGAAGGCCATCCTGCAGGCGAGGTTTGCGCTGCTGCTGAATCATCCGTGGCTGGCGACGGCCCTGCTGCGGCTTCCGCTGGTGGAGGTGACGGATGCGAGACTGGTGCCCACGCTCGCGACCGATGGACATGCCGTGTTTTATCATCCGGAATTCTGCGCCTCGCTTACCGCGGAGGAACTCCAGTTCTGCGTGGCCCATGAGTTGATGCACTGCGTGCTGGATCACGTGCCGCGCATGGGTGCGCGGCAGCCGACCCTGTGGAATGTGGCCGTGGATCTGGTTACCAACCGATTGCTCGAGAAGTGCGGGTTCACGGTGCCTGCCGGGGCGCTGCATGCGGGGTCGGTGGAGCTGGCTGTGGACAACCGCACCGCAGAACAGATCTACGATGCGCTGGCAGGACCGGCGCAGGGCCAGCAGGCGCAGACGGCCAGGTGGCTGCGGCTGCGCGAGGCAGCCCCGTTGGCCGATGGTCATGGGGGGACGGCGGACGTGATCGCGAAACTGGCGGCACTGCGGCCGGACGATGCGCCGGCTGCGGCGGAGATGGCGGGGATCCGTGCGGCGGTCATCCGGGATTCGGCTGGACGTCACCGTGGATGGGAGAGAGGGACCGGCGTTTTGGAAATCGGCCGGGCGGGTCTTCCGCGGGTCCCGTGGCGGGATCTGCTGGCGGCGTTTCTGACCGGGCTGCAGAAGAACGATTACCGGTGGTTTCCTCCGGCGAAGCGGCACCTCTGGAGGGGTATGATGCTGCCGTCGACAACCGTCAGCGGTCCTGCGCATGTGGTCGTGGCCATTGATACGTCCGGCTCGATGAGCGGTGCGCTGCTGCAGCGGATTCTGGCGGAGATCGATGAAATGCGGAGGCAGTGGTCGGGTCAGCTCACGATCCTCGACTGCGATGCAGCGGTTCAGAACGTCCGTGTCTTCGAACCGTTTGACCCGGTGAATTTTGATTCGTTCGGGCTGAAGGGTCGCGGGGGAACATCATTTGAGCCGGTTTTTGAGTGGCTGGAGACTCAGTCGGAAAGCATGACCGGTCCGGCGCCGGATGTGCTCATTTATTTCACGGATGGCTACGGGACGTATCCCGAAGACCCGCCGGATCTGCCCGTATGCTGGATCATGCCTGACAGTTCTGCGGGGGAAGTGCCATTCGGGCAGCTGATCCTGCTGGACGTGCATGATTGAGCGGGATCTTGACAGAAGGTGGCGGTGGTTCATGCTTCCGACGCATGGAAACTGTACGCATTGGACTCGTCGGATTGGGCAACATGGGGAAGGCGCACCGGGCCAGCCTGCGGGCGGGAAGGGTGGAAGGGCTGCGGCTGACGGCCATCTGCGACCGGGCCGAGGCCCTGCCCGAGCGGGTCGAGGGCGAGGCGCAGTTCACGGATTTCGGGGAGATGCTGCGGTCCGGGGCCATTGATGCGGTACTGATTGCGACGCCGCATTATTTCCATACGACGATGGGGATCGAGGCACTGGAAGCCGGGCTGCATGTGATGGTGGAGAAACCGCTGTCGGTGCACAAGGCGGACTGCGAGAGGCTCATTGCGGCTCACCGCGGAGGATCGCAGATTTTCGGGGCGATGTTTCAGCTGCGGACCGATCCACTTTATCAGCAGATCCGGAGTCTCATCGCGGGCGGGGAACTGGGCGAGATCCGGCGCGTGCTGTGGGATTGCACCGACTGGTTCCGGACCGAGACGTACTATGCATCAGGCGGTTGGCGGGCCACGTGGAAGGGGGAAGGCGGCGGGGTGCTGCTCAATCAGTGTCCGCACAATCTGGATCTCTATCAGTGGCTTTTCGGGATGCCGCAGGAAGTCACGGGATTCTGTCAGTTCGGCCGGTACCATGACATTGAAGTGGAAGATGATGTGACCGCGTACTTCCGTTATGCTGACGGGCGGCATGCGACCTTCATCACGAGCACCGGGGAGGCACCCGGGCGGAATCTGCTTCAGGTGACGGGAGAGCGCGGGATACTGACGGTGGAGGGACGGAGTCTGAAGTTTCTGCGGAACCGGGTGCCGATGTCGCAGTTTTCGGCGGAGACGGCGGCGGGATTTGCGAAGCCCGAGTGCTGGCAGGTGGAAGTTCCGGTTCCGGAGGGAGGGGCGAGTCACCACGCGGTGCTGCAGAATTTCGCGGATGCGATCCGCAAGGGCGAGCCGCTCATCGCACCGGCGGCTGAGGGCATTCATTCGATTGAGCTGGCCAATGCGATTCTGCTGTCGACCTGGAAGCAGCGCACGGTGGTGCTGCCCATGGAGGGGGCGGAATACGAGGGTGAGCTGCAGCACCGGATTGCCACCTCGACGCATGTGAAGAAGCCGCCGGTGGTACGGGCGATCAGCAGCGACGACTTTGCGAAGTCATTCAAATGAGCAGCCGACTGCGGCTGTTGGTGCTGCTGTGGGCGGCCACGGTGTTCCCCGTGGGGTGCCGAGGACCCCGGGCGGCGGAGGAAGGATCGGGCAAAACCGTCCAGTGGCTTGCGGGAAGTTATGCGGTCGAATTCCGGCTGGGGGCTGGTTCGCCTTGGGCTGCAGGATACCAACCATCAGTCTATCGGATCTGCCGTCGCGGGCTGGGTGGGCAGCAGGATGCGGTGGAAGCGGTCAGTGCCCAGAGTGCGCAGGGTTTCGCGACCGTGGTGGATGGGGACCCGCGGAGTCATATCCGGCTGGTGGTGGACCCCTCTGGCGAGGTACTGGTCATTGAGGAAGACATTCCCAACGACTGCGGGCCGTGCCGGAATTTTCTCCTGGTGCGGACTGGTGCGGCGGGACAGCTGGAAGTCCGGTATCTGCTGCTGCCCGAGCGAGGCCATGGGGTCATGGCTGCAGTCAGTGGGGAGTATCCGGCTGTGGAATCGGTTTTCGCCGGAGGAATGGTGGTGCGTTATGCGGGAACCGGGCCCGAGACGGTGTGGTTCCGGTCCTTGCCATGGCGCGACCGCCCGCAGTGGCCGGGTTGAGGGTGCGGTTCAGTCTGGTTTGCCGGGTTCGCTGGTGAGCACGAAGCGGAAGCGGTGGTCGTAGCGGCCGTTGCTGTGGCGCTGGCAGCAGCGGTAGCAGGCCGTGTAGCGGGCGAAGGGACGGACGCGGCGGGCGATCAAGAGGCAGGCCGGGCACTGATAGGTGTATTTGCGGGCGACCTTGCGTCTCGGAAGCGGGAGATCGTGGCAGGCTGGTTCGCCCGGGATGCCGAGGTCGGCGCAGGCCTGCCTCCATTCCGCACCATGGACTTTGATGCGGCGGCGGCCGGCGCGCCAGTGGGCAAGGAGGTGGGCGGCTTCGTGGCGCAGTGTCCGGAGCACCTGGGAATGGCCGATGGCGTCGAGCCTCGGATTGAGTTCAATGACCGAGGTGCGGGCGCAGGCTGTGCCCGCGGTCGTCTGCAGGCGGGGATTCCAGATGACGGAAAGGCGCTGGGCGACGGGGCTGGCTCCGGCGTGGTCGAGCCAGGTGGCGGCGAGGGAGGCGAGGCAGGGATCCGGTCCGGCGAGGGAGGCGTCGGGGGGAGGAAGGGGATTGGCGGGGCGCAGTGGGGTTCCTTGCGGCGCGTGGCGCTGGAGCGTGGGGAGTTTTCCGTAAGCAGCCATGGCTGAAAGGAAAAAGGTGAGGAGTTTCAGGGGACGGGGACGGGTTGGGGACGCTTCCTGATTTCGTGCCGCTGGTCGCCGAGGGCGACGACGGAATCGGGCGGCACGCTTTCCGTGACGAAGACGTTGGCTCCGATGGTGCTGCCGCGGCCGATGGTGATATCTCCTACGATGGTGGCCGAGGCGTACAGGGTGACGTGGTCTTCGAGGGTGGGGTGGCGGCGGCGGCCGCGGAGGCGTTGCCCGGCCGCGAGCGAGCGGGCCACGAGGCCGACCCCCTGATAGAGTTTGACGTGGTGGCCGATGCGGGCGGTTTCCCCGATGACGACACCGGTGCCGTGGTCGATGAAGAAGTGTTCGCCGATGACCGCACCCGGGTGGATGTCGATACCGGTGCGGGAGTGGGCCCATTCCGTCATCATGCGCGGGATGAGAGGCAGCCCCATCTGGTAGAGCACATGAGCCATGCGCTGGGTGGCGATGGCTTCGAGCCCGGGGTACGCGAGGATGACCTCGTCGCGGCCGCTGGCGGCAGGGTCGCCGTCGAAGGCGGCCTTGACGTCCTTGTGGAGGAGGGCGCGGATGGCCGGGATCTGGTGCATGAAGCCGCACACGAGGCAGTCGGCCACCGAAGCCGGATCGTCTGGAGGAGAAGGTTGGGAGGCGAGACTCGGGAGGACCTCCTGGCGGAGTCGCTGCATGACATCTCCGACGCGGCGCTTCGTGAGATTGGCGACGTCTTCGGTCTGGACAGCCTCCGCTTCAAAGAAGCCGGGGAAGAGAATCTTCAGAAGGTCGCTGCAGAGGGAAGCGACTGCACATTTCGAGGGTAGGTTGGCTCCGTCGAGGTGATTGATGCCGCCAAGTTCGCGGTAGGAAGCGAGAAGTTCTTCTGTGATGCTGGCGGTCTCGCACTCCATGAATCGATACCGAGGATAGAGCGGGGATTCGCGGAAGAAAAATGCTTTTCGCAGGAAGTTGCGGAATGGCGGGCGGCGGGGGATCAGCGGGCGGGTTCCGGGGGCTCGAGGGTGACCGTGCCGGTGGGGTCGTCGCGGTGACTGGAAGTGCCGCTGGACGAAGCGGGGCCGGGGGTGGCTTTTTCCGGAGCGCCGAA
The DNA here is from genome assembly GCA_044239025.1 of Verrucomicrobiales bacterium. Classification (GTDB taxonomy): domain Bacteria; phylum Verrucomicrobiota; class Verrucomicrobiia; order Verrucomicrobiales; family V1-33; genus V1-33. Next base: position 38,819 of record JBIICE010000005.1, read on the forward strand.
TCTGGCCGCCGGGGATTTGGGGTTCCAGAAACCGTTTTCCTTTTCCGGGCCGAACCAGCCGATGAGGGATTTTTCGTTGTCGCCGCCGTAGAAGTTGAGCGGTTTGAAAACGCTGGGTTTTTCGAGGGAGACGCGGCCATCGCACCATGCGACGATGGCGCAGCCATTGGCGCGGAAGTGGACGGACGGCTGGAGTTCGCCGCCGTCCGATCCATCTTCGAGTGGCCAGAAGAACGGTTCGGCGAACGGGTATTCCTGCATGCCTTCGGCTCGGGCGAGGGCGGTGGTGGCGAACATGACGGTGCGGCCGGGAAACTCCACTTCGAGGATGGAAGCGGGCGAGAAGCAGTCGCCAGGCGATCCGCCGATGTAGGCGGAATTGTAGCCGTAGCCGCCGGCTCCTTCTTCGAAGCTGACGGCGGCATCGACGATGCGGCGGAGGAGCGGGCAGGTTTCCAGTTGGACGTCGCGGCCGAAGTAGGGAGTGAGGAAGCCGCCTTCCGGAGCAAAGGGGGCATCGAAGCGTTTGCGGCCCCCGTGCCAGCGGCGGAGATTTGACTGATCCTGGGCCGGGCAGAAACGGCCGTTGTGATCCTGGGCGTAGTTGAGGTTGGCGGTGGCGAGCTGGCGGAGGTTGCGGCTGGAGAGGGCGATGTCGGCCCGGAGCCGCGACCATTGGTAGACCGCGGCGGCCGAAGCCGTGGCGGCGGCCGAGATGGCCACGGTGAGGAGAATTTCGAGGAGGGTGAAACCCTGCGTTTTCGGTGAGGCCTTGGATTTCATGGCCTTGAGAAACTGAGGCGGAAGAGGCGACGCGGGGCGTCGTGCGGTAAGGCGAGGCTGGTTTCGATGGTTGGGGGGGCGGATTCGGCGATGGACGGGAGGGTGGGCAGAGACGAGGGCGTCGCGGTGAGCGGGTTGCCGTTGGCACTGGTGGCGATGGGTTGCCATGAGGAGCCGTCGAGGGAGGTTTCGACGGAGAAGCGGACATCGCTGCGGTTGGCCGGTCTGGTGAAGGACAGCCGGATGGACTGGGCATCACGGGAGATCTGCAGCGCCGGGGAACTGCTGCGGAGGGGGTGACTGGCGAGGGCGTATTCCGCGAGGTTGGGAAGGCCGTCGCGGTCCGGATCCGCAGAGGGGCCACCGATGGATGCATTGGCGGCGTCGCTCTGGGAAAAATGGGTCAGTTGCCAGTCAGCCCATGGGTCGGCGGCTTCATGGAGGACGGCGACGGCATCGGCATCGAATCCGCTGGTGAGGAACTGTGTGGGGAACGGGTCATTGATGGTGTTCCCGAGGGAGTCGGTTGACCCGATGGAGGGATTGATGGAGCCGACGACGTCGACGAGCCGGACGTGGGTGATGCGGCCGGGGTCGAGAGAGGTGGAAAGGGGCAGGTCGGTCAGATCGAAGGGCGTGCCCCATCCGGCCGGGTGTTTGCCGGCGAGGTTGCGGAGGTTGGTGGGGTCGATGGTGCTGTAGGCTCCATTCTGGAGCGCGGTGGAGGTCAGGGAAACTGGGGGGAAGCGGACGAACGTGGATCCGTTGGAGCTGACTTCGACGAAGGCGAGTTCTGCGAAGACGGCAGAGCCGGTGGAGAAGCCATTTTCGAAGACGGCGAAATCCGGGCCGGGGCCATTGCGGATGGGTTTTGCGAAAGTGACGGTGACGCTGCCGCCGTCGCCGAGGCTGAGAACCGGGGCGGAGGGCGTACCGCTGGAGGAGGCGGGTGGGTAGTCGGCGTCCGTTCCGGTCACGGAAGTCGGGCCGAGGATGCTGCTGAGGCTGCCGTAGTTGGCAGTGGTCGTGCTGGAAGAGCCTTTGCGCTGGGGACCGGGGAAGAAGGAGGCGACGGCATGGGCCCACGACCGGATGTTCGGATTGTCGGCCGCAATGGCGTCGGTCCCGGGCTGTCCGGGGCCCGGGGGGTAGGGTCCGGCGGGGCTGGTCAGTGTGGTGGTGGCGGCGGCTGCGATGGCCGCGGGGACGAAGCGGCGTGATCTGCGGAGAAAGCACGCTGCGATGGCAGCGAAGGCAAGGCCGGCCGTCCGGGGTTCCGGGACGGTTGCTGGATCGTTTGGGGTGGTGCCGTAGGGGCCGAAGGCGAAGCCGTCCCATGATCCATCGGCGAGCGGTCGGTCGGCAGTTCCCGTGCTGCTTTCGACCCAGCGGCCCGATGAAAAGGGATCGCCCAGGGGAATCACGCTGGTGGCCGGCGCAACGATGTGGCCATTGAGCCGGAAGTCGGTGGGGTGAAAGAAAACCTCGTTATTGACCCAGTAGTTCCAGTAGAGGTCATCGAGGTAGGAAGGGGTGCCGAGGTCATCGTAGCTGCGGGTCCGGGAGCCAAGGGAGATGGCATTGGGGAAGAAAGCGCTGTCGGTGCGGAGCGCGGGATCGGCACCCAGAATGGCCGCGAGCATATCGAGTCCGGTGCGGTTCTCCGTGCTGGGCCAGCGGTAGCCCCAGACGACCGGGCTGGAGCCATCGCGCCAGTCGACGATGAGGGCCGCTTCGCTGGTGGCCGGTCCGGCGGGATCACCGGCCCAGAGCCGGATGCCGTTGAAAGTGATGGCTCCCGTTGCGGCTCCATTGGCCAGCAGAAGGAACGCCGCGGGCACGAGGGGATGGAAGCGACTGAGGGCAGTCGCTGGTGGTGGGGTCATGGGGATTCACGCTTATTGTTGACGATAAGTACTCCGGCCAGCCTTGCGGTCGGCGGAGTGGTGAGGTTTGCTGCAGCGAAGTATTCTGACTCCCGGCTTCGTACCTTGCCTCCGCCTTCACCGATCCCGCACCGGGCAGTCCGGTCGGGATTGATTGGTTTGCGGAAGGTGGCGGGAGAACAGCCCGCGGGTCTTCCTGGAGGTTTGTAGCCGGTTACAGCAGCGCACACTGTTGCGGGATTTCACCGCATTCCATGCACCACAGCGCTTCCATGCTGTCATTGTCAGGGGATGGGTGCAATGGCGAACGGAGTCTGTTTGCTCTGGAGGCTATGGAAAGTCGGGCGAAAAAGCGCTCGCCGAAATTCTTAGGATGCATTAACAGGCAAACTTTCCTGACTTGAACCAGACCTGAGATTTCCTGTGTCCGCTGCTGCTGCCGAATTGCCGATGCAACGCATCATGGCGGTGAATCATCACCTGAAAGTCGCCTTGGATGCGGTGCAGGAGGGTGTGATGGTGGTGGAGCGGACTGGGAGGGGAGGGGCGGTGCCGTCTGTGCTGTATGGGAACCGTGTGATGGCGGAGATGGCAGGGGTATCGGTGGGGCAGTTGAGCGGCATGCGTATGGATCGACTGGTGGAGGATCCCCGGGGTCTGCTGAGTGGATTGGGTCTGGAGAATGGCAGAGGAGAAAGGGAAGTGACCGCGATGCTGCTGGGCGGGGCTGGGCGGGAGAAGCGGCAGTGTCAATGGCGCGGGGTGCCGGTGACGGAGGCCGACGGCAGGGTCCTGAGCTACATTCTCACGGTTTCGGTCGTGGCGGCCCGCGGCGTTGGGATTGGTGGGTCCGTGGTGCGGAAGTACGAGGGTGCGCCGCCGTTGGCGGGGGAATGGAAGCAGGATGTGGTGGACATCGTGACGGATTCGGCGCGGTATGTGGCCCATGAATTCAACAACGCACTGACAGCGATTCTGCTCCCTGTGGAGATGGTGATTGGCCAGTTGCCGAAAGGTAGCGATCTGCATGGGAAGCTGCAGGTGACGTATGATTCGGCGCGCCGGGCGGCGGATTTGGCGAAGGATTTTCTGGATTGTTTCCGGCCCCGGGAGCCGGAGCGGGTGCGTTGCCGCCTGGAGCCGCTGCTGCGGCGGGCACTGCGGATGGCGACCTGCGCGCAGAACGTGGACTGGTCGTTCGAGGCGGATCGGGATCTCCGGGATGTGGTGGTGGATGCCGGCCAGATGGAGCGGTTGGTGTTGAATCTGGTGAGGAATGCCTGTCAGGCGATGCCTGGAGGGGGGCGGTTGCTGGTGACGGCGGTGAATCATGAAGTCACGGGCGAGGGCGATGCGCTGCGGCCGGGACCTCATGTGGCGATTTCGGTGCGGGACTGGGGCCCGGGGATTCCGCAGGATCACCTGCCGCACCTCTTCAACAGCCGGTTCACGACCAAGGAAGACGGGAATGGCTGCGGGCTGCCGATCTGCCATCAGATTGCGAGGGATCACGGTGGCGAGATCTACGTGCAGAGTCGGCCCCAGGTGGGCACGGTCTTTCATGTGGTGCTGCCGGCCGTGGAGGCCGATGGGCTGGAGGGAAGAGAAGTCGGGATGATGGCAGCGGACCAATCCGTCGGGCGCCTTGGCGCGGGGATGACGGGTCGCGGGGATGGGCGGACGATGCCTTCGCTTCTGGTGGTTGACGATGAGGAAGGGATCCGTTTTTCGCTTGGGGAGATTGCGGCGCGGTTGGGATGCCCGGTGGAGGTGGTGCCATCCGGGGAGGAGGCCCTCCAGCGGTACCGCGAGCGGCTCAAGAGCGGTCGGGCTCATGACATTGTGATCCTCGACATCAATCTGAAGGGAATGGGTGGAGAAGATGTGTTCCGGGAACTGCGGCGGATCGACCGCGGAGCGACCGTGCTGGCGACAAGCGGGCAGTATTCCGAGAGCGAGTTGTCCCGGTACGAGGCCATGGGGTTTGCCGGATTCCTGCCGAAGCCGTTCAGCGTGGATGAATTCCGGGAGATGATGGAGCGGTTCGCGGCTGCGGTGTGATGTGCTCTTGCGCGCGGGCGGACGCTGCGGATTTCGTCAGGCACGCGCCATGAATCCTGAATCCTTCAAAAGCCATCTTACTGCTGAGGATGCCCGTCACATTGATCTGCCGTGGTGTCATGTGGAGGAATTTGTGACTCCGGACAATGCAGGATCGAAGGAACTGTATCTGTGCCGGGCGACGTTTCCGCCGGGTGAGGCCCATCTTTTTCATTTCCATCCCGGGCGCGAGGAGATCATTTTTGTGGTCGAGGGAGAAGCCGAGCAGTGGGTGGGGGAAGAGAAGCGCGTGCTGCGGGCCGGAGAAATGGCGCTGATTCCCGCAGGGGTGCCGCACATGACCTTCAACCGTGGGCCGGCCACGCTGAAGTTTCTCGCGATTCTCAATAACATCCGGGGTCCCGAACCGATGGTCGTCGACTGTTTCCGGGAAGAACCATGGGTTTCCCATTTCACGCCGATTGAGTATCCTCCGGTTGGCTGAGGACCGTGGCCGCTGGTGACCTGACAGAATTTTCCAACAACCCAAAACGAACCGCACAACATGCCGAACCCCTGGACAGGAAAAGGAAATCCGTACACGCGCACAGAAGTCGTCGAACGTCTGCATGAGACGATCCGCAAGGGAGAGCCAGTGATTGCGGCCGGGGCGGGTACTGGGATCAGTGCGAAATTCATCGAGAAGGGCGGAGCCGATCTCATCATCATCTACAATTCCGGAAGGTTCCGGATGATGGGGCATGGCTCGACCTGCGGCATGATGGCTTATGGCGACGCCAATGCGATTGCGATGGAGATTGGGGAGTACGAAGTATTGCCGATTGTGGAGGAATGTCCGGTGATCTGCGGTGTGCACGCGACCGATCCGCGCCGCCGCATGTGGCATTGGCTGCTGCAGGTGAAGGACATGGGTTTTTCCGGGGTGAACAATTTCCCGACCCACACGATTGTTGACGGTCATTTCCGCGGGGTCCTTGAAGAGACAGGCATGAGTGTGCAGAAGGAATATGAAATGGTGAAACTGGCCCGCCGCATGGATCTGTTCAGTGTGGTGTACGTGGGAGCGCCGGAGGAAGCGAGGGCGATGGCCGAAGCCGGAGCCGATGCCATCATTGCGCATGTCGGCACGACGATCGGGGGATCGATTGGCGTGAAGGGAGCGGTGTGCACGATGGACGATGCTGTGGAGCGCACGAATGCGATCATTGCCGGAGCGAAGCTTTCGGGTCGCCGCGACATCATTTTCCTGAGTCATGGCGGACCGATCTGTTCGCCTGAGGATGCGGCGCAGGTGAATGAGCGTACGGATTGCGTTGGCTTCGTTGGGGCGTCGAGCCTTGAGCGGATGGGTGTGGAGCAGTCGCTGGTCGACCTCACGCGGCGCTTCAAGCAGATCCCGGCACCGGCAGCGAAGACCTTTTTTGACTGAGCTGCGGGTCTTCCGGTTCCGGGGAATGCGCTGGCGGTCCGACGGGCAATCGTTGCGTGCCCGGGGAATTCGCGCGGTTTGGGCTGCAGTGCTTCAGGTGTTGAAGTGCTTCAGGTGTCCTGTTCCTGCGGCGTGCGGTCGGGCTGGTGCTGCGTGATGCTGCGGACGAGCGACTGAGGTTTGGAGGAAACGGTCAGGTAGGTGCGGCCGAGGTATTCGCCGATGACGCCGAGCATGAGGAGCTGGCAGCCGGAGAACAGCGAGACCGCCGTGATGAGGGAGGCCCAGCCGGGTACGGTGCGGGAAGCCGCGAACCATTCGGCGATCACGATGACAACGCCGATGGCCCCGCAGGCGCACAGGAGGAGACCGAGGATGGAAGCCACGCGCAGCGGCATGATGCTGAAGTTGAAGAACATGTTCATCCAGAGGCGGACGAGGCGGCGCAGGGTGTAGCCGCTCTGGCCGTCGTTTCTGGCGGCGTGGGCTACTTCGAGGGTTTCGATGCGGTCGGTGGAGCCGAGGATGAGGCCATCGATGTACGGGTAGGGGCCTTCGTAGCGGAGCACGCGCTGGATGAGTTCGCGGCGGTGGGCGCGGAAGCTGCAGAGGTAGAGGCCCGGGGGTTTGCCGAGGACCAGAGTGGCGGCCCAGTCATTGAAGCGGCTGCCGAGATTGCGGAAGAAGTGATGTTGCTTGCGTGCGTACCGTGCGTAGACGACATCGGCTCCGGAGGATTCGAGATGATCGAGGAGGCGGACGGCTTCGCTGAGGGGATTCTGGAGATCGTCGTCGAGGTTGATGATGCTGGCACCGCGGCAGTGGCGGAAGCCTTCCATGACGGCGGCGTGTTCGCCGAAGTTGCGGGCGAGATCGACGAAAGTGACCGGGAAGGGGAGGCCTTCGAGCAGTGGCGGGACGCGCTTTCCGGTGCCGTCCGGGCTGCCATCATTGACGAGGATGAGTTCGAATCCGCCGGGGATGACAAGGCTGCGGAAGGCCTCGATGAGGGTGGGTAGAGCCGTTCCGGTATTGTAGAGGGGAACGACGAAACTGACCCGCGGGCTGGGGGAAGGAGTCATGGCGTCAGGAGCGGAGTGGGCATGGTTTGCGGGCAATGGCGAAGAGAGACGTGCCGAGAGGAATCTGGAGGCTCCGGCAGAGGGTGAAGTCGGCTGATGCGATGGCAGCGAGCATCCGGTTGAGGTGGTGGGGCAGCGGCTTGAGGTCGGATCGTGCGGGGTGTGGGGTGGCGGAATGCCGGAGCCGGCTGAGTTGGCGGGAGATCCAGACGGCGGGCAGCAGGAGCGCGTTCCAGCCGTGGAGCGATTCGATGTGCCAGCGTGAGGCGGGCAAGAGGGCGCGGATCCGGTCCGGAGTGTAGCGGCGCGCTCCTTTGACAGCGCGGTCGTGTTCCCCGGCGAGAGAGTCCCAGGCCGGCAGATTGAGGACGAGCCAGCCACCGGGGCGCAGGACCCGGTGAAGTTGATGCATGGCGGCGGACTCGTCGACGGACTCATGGTAGAGGACATCGAGGCAGACGACGGCATCGCATTCCTCCGATTTCATGGGGATCGCCGAGAGGCTGCTCTGGCTGATGTCGGTGAAACCGCGGGCACAGGTCAGAGCCACGGCATCGGGAGAGAGGTCGCACCCGGACAACTGCCAGCGGGCGGGGTGGTCGCGCAGGGCGTCGAGCATGCCGCCGGTGCCGCATCCGGCGTCGAGCACATGGGCACCCGGGAGGAGGCGTTTGGCGAGTTCGCGGACGACGTGGGATCGGAGGGTGCGGTACCACCAGTACGAATCCTCGACTGAGCGCATCGTCTGGTATTCCTGAGGGAGCATGGCACGTGTGGAGGGCGGGTGCGGCTTCAGTTGCTGCCGGGTTGCTGATTCCTTGGAATGGCGAGAACGACTTCGCCGCGGAGAGGAGCGACTCTGCCGCTCACGGCGTCGAGGACCCATGCGCGGAAACGGACCTTTCCGGGAGGCGGAGAGCGGCGTTTCCACTGAGAGGAGGCGGGGATCCCTGCGGTGGCCGGGAATTCGGAGGGATCGAAGCGCCAGCCGATGCGGTCTTCGAGGGCGCGGGCGTGGCGGCGCCGGGCGTGTTTTGGTTCGCGGGGTCGATGAGAGGCAACGCCGAGCCATTCTTCCGTGCCACCTTCCGGCTGGAACGAGACGATGATGGAGCGGGCTTCGCGGCGGGAGGGGAGGCTGATGGCCCAGCCACGGAGGACGGGGTAGCCGTCTTCCCAGGTGGCTGACATGATCTGTCCGTCGGCGGATCCTTCGGGAAGGCGTGGAGCCGCCGCGACAGCGGGGTCGCGGAAGGTGGCCACGTTGAGCAGGCCGGTTGCTTCGAGCAGGCCGAGAGCGTCGGGCACCATGGCAGCGTCGTTAGGAAAAATGCGGTGGATCAGTTCCGGTTCCATGGCGACGTACCGCAGGACGACGGCGGCTTCCGCGTTGCGGGAGTGCCATGCGATGCGTTCGCAGTCGGCCCATCCCTGCCATGCACCACAGAGCCAGCACCATGCGGCTGCGGGAAGGAGGATCCACTTCACGCGCCGGACGGAGTGAGCGGCCGGCAGGGCGGAGAGGAGTCCGATGGTTCCGAGGATCCACCAGAGCGTGTAGCTGGGGTAGCGCGACTGGAACGGACTGTAGTCGGGGAACTGGAAGCGTGCGGCGGTGATGGCGGCACTGTTGGCGAGGCCGAAGACGACCAGCAGGCCCCATGGGAGGAGGGTTGGCCATGGAATCCTGCG
>JBIICE010000107.1:0-13793 GCA_044239025.1 Verrucomicrobiales bacterium
CGCGACGGGCCGGAACTGCGCGAGTTTGCGCGGGGGCGTGATCTCAATCCCGTGGTGCTGGCGCGCTGGCGGCAGTGGGTGCGGGACGGCGGGATGGGAGAACCGGCGGCGGCGGAACCACTGCGGTCGCTGCCGGCGGCGGATCTGGAGTCTGGCTACAACCGGAAAGAGCGCGAAGCGCTTAACGCACTGAAGCAGGAGACTGAGAAGTTCCGGGCGACGAGTCCGGCGGCTCCGCCGCGGGCCATGGTGCTGGTGGACCGTGCCAAGTGCACTGATCCGGTGGTGTTCATCCGCGGCAATCCCGGGAGGCCGGGGCCAAAGGTGGCGCGGCGTTTTCTTTCATGCCTGAGCGAGGGTGAGCCGCAGCCGCTCAACGAGGGAAGCGGCCGCCTGCAGCTGGCGCGCGCGATTGCGTCGCCTGACAATCCGCTGACGGCTCGGGTATTTGTGAATCGGCTGTGGGGTCGGTTGTTCGGGGTGCCGCTGGTGGATGCGGTGGGTGATTTCGGGGTGCGGACGGCTCCACCGGTGCAGCCGGAGGTGCTGGAATGGGCGGCGGCGAGTTTCATGGCCGAGGGGTGGTCGCTGAAGAAATTTCTGCGGAGCGTCCTGCTTTCGCGGACGTGGCAACAGGATTCCGTGGAGCGGACCGAGGCAGCGGCGCGCGATCCGGAGAACCGGCTGCACTGGCGTCAGAGCCGTCAGCGCCTTGATTTCGAAGCCTTGCGGGACAGTCTCGTGGAAGTGAGCGGAGGATTGGATGCGGCGATGTACGGACGATCCGTGGATCTGCTGGCGGAGCCCTTCACGCACCGGCGGGCGGTTTATGGATTCATTGACCGTCAGAATCTTCCGGGAACGTTCCGCACTTTTGACTTTGCGGGTCCCGACAACACGGCTCCGCGGCGTTTTGAGACGACCGTCCCGCAGCAGTCGCTTTATCTCATGAACAACCCGTTTGTGCAGGCGCAGGCGAGGCGGGTGGTGGCGCAGGTGGAGGCGGCTGGGTTGCAGGATACTGCGGAGAGGATCAGGGAATTGTTCCGGAGGGTGCTGCAGCGCGAGCCGGGCGCGGGTGAGCTGGCGGTGCAGCTGGCGGCGGTGGATGCGCTGCGGGCCGAACCGAGGCAGAGCGGGACGCGCTGGCAGTATGGCCGCGGACGCTGGGAAGACGGGTCCCTGGAATTCGTGCCGTTTCCCTGGCATGGGAACGGACGATGGTCGGTTTCCGCCGAGCTTCCGGACCGGGAAGGCGGGTGGGTCATGCTGCAGCGGGAGGGAGGGCATCCGGGAAGCGAAGCGGCGGTCCGCCGCTGGAATGTCGCGGAGCCCGGACGGGTGCGGCTGAGTGGGAAAGTGACGGTGAAGGCGAAGGAAAGCGACGGGGTGCGTGCGGTCATCCGGCATTCACGTCATGGGATCCTCTGGGAGGCGCAGGTTCCCGGTGGTGGGGAAGCCGAGGCCCTGGTCGCGTCGGTTGAGGTGGTGGCCGGAGACACTTTGGATTTCGCAGTGGACCGTCATGGGAACGATCATTCCGACAGTTTTGGCTGGGCTCCGGTGGTGCGTGATGAGGTGAGCGGGGTGGAACTGGCGGATGCGGCGCGGGATTTCGGCGGGCCGGGGCTGTCGGCGTGGGAGGCGTATGCGCAGGTCCTGCTGTGCACGAGCGAGTTTCTTTTTGCGGACTGAGCGAGCGCGGCGTTGACCGCGGGGTTGGCTGATGGCAAGCGTCGCTGACATGCAGGCATTTCTTGTTGTGGCCGGGGTATGGCTGGCTGGCCATGGGCTCCGCACCTTTGAGGCTCCGCTGCCGCGGCGGGCGGGGGCGGTGCTGTACCTGGTGGCGACCTATCTTGCGGGGTATTTTGCCGGGGGCGGCTCGCCCGGGGCAGGAGTGCTGGCCCTCGGGGTGTGGTTGCTGCTGCCGTGGGTGGAGATTCTGCTGCGGGTGAGGCCGATGCGCCTGCCGGCGAAGCAGGAATTGGGGCGCTGTGCGGCGCCGAACGCGGATGAGTTTCCCGATCTGGGATTATTGACCACGGAGGTCGGGGAGGAAGGCTTCGAGCGCGGCGACGACGCCGGCTGGGAGGCTGGGGGCATCCGGCAGTTTGTGCGCATATTCTACCGGGAGACCGATCGGCTGCAGTTGTGCGTCTGTTATCAGGAGCAGGGAGCGGTGGCGGTGACGCATCTGAGTGTGACGACCCGCTACGGGGATGGACGGCACTATGTGACCTCGGATTTTCCATTTTCCGCGGCGATGAAGCCCCGGCCGGAGGTGATGGTGCGGCAGGTGGCGGAAGCCGGGTCGGTGGCAGAACTGCTGGAGGGTCACGTCGCGTGGGTGGAGCGGGTGGCGGGAAGTCCGCTGAGTGCTGCCGAGGCGATCGAGGTCGATGAACTGGCCCGGAGGATGTCTGGTGAACTGGCAGGTCAGTTCCGGTACAATGTGGAGGCGGGGATACTGCGGGAGGATGCGGATGGACGGGTGCGGTATTCGTGGCGCGGCTGTTTTTTTCTGTGGACGCAGTACCTCCGTGACCTTGTGAGGCTGGCGTGAGGGCACCCGGAGCAGGATTCCTTGAGTCATGGAGCACGCACACAGCATCAGGAGGCGTTGGTTTGGGAGGCTGACCCGCCTGGGGCTGTCGGGGGTGTTGCTGCTGTCGGGGTTGGTCGTGGTGGCATGGTGGGTGGCGCTGGCCAATGGGCGGGGCATTCCGTCGGTGGCATGGGAACGATTCCGGGAGAGTCGTGCGGGTGGGCAGACTTACGATTGGAAACTGGCCGTTTCGCTGGGCACGTGGCTGGCCGCGGTGGTGACCACGGTGGTCGTGATGGTGACGTTGCTGACGATGCGGTGGTGGCTGGGAGATGCGAAGGGGTCCGGCCCCGGTGAGCAGCGTGAGCAGCGTGAGCAGCGTGAGCGGAGCGGGCGGTTTTTCCGGCTGATGGTGTTCGGTGCGGTGCTGGTGGCCATGCTGCTGAGGCTGCCGCTGGCCCGGGGCAGTCTGTGGTGGGATGAACTGTGGAATGTGCGCTATGCGACCCTGGGGGAATGGCGGGAGGCGCGTGGAGGCGGCAGGGAGTTCCGGGAATGGTCATGGGACCGGGCATTCTGGTACTACGGGAAGCCGACGAATCATGCGGTGCAGACGGTGCCTGCCAAACTGGTGGAGCGGAGCTGGCGGGCGGTGCGCGGCGAGCCTGCAGGTGGCATTCATGAGGTGGCGCTGCGGTTGCCGGTTCTGCTGGCTGGGCTGGGGGCGGTCTGGTGTGTGGCCGTGCTCGGGAAGCGCTGGGCAGGCGAGCGCGCGGGCCTGGCGGCGGCGTGGGTCATGGCGCTGCATCCATGGCTGCTGCGTTATGGGGTGGATGCGCGGTCGTATGGCATGACCATGCTGATTGTTCCGCTGACGCTGCTGTCGGCGTGGGAGGCGTGGCGGATTCCCGGGGGAGGGGCGTGGCGGTGGTGGCTGCTGCTGGCGGTGGGCTTCTGCCTGATGATGTGGTCGCATGCGCTGGCACATGGTTTTCTGTGTCTGGGGTTGTTCGGGACGGGGATGGTGGTGATTGCGCGGGTGAATGGCGACCCCGTGGTGAGGAGGCTGCTGATGATCCGGCTGACGGTGCTGGCGGCGCTGGCGGCCTGTGTCTTTCTGATTCTGTTTCTGCCGTGTCTGCTGCAGGCGGTGTGCTGGCATGGGCGGAATGCGGATGGGAATCTGCTGACACTGGACTACCTGAAGAGGACGCTGGGAGCGGTGAGTTCCGGCGAGGAAGGAATCGGTCATGCGGCGGTCCTGCTCTTCCTGCTGCCGGCGCTGGCCGGTCTGCTGGTGCGGGGGCAACTGGATGGCCTTGGTCGGCTCCTTTGTCTGGCGGTGCTGGCGGGGTCTGTGATGCTGATGGCGGTGACCGCGTTGACGGGAGGTTTTTTTTACCATCGGTTTGTGATGGCGCTTGGTCCGGTGCTGGCGGTCGGCTGGGGGGTGGCGATGGGGTCGGGAAAGCTGCCGCGCTGGCTGGCTCCGGCCGGGGTGGCCGTGCTGGGGCTGAGCTGGATTCCGCAGCTGCGCGTGCTGACCGGGAGGAGTTACTGTCCGTGGAGGGAAACGGCGGGCCTGCTTCGTGAGCAGATGGGGCGGCCGGGCGAGCAGACCGTGGTGGCCGGTTATGGTCTGGGGGCGAATCTGCTGCAGTGTTATCTTCCCGGCGTGGTGGATCTGCGGGGCCGGGACCTCGACGAGGTGCTTGCGGAAGCCCGGCGGAAGGGAAACCGGCTGTGCGTGGCGTGGGCGTACCAGGGGTTTCATGAGGCGCAGCAGCCAGCCGAGATGGCTGCGCTGCGGGATCCGTCGCAGTTCCGCGTGCTGGCGGTCTTCCCCGGGATCGAGGAGCAGTTTGACTGCCGGGTGGTGGAGTGGGTGGCAGGTCCCTGAGCGGCTGGGCAGCGGGGTTCCGCGGGGCTTTTGCATTTCCGCTGTCCGCAGGTAGAATCCGGGCGTTTCTACAGTTGTGAGCAAAACCCGGACGACATCTGCCCCGCAGGGCTCGTTTCTGACCCCATTCCTCGTGTTTGGGGGCATTGTGGGATTGTCCGTGCTGTTTTTCTTTCTGCTGACCCTGCCCACGTGGCTCGGGCAGCGGTCTCGGCCACCGACTGGCGGTGGCAGTGCTGCGTTGGTCCCCGCGGCGGTGCCGAAGCCAGCGGTGTCCAGCGGGAAGCCGGCGGTGGCTCCACGGTCCGGGGGTGATCCGAAGGCGCATTTCCGTGAGGCGTCCGCATTGCTGGGGGAATTTGGAAGACTGCTGGCCGAAGACCGGGTGGAGGAAGGCATGCTGCTGGCGGGGGAGGCCGGGAAGAGTCCCGCGGCAGGATTTCTGCGTCATCTGCTGGGAGGAGCCGGGTACCGGGTGGCTGCCGGGGAAGGGCGCTGGAGGAAGACTGGCAGTGCGTCCGGGCTGAGTCGTTACCAGCTGGTCCTTGAGCCCGGTGAGGCTGGCGTGCCGCCGCTGCCGGGGTATCCCGAGATTGATCTGCGCCGCGAAGGCCGCGAAGGCTGGAAAATCGAGGCCATCCGGGTCGGTGAGCGGCTGGCGGCAGCCGGGGCCGGGCGGCTGCGGAACCGCAACGTGGTGCTGGATCTTGAATCGCTGCGGGTGGAGAAAGATGCGCTGGGGGCTGCGTCGGAGTTTCTGTCGTCGCTCATTGGCCGGGACTTCCGGACAGCGCGTCAGTTGACCAATCCGGGCAAGGTGCCCCATGAGAAGCTGGCGGGGCTCTGCATCGTTTTCGAGGAAGGAGGCTATACCCCGGATTCCGATCATCCGGTGACCGTGACTGCGGAGAATGGCGGCCAGGCCTGGGCCATCACGAAAGTGCGGCCTGCCGATGGAGGGTCGGAAAGCGAAATCGGTATGGAGATGCAGCGTCAGGCCGATGGGTCGTGGCGGGTGGAGTCCGTTGATTTCAGCCGCCTGCTGGATGCCTATGTGAAGGCGACGGCTGCGGGGACGGTATTTTATGCGCCGATTGTGCGGTCGCCGTCAGGGGGCGAGAGCATTGTGATCTATTTTGAGTTCGACCGCAGCGTTCTGCATCCACGGGCAGTGCAGCAGCTGAAGATAGTGGCGGAGCTGCTGAAGTCGGATCCGGCGCGGCGGCTGCGGCTCACGGGGCATGCGGACAGTCTCGGCGCTGACGATTACAATTACCGGTTGTCGCACGAGCGGGCGGCGGCGGTGCGTGGGCAGCTGGCATTACTTGGGGTTGCGGCTTCCCAGATTGAGACCATCGGATTCGGGGCAAGCGCGCCACTGGATCCGAATCGACTCGATGGCGGCGTGGACAATCCGGCAGGGCGTTCGCGCAACCGCCGCACTGAAATTCATCTCGACTTCTGACATGCTGCACCGCCGATTTTTCATGACCCTTCTGCTGCTGGGTCTGGCATCCTGTGGCCCGCGGAAACGCGGGGGAGCGAGCGAGCGCAGCGAGCTGGAATCGCCTGCGGGTGCCGCGGTGCTGCGCCGGGTGCTCGAGGACAGTCCCCGGAGGAAGGACGCGCGTGGGCTGACGATCACGGTCGGGGAGAAAATGGAGCAGGCGTCGGCGGAATTCGAGAAGCCATTTGACTCGCCGGAGTTGCCTTTGTTTCACTACCGTCGGCTGGTTGCCGGAGCCGCCGGGGGGAAAGTGAGGATTTTTGATGAAGCGACGGGGGTTTCGCCGCTGATCCTGCAGATCAGCAGCCTGACGCCGGCGGTCAACGGGAGACGCGAGGCGGTGGCGGCCTGGTCGTGGCAGGAAGAGGCTGAACGGCGGCGCTATGAGGTCGCGGAGGTGCCGGGAGGGGGCTACGAGGTCAGGTCTCTGGAAGTCATTCCGATTCCGCCCCGCAATACTGACCAGCTGAGCCGTGAGACCAAGGGGAGCCGCTGAAGAGGAACTGCCGCTGGACGAGGGCAGGATCCCGGAGCTGCGGGCGGCGCTGACGGGATGGTACGCGGGAGCAGCGCTCGACTATCCGTGGCGGCGCACGCAGGATCCGTATGCGGTGCTGGTGTCGGAAGTGATGCTGCAGCAGACGAGGGTGGCAACGGTGCTGGGAAAGGGGTATTTTGTACGGTGGATGGCGGAGTTTCCGACGGTGGCAGCGCTGGCGGCAGCCGATGAGGACAAGGTGCTGAGGTGCTGGGAGGGATTGGGTTATTATACGAGGGCGAGGAATCTGCAGAAGACGGCGCGGGCGATCGTGGAGCGGCACGGTGGACAGTTTCCCGGGGATCCCGGCGAGGTGGGGGCGCTGCCGGGAATTGGACGGTACACGGCCGGGGCAGTGCTGAGTTTTGCGTTGGGGCAGGCGGCGGCCCTTGTTGATGGCAACGTGGCGAGGGTTCTGGCGCGGTTGTTTGCGTGGGATGGAGAGGTGAACGTTCCGGCGGGCCAGCGGGTATTGTGGGCATGGGCGGAGCGGTTGGTCGATCCCGGGAAGCCGCGCGAATGGAACGGCGGCCTGATGGAACTCGGGCAGCGCGTCTGCACGCCACGGCGGCCCCGTTGTGACGCATGTCCGCTGCGTGGCTTCTGTCTTTCGGCCGGCCCGGGGGCCGAGGTCCGCCCGCGGAGGCGGTCCGCTCCCGGGATGAAACAGGTCACGGAGCATGCCATTTTTGCCTGCCGTAACGGGCAGTTGCTGCTGACCCGGGAAACCGGCACGCGACGGCGGGGCCTGTGGCGATTGCCCCTGCGGGAGGAATGTGCGGTGACCGACCCTCCGCTTCCCCTGCTGATGCGGGCCCTGCATGCGGTGACCTGCCATCGGATCACCTACTGTGTTTACGGTCATTCCGAGGCCACTGCCGGTGAAGGGGAAGAATGGATTCCGCTCGGTCGGGTGGGGGAACTGCCGATGTCCGGGCCGGTGCGGCGCGTCGTCAATGAGTTGCTGGGAAGCGTGGCCGGGCAAGGTTCCACTTTGACTTTCCCCGGGGCGGCGGATAGCGTGCACGAAACCAGTTAGGAGAGTCACCCGGGCATGCAAGCTTCGCCGCAATTCGTTGGAATCGATTTAGGAACCACCACCACGGGCATGGCCTGGGTGCGTCCGGATGGCACTCCGGAGATTGTGCCGAATGCGGATGGCGGGAGGCTGACGCCGTCAGTGGTCTACTTTGATCCTCATGAGGACATCCGACTGGTGGGCGAAGCGGCGCGGGACAGTGGGGATGCCGAGCGGACCGTGCAGCTGATCAAGCGGCACATGGACGACCCGGATTTTTCGGTGGCAGTCGGTGGCCGGCCATGGACGGCAGCGGAGATTTCGGCGCTGATCCTTGCGAAAATGCAGCGGGAGGGGTCGCGCATGATTGGTCCGATTCGCGATGTGGTGCTGACCGTTCCCGCAAATTTCAATGAACTGGCGAGGCGGGCCACGCTGGCGGCTGGGCGGATTGCCGGTCTCAACGTGGTGCGGTTGGTGAATGAGCCGACGGCAGCGGCCCTTTACTATGCACATGCCCGGCAGTTGGAGGGTCGGGTCATGGTGTACGATCTTGGGGGCGGGACTCTGGATATCACGATCCTGGAAGTCGATCGTGGCGGGATCCGGTGCCTGACGTCGGAAGGGGCCGGGAGGCTGGGGGGATCGGATTTTGACGAGCGGATTCTTGAGTTGATGGGAGAGGCGTATCAGCACGCGCATGGGGTGGGGCTCTGGGACAGCGAACTGGAGCGGAGGCGGGTGCTGCAGAGCGGTGAAGATCTCAAGAAGATGCTCTCCAAGCTGCGGCTGGCGAGCGAGACCGTGGGGAATTCTTCGGGGGGCATGGCGCGCATTGAATTGTCGCGCGAGGACTTCGAGGTCGCCGTGAGTCGGCTCTTCACAAGGACGATTCTGCTGGTGGAGCAGGCGCTTGATTCCGTGGGGCTGGCTCCCGGAGACATTGATCATGTGGCCCTTGTGGGGGGTGGCACGCGCATGCCGAGGGTGCGGACGATGCTCCAGGAGTATTTCGGGAAGGAGCCGGTGAGTTGTGGGAATGTGGATGAATGTGTGGCGCTGGGGGCGGCTCTTTTTGCGATGAAGGGGGCCGACGTTCAGGAAGTCTGCAATCACAGCTACGGCACGCTGGCGCTGGTGGAGGATGCGGCGACCGGACGGCAGACGTATGCGAACACGGTGGTGATTCCGAAGAACACGCCGATCCCCTGCGAGAAGAGTCAGACCTATGTGACCTCCGAGGACAACGAGGAATCGATTGATGTGGAGATCACGCAGGGCGAGGACACGGATCCGCGCTATGTCGATGTCGTCGGAAGGATTTCGCTGAAAGTGCCGCGGAATCGCCCGGCGGGCTGCGAGGTGACGGTGACGTACCGTTACGATGAGAACCAGCGGGTTCATGCGCAGGTGCATGATGAGCGGTCCGGCAAGGTGACGGAGGTGGCGGTCACGTATGAGGGGGCCGGGGTCCTGACGGATGATCAGGTGGAGGTGCGGCGCGAGCAGTTTGCGGGCATGAGGATCGAGTGAGGTCAATGCATATCTGATTTTCGCCATGATTGAATTTCTGAAACGACTCTTCCGGCCGCGCCGGGCAGCTGCCGTGGCGGCGCGTCCGGCGGCGGATCGTGCTGGTGCGGCGGGACCCCGTGAAGTGAAGGGGTCGGCTGATGCGCGGCGGGTTTGGGCGGAGCAGGCATCCCGGCCGCTGGACCGGGCGGCCTCGCCGGAGGTGCTGTGCGGCATTACTCCGGGCATGAGCAGTGAGGATATTGCCAGGCGGCTGACGGAGCTGCACCGGCGGCACAACCGCGCGGCCACCAGCCTTGATGCCCAGCTGCGGGAGGAATCCGACATCATGCTGGATGCGATCGCGGCCCTCCGGGAAAAGTATTTTCCGTGATCCGGGTTGGTGGTGGTTTCCCCGGCATCTACCATTGATTGCGCTGCGTTTCCCGGATAAAGATGACTCAATTATGAAAGCTTCCCTCCTCCTTTCCGCTGGCCTGACGATGGCATTTCTGCCTCAGGTGATGGCCCAGAAGACCGATGCGGTGCCGCCTGCGGCTCCCGGGGCAGGGGCGGCTGGTGAGAAGGTGCCTGCGCCGGCGGAAGCTGCTGGTGAATCGAAACTGGAGCCGGGCGGTGCCGCCCTTGCGAAGCCCGAGTCGGGGGTTGCGCCGATTCCGGCGGGTCAGCAGATGAATCTTCCTGGTCTGGAGAAGCTGACTCCCGAGCAGAGAGGGGAAGTGATCCGGGAACTGTCGGACGTGAGTAATTTTGTGCGCGGGGTGAGGTGGCAGGAGGCACTCGAGAAGCTGACGACTGTCGAGAAGATCACCGGGGACTCGCACTTTGTGGAGAATCTCCGCGGGGCGGTGTACACGAGGATGCGGGATTTCAAATCGGCCCGGGAGCACTTTCAGAAGGCGGCCACGCTTTCTGCGGGTGGTGGTGCGGAGGCGTTCCATCCCCGGTTTAATCTGGCGGAGATTGATTTTGTCGAGAAGAAGTGGGAGGACGCCATTGCTGCTTTCTCGAAGCTTCTGGCTGACAAGGGCCGCCCGGATCAGTCGAGCGATGCGCTCATGAAGTTCAAGGTCATGATCTGCGAGTATCAGCTCAAGAGGGCCGAGAAGGCTCAGGCGATGGCGGCGACCTTTGATCAGTACGATGACGCGTCGCCCGCTTACTACTATGCGGAGGCAGTACGTTGTTTTGTGGAGGACAAGAAGGATGAGGCCACGGAGTGGCTGGAGTCGGCCCGCCGCATTTACCCGGCTGAGGTTACCGAAGTTTTCAATGATTCTCTGGTGGAAGCGGGCTGGCTGGAATCGCTTTCCACCCAATAGTGCCGGCGGGCCTGCCTCATGAGGGCGGCGGATGAAACAAACCTGGCTGGTGTCATGGGAACCACGAGTTCGGGCCGCTGGCGGATGGCGGCGGATCGTGGGGGTACGTTTACGGACTGTGTGGCAGTTGCGCCCTGCGGGGAGCAGCGTCGATGCAAGGTGCTGTCGTCGGGCGTGCTCCGGATGGTGGTAAGCGGGCTTCCCTGGGATGGTTGCTGCCTTGTGGACGGAGGTGGGGACTATGAGGTGAACTTTTTCCGGGGATGGTGGCTGCGGAGCGGCGGTGGCAGGGTATTCCGTGTGAGTGGGAGCCGTGGGAATCTTCTGGAATGGGAGGGGGATCCGGGCCCGGGGTTGGGAGACGTGATTGAGTTGGGGACTGGGGAGCCGGCACCGGTGGTGGGGGCGCGGGTGCTGACGGGGACAAGGATGGGCGAGGCGTTTCCGGGCATGGAGTTCCGGGTGGCGACGACGCTTGCGACCAATGCGCTGCTGGAGGGTACGTGGGATCGCCCGGTGCTGTTTGTGACGGAGGGTTTCGGGGACGTTCTGGAGATTGGGGATCAGCGGCGGGAAGATCTCTTTGCCCTGGGGCATTTCCGGGAGCCGCCCCTGCACGGGCTGGTCGTTGAGGTGAGCGAGCGCCTGGGGGCTGCGGGAGAGGTAGTGAAGGGACTGGATGGTGCCATGCTGGCTGCGAAGGCGGCGGAACTGGTGGCGCAGGGTTGCCGGACGGCGGCGGTGGCTTTGCTGCACAGTGATCTGAATCCGGGGCATGAAAAGATGGTGGGGCAGGTGCTGCGGGACGCTGGGTTTCAGTCGGTTTCGCTGAGCAGCGAGCTGGCGCCGGTGGTGCGGTATCTGCCGCGCGTGCAGACGGCGGTATTGAACGCAGCCCTTGCCCCGGTGGTTGAGCGTTTTGCCTCCGCCATCCGCGGGGCGATGGGAGAAGGCGTGGAGTTGCTGCTGCTCACGAGCGCAGGGGGGCTGGCGGCGGTGGAAGAATTCCGGGCCTGCGACAGTCTGCTCAGTGGACCGGCTGGTGGGGTGGCGGGTTGTGCGATGGTGGCCGAGGCCTGCGGGGAGCGGGCGGTGCTGACTCTGGACATGGGCGGGACCAGCACGGATGTGGCGAGGCATGAGGGCGCGGCCGGGTATCGTTTCGAGCAGAGGGTGGGGCGGAATGTGGTGCTGGCTCCGGCGCTGGCGATTGAGACGGTCGCGGCGGGTGGGGGGTCGGTCTGTCAGGTGACTGCCGAGGGTTTGGCCGTGGGGCCGCGCAGTGCCGGAGCCGATCCCGGTCCGGCCTGTTATGGCAAGGGTGGGCCACTGACGCTGACTGATGTGAATCTGCTGCTGGGGCGGCTGGATCCGGCGAAGGCGGGGATTCCGCTGGATGAGGCGGCCGCGCGGCGGCGGTTGGCGGAGTTCCGCGCCGGGATGGTCAGGCACGGATTGCCCGCGCCGGAATCCGACCGGCAGCTGCTCGAGGGTCTGCTGGAGATTGCGGTGGCGAGAATGACCGAGGCGGTGCGGCGGATTTCGGTGCGGGATGGCTGTGATCCTGCGGATTATGTGCTGGTGGCCTTTGGAGGAGCCGGGCCGCAGCATGCCTGCGCGGTGGCGGGGCAGTTGGGGATCCGGAGGATACTGGTATCGCCCCATGCGGGGTTGCTGAGTGCGTGGGGGGCGCTGTGGGCGGCACGCGGGACATTTGCGGTTCGGCAGGTGCTGCGCCCGCTGGATGAGGTGGCGGAGCTGGTGGATGGATGGGTGGAGCACCTCGGAAGGGAAGCATTGGAACGACTGGGTAGTCCGGGTTTGGCGGGCCGCTGTCTGGCCGAGATGCGGCTGGCGGGTCAGGATGGGGTGCTTGTGGTGGAATTCCCGGGGGTTGCGGGTTGCCGGGAGCTTTTTGCGGCGGAGTACGAGAGGCTGTATGGAACCGGGTTGCCGGTGGGCCGGAAGATCGAGCTGGTGAGTCTGCGGGTGGTGGCGCGTGAGGAACGGGAGCCGGTGGACAAGGAGGAATTTCCGGAGACAGAAGCATCGCTGGCGGGCCCTGCTCTGGTGCAGGATGGCTTCAGCACCCTGGTGGTGGAGAAAGGCTGGCGGGCAGTGAGGGGTGCGGGTGGGGTCTGGCGGCTGGACTGGGAGGGTGGTGCCGGCGCGGCTGATGCGCGGGCAGCAGCAGTGGAGGCCGAGCTTTTCCGGGCTCGGTTTCAGGGGATCGCCGATGCGATGGGAGAGTTGCTGCGGCGGACTGCGGTCTCGGCCAACGTGAAGGAGCGGCTCGATTATTCCTGCGCACTGCTCGACCCTGCGGGGAATCTGGTGGTGAATGCGCCGCACATTCCCGTGCATCTGGGAGCCCTGGGTGAATGCGTGCGCCGGACCGCGGCATCGCTGGCACCGCGGCCCGGGGATATCTGGGTCACGAATGATCCGGCCTTCGGTGGTTCGCATCTTCCGGACGTGACCGTGATCTGCCCGGTCTTCGCGGCTGGCGGGGACTTGGCGGGGTTTGTGGCCAACCGGGCGCATCATGCCGAGATTGGCGGGATCACGCCGGGGTCCATGCCTCCTGCGGCCCGCTGTCTTGCCGAGGAGGGAGTCGTACTGGTCCCGCAGCGGCTGGACTGGGCCCGGGTGGAATCCCTTCTCAGGGAGCATGAGTGGCCGAGCCGGGCGGTGCAGGACAATCTGGCGGATCTGCGGGCGCAGGTGGCATCCGTGCGTCATGGGGCCGCGGCTCTGGAGGAACTCTGCCGCCGTCATGGCACGGCCGTGGTGCGGAGCCACATGGGCGGGGTGACCGGTGCGGCGGCGGGTGCCATGTCGCGGAGGCTCGGCACTTTCCGCGAGGGCAGCCGCTGGGAAGCCGATGATGTGATGGATGATGGGACGGCGCTGCGGGTGCGGCTCGAGCTGTCCGGTGGGAGGCTGCGCATTGACTTTGCCGGCAGCGGTGCCGTGCACCCCGGCAACCGCAATGCGACTCCTGCGATCATCCGGAGTGCCGTTCTGTATGTGCTGAGGCTGTGGATCGGGGAGCCGCTGCCATTGAATGAAGGCCTGCTGGAGCCGGTGGATCTGGTCTTGCCGCCCGGTTTGCTGAATCCGCCCTTTGCGGACGATCCGCGGTCATCGCCGGCGGTGGTCGGTGGAAACGTGGAGACGAGCCAGCGGGTTGTGGGCTTGCTGGTGCGGGCCCTCGGGCTGGAGGCAGCGAGTCAGGGCACCATGAACAACGTGATTTTCGGGGCGGCGACCTGGGGGCACTACGAGACGATCTGCGGCGGCAGTGGGGCTGGCCCCGGGTACCATGGAGTTTCCGGGATTCATACGCACATGACGAACACGGCGATCACCGATACCGAGATTCTGGAGCGGCGGTTTCCGGTCCGCATCCGGGAGTTCCGGCTGC
>JBIICE010000323.1:0-3444 GCA_044239025.1 Verrucomicrobiales bacterium
CTCGGCCCTTCCCATACCGTCCCTCATGCCCCCGCAGCCCAAGGTCTCTTTCCTGGCTCTCTGCTTCAATCACGCCCCCTACCTGAGGCAGTGCCTCGACTCCATCGCCGCCCAGAACTGGCCCCATGCCGAACTCATCATCCTCGACAATGCGTCGGCTGATGCCTCCGCCACGATCATCCGCGACTGGGCCCGCACTTCCCCGATTCCGACCACTCTCCTCCTCGAAACGGAACGCCGCGGCATCTGCGCAAATGTGAACCGGATGCTCACACACGCCACAGGCGACTTCTTCGCTCTCATCTCCACCGACGATTACTGGCTCCCCGGCAAAACAGCCAGTCAGGTCAACACGCTTTCCTCCCGCGGTGACAAGTGGTCCGTCGCCTACTCGGAAGCCCTCTGCATCGACGAAGCCGGGAATCCCCTGCCCGACCCCTTCATCCGGAGCCACCGCAGCTTCGATGAACTCCCGTCCGGCGACATCCTCGCAGAACTCCTGCGCGGACCGTTCATCCCGGCCATGTCCTCTCTCGTCCGCCGCTCGGCCCTCGCCAAAGCCGGCAGCTATGATGAATCCCTCATCTACGAAGACTATGACATGTGGATCCGCCTCGCCACCGACGGGTATTTCCATGCCGACCCCGATCCTCTCTGCGCCTACCGCATCCTCAATTCCTCGCTCATCCGCACCGCAGCCGCCCAGGACCAACCCGCCAAAGTCCTCAGCGACCTCCGCATCATGGCCAAAGCCTGCCGCATCCAGCGGCTCTCCGCTGAATCCAGAAAAAATACCGCCCGCCGCACCATCAACCTCGCCATCCGCCTCGCCTCCATGAGCGGAAATTGGTCGCAGGACATTCTCGCCGCAGGTGAAATCTGCGACCTCGACGCCCTCGTCCCCATCGCCGCAGCCGCCTCCCTGACCCCACGACCTACCAGTGAGGCCATCGGAACCGCCCTCGCCGGAGCCCTCGCCGCAGGATGGCTCAACCCCTCGCAAAACCACACTCTGCCCCGCTCCATCACGCAACAGACAGCCTGCTCGCCACCGGATCTCAGCAACCGAACCACACCCGCCACCACGGATTTCACCGCATGGCTGCAAATCCTGCCGGCTCTCCTCTACACGGAATCACAGCCTCTCGGGCAGCGCCTCCTACCCGCCAGCAGCGAAGCCCCTTCCTCACACCCGGGATGGGAGATCCCACACCCAGTCATGCCCAACTCTCCGCGCATCCACCCGGCCGCGCTCTGCGAGTCGAACCACGTCGGCCCCCGCACCCGCATCTGGGCCTTTACCCATATTCTCCCGAACGCCGTCATCGGAGCCGACTGCAATGTCTGTGATCATGTCTTCATCGAAAACGATGTCGTCATCGGCGACCGCGTCACCATAAAATGCGGGGTCCAGCTCTGGGACTCCATGCGCATCGAAGATGATGTCTTCATTGGCCCCAACGCCACTTTCTGCAATGACCGATTCCCCCGGAGCAAAGAGCGGCCAGCTGAATACCTCCCCGTCATCCTCCGCAAAGGTGCCTCCATCGGAGCCAATGCCACCATCCTCCCAGGCATCGAAATCGGCACCGGGGCCATGGTCGCCGCCGGTGCCGTCGTCACCCGCAGCGTCCCCCCGCACACGCTCGTCGCCGGAAATCCCGCCCGCATCATCCGCTCCCTCGACAATTCCCCGGATTCCACTAATCCCGGACTGACCAACTGAACACCCCGAACGCATCCTCATGATCCTCAGCAACGACTTCGCGGCCCAATGGCAGGAATGCGGCAGTGAGATCCTCGCAGCCTGCGAACGGGTGGGGCGTTCCGGATGGTACGTCCTTGGTCAGGAAGTCGCTGCCTTCGAACAGGATCTCGCCGATACATGGCAGATTCCGCACGCCATCGGCACCGCCAATGGCATGGACGCCATCGAAATCGCCCTGCGCGCCGCCGGACTGCAGCCGGGCGACCACGTTCTCACTTCCCCGCTGAGCGCGTTCGCCTCGTCTCTCGCCATCATCCGTGCCGGAGGCGTCCCCGTCTTCTGCGACACCGATGCCACTGGCATGCTCGACCTCCACCTCGCTCATGAGGTCCTCTCAAGCCGACCCGATATCCGCTGGCTCGTTCCCGTCCACCTCTACGGCCATTGCCTCGACCTCGACCGACTCGACTCCCTCCAGAAGCAGCACGGCATCCGCATTGTCGAAGACTGCGCCCAGAGCATCGGTGCCCGCCACCGGAGCCGACCCTGCGGCTCCGTCGGCTGCGCCGCCGCCACGAGCTTCTACCCCACCAAAAACCTCGGGGCCCTCGGTGATGGCGGAGCCATTCTCACCAGCAACCCGGAACTCGCAGCACTCTGCCGCTCGCTGCGCGATTACGGACAGACCGCCAAATACGAGCACCAGTTCCTCGGCATGAATAGCCGCCTCGACGAACTCCAGGCTGCCATCCTCCGCTCGGCCCTGCTGCCTCGCCTCGCGGCCGGCACCGCACGACGCCGCGCCATTGCCGCAGCCTACCTCGGCGGACTCGCCCACCCTGCCGTCGTTCCCCTGCCCGCCCCACCCGAAAGCCACAGCGTCCATCACCTCTTCCCAATCCGCATGCTCAACGGAAACCGCGACGGCTTCATGACCCACCTGCGGCAGCACCAGGTGCAGTCCGCCATCCACTACCCGGGTCTCATTCCGGACCAGCCGGCCATGCGCCACACGCTCTTCGAATGCGCCACCCCACTCGACGTTGCCCGTACCATCGCCCACTCGGAAGTCTCCCTCCCCATCCACCCTCACCTCACCGATGACGAGGTGGCCCACGTCATCCAAGCCGTCAATCAATGGACACCCTGAAGCCGGAAATTCCCACACCCACCAGCAATCCGGGCAGCGATCTCGTCCACACAGGGGCCACCACCGCGCTCGGTGTCGGGGGCTGCCAGCTCATCACCCTCCGCCAGCACTGCGACCACCGCGGCCCGCTCGCCGTCCTCGGCCAGGGCGATGCGGCCCTCCCTTTCATTCCCCAGCGGCTCTTCATCGTGCACCATGTCACCGGTCCGGTCCGCGGAGAACACGCCCACCGCCTCTGCCACCAGCTCCTCATCTGCACCCATGGCTCCGTCCGCGTCCGCATCGATGACGGAACCCACCACGCCACCATCACCCTCAACCAACCCCACCTCGCCCTGCACATCCCTCCCATGGTCTGGGCCGAACAGGATCTCCATTCCCCGGACGCTGCCATTGTTGTCCTCGCTTCCCACCCCTACGACACCTCCGACTACCTCCGAACCCGCCAGGAATGGGCCGCCGCCCTCGGAGGCAGCTGAAATTCTCAAACGGAACCAACTCGCCTCATTCCTGACCCGGAACGCACACGTTCTCCCCAGTCCCAGCCCCGAGGCTCGCCCGCACCGCGCCAATGGCAGCCGATTGC
>JBIICE010000322.1:0-3444 GCA_044239025.1 Verrucomicrobiales bacterium
GAATGGTCCGGGTCCCAGAGGTAGCCGGAAGGCGTGGAGACCTCGCGGACGAAGTCGCTTCCCTGCATGGGGGCGCTGGCGGCGGCGCGGGCGGCGGCCTCGGCCGGGTCGAGGATTTCAGTGCTCAGGAAGGCGCGCATGGCTCCGCGGGTGCGGAGGTGGCGGGTGAGGCGGCGGGTATCGATGCCTTCGATGCCGAGGATGTTCGCTTTCCGGAGGTAGTCATCGAGAGTGGTATCCGCGCGCCAGTTGCTGGGATGGCGGCAGAGTTCCCCGACCACGAAACCACGCACGTGCGGCTGGAGGCTTTCATCGTCTTCCGAATTGATCCCGTAATTGCCGATGAGCGGGTAGGTCATGGCGACGATCTGGCCGCGGTAGGAAGGGTCGGTGAGGACCTCCTGGTAACCGGTCATCGAGGTATTGAAACAGGCTTCTCCGGTCGTGGAACCGGAGGCTCCGAAGGATTCACCTTGGAAATGGACACCGTCTTCGAGGGCGAGAATGGCTTTCATGCGGGGCTTGGGGAAGGGACTAGAGCCCGGCGTCGGGCTTGGCAACCGGAAGACCGGAGGGATAAGTGCTCTTCATGCATCCGTCATCGGGTCAGCAGGAAGCGGATGGCGAAGGCAAGGGCGGCGAGCGTGGCGAGGACTGCTGCGATCCAGAGGCCGCGGTGGCGGCCATGGCCCTTCGGGAGCGACTGCGGGGTGCTCACGAGAGGTTCGGCGCGGCGGGCCTGCACGCAGCATTCCGAGCCGAGCGACGGAAAGAGGGCGGCCCAGAACTGGTTGAGGCGGATCCACCATGCATGATTTTCGAGCGGGCTGCCCGTGCGGCGGAAGGCATGGCTGCCCGTGGCGAATTCCGTTTCCAGTCCGACCTCGTAGCAGAGGCGACGCCAGCGCGTGGGCGAGAGGCAGGTGATGTGGCCGCCTGGCACGATCCGTCCGGCCGCGAGTTCCCGGCGGAACCATCGTTCGCGCAGCGAGGCCGCCGGGTGGGGCAGGGTGGGAGCGCAGCCGAGGAAGATCCCGCCGGGCCGGAGGAGTCGGCTGACCTCCGCCATGGTGTAGCCCGGGCGCGGCAGGTGCTCGAAGACGTGCGAGCTGACGACGGCGTCAGCCATGCCATCCGGCAGCGGCAGTTTCTCATCGAAGTTCGCGGGCAGGACCGTGTCGTACCCCGCAATCTCCGTCGCTTCGCGCCGCGGGTTCCAGTCGAGGCCGGTCCATTGGGCCACGGCTCCCTCCGGAGTGAATTGCTTGAGCCAGCCGCGTTCGCATCCGAGATCGACCACATGGAGGGGTCGGCCCTTGCGTTTGGCTTCTGCCGCGAGGGCCTGGGCAGCCCACCAGTAGCGCAGGAGGCGGACGGAATAGGCCGATTTCCCGAGGTGTTCGTCCAGTTTGGATTTCGGGACGACCCTTGAGACGACCGAGCGGAGCGGAGCGAGTGGGAACGAGAGGAGGGCGAAGCGGCCGGTGGAGGAAGGCATGGAGAAAAATGGGGAGTGCTGGGTTCCGGGGAGGTGTGGCGGGGGTCAGACGATGGAGAAGCCGCGGACGCCGGTGAGCGGGGGAATGGGATGTGATTCCGTTTCCTTGATGTGGTTGGCGAGTTCGCTGGTTTCCTGGATGTCGCGGAGGAAGGCATCGAGTTCGTCCGGATCGGCCGCCATCACCTGGAGTTCGACCCTCCCGTCCGTCAGGTTGCGGACCCAGCCCGTGACTTCGTATCCGGCCGCGATGCGGCGGGTGGAATAGCGGAAGCCGACGCCCTGCACGCGTCCTGAATAGAAAATCTGTCGAGCCACCATGAAGCGTCATGGTGGTGGGGAGATCCGGGAGGGCAAGTGGGGAGGCGCAGGCGGCAAAAAAGATCACCCCGCTGCGCCGGAACGCAGCGGGGTGACATGAGGACGCGGATGACGCGGCCGGGACGCCGGCTCAGGCGTAGGCTCCCGGCTTCGAGGGGTCGCACTGTCCCGGGACGGCGAACGGATAATTGCCGTCCTTGTCCGGGTTGACCGTGGCGGGGGCGTCGAAGGCGAGGTTGGCAGGCATTTCGCTGTTATTCCATGCGAGGGCCTCGTCCCATTTGACCATCTTGCCGCTGTAGGTGGCGTAGCGGCCGAGGATGGACGTGAAGGTGCTTTCGGCTCCGTACTGGGCGTTGTTGAGCGCCTTGTTGGCCCGGATGGCGGCGTAAAGTTCGTTGTGTTCGTTCTGGTACGGATCGCCATCGGTGCCCTGCGGGCGGTAGCGCCAGATGCTCTTGCCGGAGCGGTCCTTGATATTGGCTCCGCCGCCGCCGTCGATGTAGAGCGTGCCCTTCGAGCCGACGATGATTTCGCTGACGCTGTTCCAGCAGTTTGGCTGGTGGCGGCACTGGCTGTTGAGGATCACCCCATTCTCGTAGGCGAATTCGACGTAGTGGTGGTCGAAGATCTGGGTTTCCTTGGCATTGTTGCGGACCGCGCGGCCGCCCATGCCCTGAGCGCTCACCGGGTGACCGTCCATGAACCAGTTGATGACATCGATGTTGTGAATGTGCTGCTCGGCGATGTGGTCACCGCAGAGCCACACGAAGTGGTACCAGTTCTTGACCTGATACTGGATTTCCTTCCAGTCCGGCTTGCGGTCGACTTTCCAGATCCCGCCGCCATTCCAGTAGCACTGGGCGGAGAGGATGTCGCCGATGAGGCCCTGTTTGACCTGTTCCTTGGCAGCGCGGTAGTTGGCCTGGTAGCGGCGCTGGAGACCGACGACGACCTTGAGATTCTTCTGTTCCGCGATTTTGGCGTGTTCGAGGACCATGCGGGTGCCGGGGGAATCGACGGCGACCGGCTTTTCCATGAAGACATGCTTGCCGGCTTCGACGGCCGCCTTGAACATCATGGGGCGGAAGCCCGGGGGGGTGGTCAGGAGGACAACGTCCGCGTGCTGGATGACTTCCTGGTAGGCTTCCAGACCGATCGCCTTGCGGCTGTCGGGGACGTCCACGCGTTCCTTGAAGGAAGCCTGGAGGCTCGAGAGGGTGGGTTCGAGGCGTTCGGCGAAGGCGTCGGCCATGGCCACGAGGCGGGTTCCGCCGGCTGTGAGCGCCTGGGAAGCAGCGCCACCCCCGCGACCGCCGCAGCCGACGAGTGCGAGTTTGAGTTCATCGCTGCCGGCCACCTGGGCGCAGGCCTGAATGGGGAGATTGACGGCGGCAGCGGCGGCGGCGGCTCCGCCGATGAAATGGCGGCGTGAGGCAGCGGGCTGCGGGTCTGGCTGTGGGGTCGATGTGGATGGTTGCATGTGTGGGAATGGGAATGATTCTGACCTTCCGCGGGCGGAGGGATCTGCTCGGGTGGGAAGTAGAACGTAGGGTTTCTGGCGTGTCTTGCGGTTCCTGGGAAGACAAATTTTGGCCGTGAGGGCGGGGAATTGACAGGTGGAG